>DBLZ01000077.1:11386-41955 GCA_002297545.1 Prevotellaceae bacterium UBA711 | reverse complement strand
ACACTCAAAGAAACAGTATCTAAATACACAAAATATTTTAAGTACATAGTGATATTATACAATGACATAAAATTGTGTGAAAAGGCAGAGGCATATCAAAACACGGTCGAGGCGAAAATTAATGCGGCTAAAAGAAATGAAATTGAAGCCAAAAGACAAAAGCAAATAAACAATGCCTTAAAACAGGATACTTACAATCCACAGAACAACAAATTCAGGTCATGTGGACATTTTGCATGGTGATTTTGTATTGAAAATAGAGGGTTGGACATTTTGCATGGTGGAACCAGCCTTCAGCGCCCATGGGCGCTGAAGGCTGCCACAGTTTTAATAGTGTCTTTGGATGTATTCGTCCAGCAGTTTCTTCCTATTCTCTTTGCTGATGCCACTATGTACTCTGACTTTACTCTTTAGGTCGGAAAATGTCCCCTCCAGTGCGTTGTTTGTGTTAGGAAGTCCTGTCTCCGGATAATCGTAGAATGTCCATAACAAGGGCATGTTCCGCTTCACGCTCAGGTATGCGCTACGTAGCCTTGGACGCATATACGGAGGTGTCCTTCGTCTTATCCTCTTGTCATGAACCCTTTCATTGATGACTTCTCTGTACTTCTCATACCATTCCTCGAATGCGCCGATAAAACTCTCCTTGTCCATACCTGTCATATTATTGACGAGTTCCAGTAATTCCGCTGACGCTTCCAAATCAGGCTCCTGAGTGAGATAGCGACGCACGATGAGCATCTGATGGAACTGGCACATCTGGACACGTATAGGCCTTAGTGCCAACGACAAACCTCTCATACCGTCTATCACTGCTCCATATATCCGAAAGCCGTTTCCTCTCAGCCACTCCACTCCTTCCACGTATTGGGCGATAGTCTCGTGATGAACATACTTGTGCCACAGAATACTGCCTCTGACCGCATCCTTGATGACCATAAGATCGAAGTTCCTGCCCCAATAGGTCGTGTCCATCTGCACTGTCACATCCTTGTCCTTGGAGATATTGTGGACGTAACGCATTCCAGAAAGGTCACGACGAATCGTCTTTTCACTCACACCGTACTTGGCGGCAAGTTGGGATAAGGTCTGTTTGCCATCTACATAATCGGTGATGACCTGGGATTGGTCACGATGATAACCGCCTATAAACTGACGGCAACAGGACTTACATTTGTACAATTGCTTACGTCCTCTGTGACCATATCGAATCACGTCAGAAGAACCACAGAAAAAGCATTTTTTAACCATATCAATGATAATATACTACAAAGATATGCAAATCAACCTATTATAAGAGGTCTCACTATGCAAAATGTCCAACCCGCCAAAATTCAATATAACAGAAAAGGAAGCTGATTATCTCAACTTCCTTTTCAAGTGGTGCCACCTGCGACTGCACACGATAGCCCAAGGCGATAACCATATCAAGATTATAGTGCAAAACACTGCGCTGCACTTGGCGTTTACCTTCTTGCCGAACTGTCAAGAAATCCTTTACAGTTCGATTTGGGCCTAATTCTCCATCATTTAGGATGTTGTCTATGTGCTTACTGATATTCTGCTTTGTCGTACAATATATCTCCGCCAACTGATTTTGTGTCAACCACAAATCTTCATCGGTAAAACGTACAGACACGCGAGTTATCTCATCATCGTCCTGATAGAGTATTATTTTGTTTTCTTCGTTCATTGGCCTATTTCTTCTCTCTGTGATTGCAAATATAGCTAATATCTTTGATTTTGTGGGCGTTCAGGCTACTTTTTTGAGGCACAATGCGGTATTTCCGAGTATTATCACTATATTTGCGTTACAAATCAAAGTATTGTAATTCGCAAGCAAATTAAAACGTATGGAATCGCAAAAGATAAACAGGCTAAAGGTCGTGTTAGTTGAGAATGGCAAAACAGGTAAATGGTTGGCCGAACAAGTAGGGAAAAATGAAGCGACCGTTTCCCGATGGTGTTCCAACAAGATGCAACCCTCCCTTGATATGCTTGTAAAGATTGCAAGTTTACTTAATGTTGACCCTCGCCAACTGATTAATGGCGGAAATAATGATTGATTATGGCAAAGAAAGCAACGAATAAAAAAGATAATCTCCCGATGGAGGAAGTGCTTTGGAAAGCATGTGATGCACTGCGCGGTTCTATTGAACCGAGCGAATATAAGCATGTTGTCCTGTCATTGATTTTCTTGAAATATGCTGGTTTCCACTTTGAGAAACGCCGACAGGAGATAATCAGTGACGGTTTGGAAGACTTTGTGGATAGTGTGGAGTTCTATGCTGCCAAGAATGTATTTTATCTGCCGGAAACGGCTCGCTGGGCATATCTGAAAGAGAACGCCAAGCAACCGAATATCGCTTCCATCGTGGATAAGGCTCTTTCGGATATAGAGAAGGAGAACAAACCTTTACGGGGAGCATTGCCCAACAACTATTACAGTTCACTCGGCATAGAGGCAGAGAAACTCGGTTCGCTACTTGATAAAATAGATGGTTTTGACTCGATACTTGCGTCTGCCGATGGCAACGATATCATTGGCCGTGTGTATGAATACTTCCTTTCCAAGTTCGCCATCAAAGAGGGCAAGGGTAAGGGCGAGTTCTATACACCAAAGACAATCGTAAATCTTATAGCCGAGATGATTGAACCATACGAGGGTAAGATTTACGATCCCTGTTGTGGTTCGGGCGGTATGTTCGTGCAGTCCATGAAATTCGTGGAAAGCCATCACGGTAATCGCCGCAAGGTGTCGGTGTATGGACAGGAATATACAAAGACCACATTCAAACTGGCAAAGATGAACCTTGCCATCCGTGGCATTGCTGCCGACTTAGGAGATTATGCAGCCAATACTTTTACCGACGACCGTCATAAGGATTTGAAAGCTGACTTTATCATGGCTAATCCTCCTTTCAATCAGAAAGACTGGCGTGCGGATAACCAACTTACCGATGACCCTCGCTGGGTTGGCTATGACACTCCTCCTACCTCCAATGCCAACTATGGATGGATTCTCAACATGGTAAGCAAGCTCTCGGTTAACGGTGTGGCTGGCTTCATTCTTGCCAATGGCGCACTGAGTGCAGACGGCACAGAGGGAGCTATCCGTCAAAAGATGATAGAGCGCGGACTTGTGGAGGCGATAGTTATCTTGCCCCGAAACCTTTTCTATTCTACTGATATATCTGTGACGCTTTGGATACTTAATGCCAACAAAAAAGCCCGTGTGGTAAATCGCAACGGTGAGGAGATACATTACCGTGACCGCGAAAAGGAAATACTTTTTATAGATATGCGTCAGATGGGCGAACCCTTTGAAAAGAAGTATGTGCATTTCACAGACGAGGATATACGCAAGGTTGCGGACACTTATCACAATTGGCAACGGGAAGGTTATGCAGACACCTATACCGATGTGCCGGAGTTTTGCCATTCGGCTTCGTTCGATGAAATAAAGGACAAGGGCTTCTCACTCGTTCCCAGCAAATACATAGAGTTCGTTAATCGTGATGAAACTGTAGATTACGATACCCGTATGAAAGAACTGCAATCAGAATTGTCAGACATCATTAGGCAAGAGGCTGAAAGTCGGGAAGCCGTTCTTAATGTATTTAAATCGTTAGGATATGAAATCAAATTATAAGCGGCTGGGCGACTACATACGGCAGGTGGATGTACGTAATAAGGATTTGGCGGTGGAAAAACTGCTGGGACTAAGTATTGCCAAACAGTTTATCCCGTCCATCGCTAATACCATAGGGACTGATATGCGAAATTACAAAGTCGTTGAGCCAAGGCAGTTCGGCTATGTACCTGTGACTTCACGCAATGGTGATAAAATCACTATTGCACTATATGATGAAACCGAGCCTTGTATCATTTCCCAAGCGTACACAGTCTTTGAAGTAATAGACGAAACGAAACTACTCCCTGAATACTTGATGATGTGGTTTCGCCGCCCTGAGTTTGACAGATATGCTCGATTCAAATCTCATGGTTCAGCACGTGAAGTCTTTGAATGGGACGAGATGTGTGATGTCATGTTACCCGTTCCTCCTATAGAAGAGCAGCGCAAGATTGTATCCGAATATCAAGCCATAGAGCAACGAATTGAAAACAACCGCCGTCTGATAGCTACGCTTGAAGCAACTGCCCAAACTATCTATCGCAAGATGTTTGTGGAGGATATTGACCCTGAGAATTTGCCAGAAGGATGGAGAATGGGAACATTGGGTGAGATTGCCATTTTTAAGAATGGAAAGGCAGTACAACCCATAGATGGTGAATTTCCTGTATATGGTGGAAATGGCATTGTTGGATTTCATAATTCTCATAATGCTACAAATGTGATAGTGATTGGTAGGGTTGGGGCTAATTGTGGAAACATTCAATTAGAACAAGGTAAATGTTGGATTAATGATAATGCGATGATGGCTGTTTCAAAAGACGAAGCATTGTATTGTCTTTATTGGCTTTTGAATACTCTTAGCTTAAATAGTAAAAGTGAAGGGGCGAGCCAACCATTGTTAACTCAAACAATTCTAACCCAAATTGATTGTATTATACCGGATTATAATACGATGCAGCATTTTGATAAGATAGCAAGAACTAACGAAATCGAAATTATTCAGAAGAGAAAAGAAACAAAAATAATAACAGAATTACAGTCTTTGCTTTTGGCGAGGATGGGACAATAAATTATTAAAGTCATGTCATTTAGCTTAGTAAAAGTAATATTTATAAATCGTGCTCCATTTAAGCGTCTGGAACTTGATTTTAAAGAAAATGGTATAAATGTGTTATCTGCCATTAACGGAAACGGGAAAACAACTATCCTGTCGCATATAACAGATGCTTTTTATGAATTAGCAAAGAAAGTATTTCATAATGAGTTTGAAGGTAAAGAGAATAAGTATTATCGGGTCTCTTCTGCTTTGTATAATATCGATTCATCAAGCCCTTCATATGTATACTTACGTTTTAAGCACGATGAAAAAAACATTGATTATATTGATATTCGAAATAGCTGTACGAAAGAACAATATGATTCAGAAATAACCATAGAATCTAAAATAGATTTTTCAAAAATACAACATACGCTTTCCAATGCCAATAATATTAAGTATTGGGCATTAGATGATAAAAATATAATCGAAAAAGAAATATTTTCAAAATCCGTATTAACATACTTTCCTTCATATAGGTATGAAACACCTAACTATTTGAATGATCCATATAATATTAAATTGGATTATGCAATAAAAAGTAAATTCTCAGGATATCTTGACAATCAAATTGAGGTTGTTTCTGATTTACCTTCATTGGTTAATTGGTTTTTGGATGTACTGCTTGATATGAAGTTAAAAGAAGAAACACGATTATTTAAAAATGGCAATAGTATTATCCCAATAACGATACCTCCAGAAGAAAGAACTTTCGTGTGGGATAATCTCAATAATATTGTATCAAGTGCATTATCTTCAAAGTCTTATAATGGAACTATAAGATTAGGTATCGGGACAAGAAATAGTGGTTCAACAAGAATTGCTATTATGAATGATGTATCATCAAACACTTCATTATGTATTTGTCCTTCAATTTTTAATTTATCAGCTGGTGAATTGTCGTTAATATCTATCTTTGGCGAAATTCTTCATCAAGCAGATAACAACCAAAATAATATACAATTAAACAACATAAATGGAGTTGTTTTAATAGATGAGATTGATAAACATCTTCATATTACATTGCAAAAAGAAATCTTGCCTAAATTATTCAATCTATTTCCCAATATACAGTTTATTGTAAGTTCACATTCTCCTTTCTTGAATATTGGACTTGCAGAAACAGCGTCAGAACGTTCTCAAATAATAGATTTGGATAATAATGGTATTACTTGTTCTCCAATAAATAATGCTTTATATAAAGAAGTTTACAATATGATGGTGAATGAGAATAACCAATTTGCAAAAAAATATCACCAATTGGAAGACACTCTTAAGGAAATGAGAAAACCTTTAGTAATAACTGAAGGGAAAACGGATATTAAATTTATTCAAAAAGCAAAGGATGTTTTGGAAGCAAATGAGATAGATTTTGATGTTATAACTCAAGATCAACAACCTGACGGAGACTCAAATTTGCAAAAAATGTTGGAACAGCTATGTAAAATAAGGAGGCCTTTCCCTATTATTGGAATATTCGATCGAGATATTGATTCTACGGTGAAAAAGATGGATGTTGGAGAGGATAAATACAAAGATTATGGAAATGGAGTATATGCTTTCTGCATACCTATACCCAAAGAAAGAGAAGACAAAGGGCAAACAAAAATTTCAATAGAATATTTGTTCTCAGATGAAGAAATAAAAGCTCCGGTTAATGATATTGGACATAGACTGTTCTTCGGTACAGAATTTACACAACATTCAATGAGACATAATGAAAATAAAAATCTTATATTGAATAAACCCGATGGTAAAACTTTGGATAAAATATTAGAAAACAATGGAGGACAAGCCGTATATGATGAATTTGATAATAACTTATTAGCAAAAAAAGATGATTTTGCAAAAGCGGTTATTAGTAATTACATCAAAATAAGCAATGACAGTTGGGAAAACTTTCGCCCAATCCTTGAAAAAATCAAGAAATTATCAGGCTCATAATTATGTTACAATTCAACGATAAATAAGAGAATACTCTTGTGGCACAAACCATCATCTACAAATAATTATAAATATGGCACTACCAATCAACATAGAAGATTTGCTCAACAAACGAAAAGTTGAATCCAATCGAATAGAATTTAAGGCAGGTTGGAATCCAGATAAGATTTACCATACTATTTGCGCCTTTGCCACAGATTGGGAGAATATCGGCGGAGGATATATTCTTGTGGGAGTGGAAGAGGAAAACGGAATAGCCAAGCGTCCGGTGAAAGGCTTGCCCGAGAATGAGATAGACCGCATAATGAAAGAGATGGTGGGGTATGATGCGAAAATATCTCCATCATACCTTACAAAGGTGTCTCCTGAGGAGGTGGACGGTAAAACCATACTCGTGATATGGGCACCAACAGGGATAAACAGACCTTATTCTGTGACGGAAAGTGTAGTTGCCAAGAAGTCGGTACCTAAATTTTATGTACGAAGCAAATCTTCCACCATTGAAGCCAAAGGTGAGATATTGGATGAGGTGAGGGAGTTGGCCAACCGTGTGCCATTTGACGAACGAGGAAATGAGGCTATTAAGATTGATGACATTTCCGGTGTGCTTGTTTATGAACACCTGAAAACGGTAAAGAGTAAATTAGCGGAAAATTTCACTGCCAGGCCATTAACGGATGTACTTGACGAAATGGATTTATTGACCGGTCCATCTGAAAACCGTTTGATAAAGAATTGTGCTGCGATGATGTTTTGTGAACATCCGGAGAAGTTTTTCCCCGTCACTCAAGTTGATATAGTTTTGTTTCCCAATGGAAGTATAGAAGATCCTGACGTGATGATTGAAGTGCCGAAGATAACAGGACCTGTCCCTAAAATGATAAAGGAAACATTATCGTATCTTCGTACCAACGTTATCAAGCAGAAAATCACGAAACCTGTAGATAGAGAAAAGTCGGACAAAATATTCAACTATCCTTATCAGGCATTTGAGGAGGCTGTGGTCAATGCTTTGTATCATCGTGATTATCAAGAGCGTGAGCCAGTGGAGATTACCGTTGAACCAACTCATATAGATATATTAAGCTATGCTGGTCCAGATCGCTCTATCAGTGCGGAAGCTATAAAAGCAGCACGGAAATTAAAGGCACGAAGATACCGTAACCGCCGGTTGGGTGACTTCCTGAAAGAACTTGATTTGACAGAGGGAAGAGCCACAGGTATTCCTACCATACAGAAAGCCCTTAAAGATAACGGTTCTGCTTCTGCTGTCATAGAGACTGATGATGACAGAACCTATTTCCTCATGACCATACCTTGTCGGGAAGGCTTTGAAGGTGTTGATTATGCGATAAATGATAAAAATGAAGCAATAAATGAAGCAATAAATGAAGCAATAAATGAAGCAATAAATGAAAAGGAGTTATCCTTATTTGTCCTCATTGCCCGATCTCCGAATATAAAGCAAAAGGAACTATTGGCAGTATCATTTCTATCACGCTCAACCGTGTGGAGAATCTTAAAGACATTATCCTCTGACCCGCTGAATTTGATAGAATATCAAGGTTCCAAGAAGACTGGGGGATATGTATTGACCGAGAAAGGAGCTGCCTATTATCATTCATTAAACCAATAGCATAATGGCACACTTCAACGAAGCACAATTAGAACAAGTGTTTGTCGAGCTTTTTAAGAAAGAGCATTACGACTACGTGCATGGAGAAAATATTACTCGGGATACACGGGATGTTATTCTCTATGATGACTTACGCCTTTATTTGCAGAAGAAATATGAAGCAGACCATATCACTGATGATGAAATCAATCGGGCAATCGCCAGATTAGAAACTTCGGACGGCGGTGGCGTATATGCGAAAAACGTAGAAGCACTGCGGCTTCTGCAAGAGGGCTTTTCGTTAAAAAGAACCAACCCCAAGTTACCCAATCTTCATATTTATCCCATTGATTATACAGAAGTGGAAAGGAATGAGTTGGGAAAGAACAATCTTTTCAGGTTCGTTAATCAGTTTGTCATAGACGGCGAGCACCATCGTATTCCCGATGGCATTGTGTTTGTCAATGGCTTGCCTTTGGTAGTGCTTGAATTTAAGAATGCCATCAAACAAAACACCACCATTGAAAATGCTTACAAACAGTTGACGAACCGTTATCGCCATGATATTCCGAAACTTTCCGCTATAACGCCTTTGTGGTTATCAGCGATGGAGTGAACAACAAGGTGGGTTCGCTTTTTGCTCCATACGAGTTTTTCTACGGTTGGCATAAAGCCGAGGCAACAGACTCCGTGCTTGACGGTGCTTTTGACAGCATGTTTACAATGATGCACGGATTGTTCAGAAGGGAGCGTTTGCTTGATGTATTGCATAACTTTATCTTTTTGCCTGACACTCCCAAAGGGGAGGATAAAATCGTGTGTCGTTATCCACAGTATTTTGCTACCACTCAACGATACTGTTTCTTTGAGTGTGTCTGAGCGAAGTCTCAAAAAACGGGACTCGTCCATTTGGACAAGTTCGGAGAAGTTTGTAGTTTTAGGTGGCCAAACTTAAAACAGTATCAACAAATGTCAATTTTACCCATATTACAGGGCTGATGATCGATTTGGATGAGATAGGTAGTGGTACTTGAAGCAAGTCAATAGGTATGGAACGCCTGTTTGTTGGGTATGCCTAAAGGGTTGAAAATATCCAGCAAGAATGTATCCGAAAGTCCAGTAGAAACGGGGACGAGAGTCTACTGAAGTCAGGGGCGAGAGTCCAATAGACTCAGGCCCTCGACTCCAGTAGAGTCAAAAATACCATCTCACTGCGGTCTGCCTTCAATCTTTTTGTTGATGGTCATACGACACGCAAGGTGTCGCTACGCTTATCTTGTGCTATGTGTTTGTCGGGCCTGCTGCCAGCCAATTGCCGGTATCATTCCATATTGGAATGACCCAATAATACTCTAATATAGGATGATAATGAGAAAGCTCTTGTGTCTGTGCGCTTTGCTGATGAAGACTTGTTGCTTACACAAAATCAGTTGGCAGAGATTTGTGTTTATCTCGTAATATGTTAAGAAAAAGGCTTGTTTGCTTTGTGCATTAGATAAAACATCGTATCTTTGTGGTGCAAGCTACCGATGGAACTGCTACTATGGCATACGGCTTGTGACTATCTGTCTTATTAAGACAAACCATAAACAACATAAGAGTATGAGAAAGTTTTTTTGCAGGTTATTGTGCGTTATCGTAGCAATGGTGGTGACGCTGTCTTGTTCCAACGATGGCAAGACGGGTGGAATACTGGAGCAGGTGCCGGCGGATGCCGATCTGGTTGTCGTGGGCAATGTGAAGGCGATAGTTGAGTCTGCAGGTGGTTCTTTGGAGAATTCTGAAATAAAATTACCGCAGGACCTGATAGACATCATGCCGGAGGGGACTTCGTTGTCTTTGAGGGACGTCAACAAGTTCCTGAAGAGTTCACACGTGGACTTGGAGGCATGTGCCGTGTTTGGATCCTATGCTGATGATCAGGGTGTGGTGGTGCTTGCCCTCAATGACAAGGATCTCTTCGTAGAGGCTATCAAGTCCCGTGCTTATAAAAAGATAAAGGCAGATGGCGATATGGACGTATATGCCAAGTATGTGCTCGATGGTTATGACTATGTGGCGTTGAATGGCTCGTATGCTTATTTGCTGAAGGACGCGAAGACGACCAAGGAATTCTCTCCTACAAAATACTTGCAGCAGGTCAGTGAGGGTGCCGCCAAGAAGAGTTTTGCCGAGACGAGTTATGGTAAGTATATTGCCGGTGGCAATGCCATTGGCGTAGCTGCTTCCGGCAATGCCGACATAAAGCAGATGTTGCAGGGTGCCGGTATCCCATCTGCGGCTCTGTCGATGTTCGACGGCATGATTTGCATGCGCGGGGACCTTTCGTCCAACAAGTGTGCTGTGGAAATAAAGATGTTCGATGGCGAGGGCAATGAACTGAAGGCCGACAAGGTGATGCCATTCATGGACAATTCATCAACCATCAGCAAGAAAGCCATTGCCATTCTGGACGAGAAGGAATCCGTGGCCTATGCCTTCAGCCTGAAGAATGTGGACTGGAACCAATATATAGACATGGTAGCCCAGGCCTCGGGCCTCTCACGTGCTGACAGGGCACAGCTCAACTTGGTGTTGCCTTATCTTGAGAATATCGACGGTACTGTGGCCATAGGTTTTGGCCTGGCCAACGGATTGGAGTCCGTGTCCGGCATGTACATGGGCGATGATATGCTGTCGCAGTTCTCTGCTACCATTGTGCTTGAGACTAAGGAAGGAAAGGCCAAGCGCTTGATCGAGGATATCAAGGGCATGCTTGAGGGTATGTCTGTGCCCTTCGATGAGTCCGGTTCCGGCATCTCAGTCAATCTTGCGGGATTTGGCATGGCCGGCACACTTTATGCACAGAGCATAGACGACGTTCTGGTTGTTGCCAACCATCCCATCAATAAGGAAAACAAGAACATCTTTGTCGGGGACAATGAGTTCACCAAGAGCCGATTTGCAGCATACGGCAAACTGGCCAAAGGCGACAAACTTGCAAGCGACCTGAAGATAGACAATGACGTAACCATCGCTTGCTACAGCAAGCCCGAAATCATGGGCGCATCCATGATGCTGGAGATTGACGGTGATGCGGAAGGCAAGGCCGGCATCATACAGAAGTTGGTGAAGCTGGTGACAAAGGCCGGCGGCAAGGCCAGCTGACCCGGTCGACGGCAGTGTGTAGGTTATGGAAACTATAACCATCAATAACCTCCTCCCCATGGTCTTTGCGGGTATGGAGGATACGGACAAGATTTGTTCTTCCCAGATTTGGGGAGAACAATCTTTTGTCTTTCGACGTGGGTGCCGTATGTGCATACATGCCGAGTCGGGATGCGGCAAGTCGTCGCTGGTGAATTTCATCTACGGAAGCCGCCGGGACTACAAGGGCGAGATATTGTTCGACGGCAAGGACATCAGGTCGTTCGGCATCGAACGATGGTGCGACATACGTACCCGTAGCATCTCTTTTTTGCCGCAGGACATGGGACTGTTTCCGGAACTGACAGTCATGCAGAATATCGAGCTGAAGAACAACCGTACGGGACACAAGAGCCGCAGTCAGATAATGACCATGCTGGAGCGTGTGGGCATAGCCGAGAAACGTGATGCCTTGGTGGGCAAGTTGAGCATAGGCCAAATGCAGAGGGTGGCGCTGATCCGCGCCGTGTGCCAGCCGTTTGACTTCATATTCTTGGATGAGCCCGTCAGTCATCTCGATGCCAACAACAATAGGGTAGTGGCCGGCATCATCAGCGAAGAGGCCGACAGTCAGGGGGCCGGGATGATTGCAACGTCAGTAGGCAACCATCTGCTTCTGGACAATGCCCAATTTATATCCTTATAGACATGAAGCACAACTTTCGATACGAGGTTTGGTGTCTCCTCAGAAGGAACATCTCCCTGGGGCAGCTCTTGGGATATGCTCTTGCCAATGTTATCGGACTGTCCGTCATACTTATCGGCATCATATTCTTTGGCGACAGTCAGCACTCCAACTCCGATGACGATAACTTCTTCTCTGAGGACTATGTGGTGCTCTCCAAGAAGGTGGACGGTATTGGCTTCAGGCCCGTGGCCTTCTCGGAGGACGACATCGAGCGGCTTGCGCGGCAGCCATGGGTGCAGAAGGTTGGACGTTTCACCGCATCCCGGTTTGCTGTCAACGGTTCCGTCAGCATGGGAGGGCGTGGGCTCTCCACATACCTCTTCTTCGAGTCTGTGCCCGACGACTTCTTCGACGTCACGCCACGTGAATGGAGTTTCAATCCTGAGGAAAAGTTCATCCCGGTCATCCTTAGCAAGGACTACCTGACGCTCTATAATTTTGGCTTTGCCATACCGCAGGGCTTGCCGCAGATCAGCGAGGAGGTGATTGGCGCGGTGCCCATAGTTATGCGGATAACGGGGGCCGACAACCGCACCGATGTCTACGATGCCGCCGTCGTGGGCTTTTCCTCACGTCTCAATACCATTGCCGTGCCACAGGATTTCATGGACTGGGCCAACGCGAGGTACAATCCCGGGGAGAGACGCGATGCCTCGAGGCTCATCGTCAAGATAGACCGCATGGCAGCCTCCGGCATGGATAGTTATCTCAAGGACGAAGGGATAGAGATTGCAGGGGACAAGGAGAGTGCCGGCAACATCTCGGAATTCCTACGTGTGGTCTCCGGCGTGGTTGCCTCCAACGGCGTGGTCATCAGTCTGCTGGCACTGTTTATCCTTACCCTGTCCATTTTTCTGCTTCTCCAGAAGAACAAGGAGACGATACGCAAGCTGATGCTTCAAGGCTTCTCGCCCGGCGAGATTTCCCGCTACTACGATGCCATGGTACTGATAGCCAATACCGTTATCACCATCATGGCCACCACGATTGCCGTCTGCTGCCGCGCTCTGTGGGACGGGCAATTGCATGCCATAGGACTTGGCGGAGCCTCCGTCCTACCAATGCTCTGGTCGGCTGTGGCCTATCTCGTACTTGTGACATGGTTCAATATGTACGTTATCCGCAGGCAGCTGGCCGGGATATGGAAAGGGGCTTGAGAGCAATGGCATGGCAAATCCTGAGGAAAGACGCTGAGATGCATGGTCGCTTGGGAGAAATGTGTTGGCCTTGTGGAGGAGTTTACGTAACACGTGAGAGTATATGAAACATGGCGATATACAAATGAATGAGATGGAAATAAGAATTTACCACAGCCTGTGGAGAAACATGTTGACGGTCATCATAGGCTTGGTTTGTGCCGTGGTGTGTGGTTGGATTCTTCTGTGCGAGGATTGCCCGCTGTGGGTGAAGGTGGTGTCCGGCTGGATGGGAGTGATATTCTTTGGAGGCGGAGGTCTGCTCATGCTCGTTGCTCTTATCTACAACAGTGTCCATCGTATTCCTTACTTGATAATCCACGAGGACAGACTGGATATATGGATACAGACCAGGTTCAGGTATTATACCGTTAACTTCAAAGACGTGAGAAGGTTTCGCCTGCAGAAACTTGGACTATTGCCCAATGCGATAGCCATCGATTATCTTAGCAAACCGTTTCATAGCAAGATGGACAAATCCTCGGGACTTATGCGGAAGCTGATGTCTTTCAACGTTCTGATGACCGGTGCGGCGGAGAATATCTCCACCGCAGATCTCACCATGAATAGCCGTGAAATCTGCGACATACTGAACGCACGCCTGGGTAAGAGATCTTAGAGAAGGGCTGCAGCATGGACCGTGTCCTCGCTCAAGGCATACTGCTACGTTGGAGGGAATGTCGGAGATCGTGGACTGTTATCGGCAATGCCGGGACTTTGCTGAGGTGCGACGCATACAAACAAGTACAAACACAGAAGACCCAAAAACAACACTATGAGAGCAATCGACGTAAGGGAACTGAAGGACAACTTCTTCGAGGCTATAGGCAAGGAATGGATGCTGGTGACGGCCGGCACCGTGGAACGCTTCAATGTGATGACAGCCTCGTGGGGCGGCATCGGATGGCTGTGGAACAAGCCCGTGGCATACGTGTTCATACGGCCCGAACGCTACACGTATGAGTTTGCCGAACAGAGCGACCATATCACCCTGTCCTTCCTGGGAATGAGCCGGGAGGCCCGCGAGATATACAAGGTCTGTGGCAGCAAGTCCGGCCGGGACATCAACAAGGTGAAGGCGTGCGGACTGGAGGTGGAAGACCTCGGGCAGGATGGTGTGGCATATCGGCAGACGAGGCTCACCCTGGTCGGCCGCAAGCTTTATGCGGATGACCTGCGGGCGGAATGTTTCACCGACACCACGGTTCGTGACAAATGGTACAGTTCCGGTGAGGAGGCCAAGACGTTGGACAGCGGAATTACCAGTGGCCTGCACAGGATGTACGTGCTGGAGATTGTGGCGGCATACGTCAATGACACGGAAGATTGCACGAGTGACGCAATTCAATAACAAACGTTAAAAACGTATGGGAGGCCTGTGATTTTTGTCGTGTACGCTTGGATATTTGTAAAGTATGCTGTACCTTTGTGCCATCAAACCTTACAAACACTATCCAATATGAACACGAGAACGTATCTCCTTCCCCACCGTTACCAGCAGCTTGGCTGGTGGTTATTTGCTGCCCCGTTCGTATGTGTGTTGCCTTACATGGCCATGTCGTCGGACGAAGCGCTTCAGAGTGAGAAACTCAACATCATTGCAACGCTTGTCTTTACCTGCCTGCCGTATCTGGGTGTGGGCCTGATATGCCTTTCGCAGGAGAAGCAGGAAGACGAATACATACAGAGCCTGAGGGCGAGGGCGTTGTTTGCCGTGGTCGTGTATGCCTTCATCGTCAACATGGTCAGTGACTCTCTTGCCAGATTTCTGATGCAATCTATATCGTTGGATAACTATGGCTTCCTGCGTACAGTCATATATGCCTTTACCAACACACCGTTTCTGGCCGTGATTTACCTTGTGCTATTCAAGGGTTCATTGGTTGTTAACCGTATAAGGACACGCCATGTTGGATAACAATCTCAGGGTGGAGCGCGCCATCAAGTGTATCAGCCAGGCCCAGCTGGCCAGCGCCATAGGTGTAAGCAGGCAGACCATCTTTGCCATAGAGAACAACAAGTTTGTCCCCAGTACCGAACTGGCGTTGCGACTGTCCGCCTACTTCGGCAAACCTGTCAATGAGCTGTTTTGGCTGGTGGAGCAGATGCCGTAGATTGCGGCATGCCAACGGACGGGTTGCGCCTTGCCGTGTCCTGGCGCTTGTGCTACCTTCCCACGGCATTGCACTAAAGTTCCTGTGGAGAGGAGCAAGGATATTCTGGTTTATTGAACGGAGAAAACCGGTTTGTGCGGGTGCATAAACCGGTTTTCGCGATCTGATGAACCGGATGTTGCAGGCTTGCCGTCGTGGGATGGGGCTTCGTGTCTGCCGGGGTGTAGGGTCTGTCCCGGCAGGACGTTTGCCACATGAGCGTCACATGACGGGGGCAAAGAAGCCCAATCCGGAGATTGCCGTCAGGAGTCTGGCCTGGAATTCGCCGTCGGCCGCACGCGAAGATATGTTGCCCACGCGCATGATCTTGGCGCACAGTCCTGTTTCTCCGCGGCATCCGTGATGATGCGCTCTGCTCAGTACTTGGAGCTGACCCCGTATTGGTTCTCGAGGCTTTGTCTTGTCATGACTCCCGATGATCAGCAAAGGAGGCGCGCTTTCATGCGTGCCTCCTTTATCGTAACCCGCTCGGGGTTCGAACCCGAGACCCCTTCATTAAAAGTGAAGTGCTCTACCAACTGAGCTAGCGAGTCAACCTGAAGTGCTAATCATTTCTCCATTAGCGTGTGCAAAGGTATAATAAAAAAATGGTTCCGCCAAGCGAAAGTATCGAAAACTGCCTCTCGGAAGGGATAATTGCTCAACCGCTGTGGCGTGGATGCTGTCTGCACATGGTATCTTTGTACCTTTGCCTATAGTAAAGAGACGACGATGAGGATTCTTTTGTTACTTGCCATTAGCATTGGAGCAGGGGTGTTGTTGAAAAACGTCCGCCATCTGCGCTATCTGCACCATACGTCCACATGGACCGTGTGGCTACTGCTCTTGGCCTTTGGTTTTACGTTAGGTAGTAACGAGGCTATTGTGCGGGACTTCCTGCATTTCGGACTCACAGCTTTCGCCGTAGCCTTTGCCGGTGTGGCAGGTAGTGTGCTGGCAGCCTGGGGCGTGAGGATGGTGATAGACAAGAAAAGGACCAAGTGATGGGCGGGCGGACATTATATTGTAATACGTGCGCGCGTACTCTGGGAATATGTAAGGAAAGGCTTGGGCAATGAAGGATAGCTTGATGGCATTGGGGATGTTCCTTATGGGCATACTGGTGGGAGTCAGCGGGTGGTTGCCTGTCGATGCCCTGCCTGCCGATCTGACTGAGTGGCTGCTCTATGCCTTGGTGGTGCAGATAGGAGTGGAGTTGGGGGCGGGAGGTAACTTGCGCCGTATCGCCGGGTCGTTTTCCCTGCGTACCTTGGTCTTGCCCCTCGCCACAATAACGGGAACGTTGGCTTTCACTGCTGTTGCGGGTATGGTGTTGGGAGGATGGAGCCTTGCGGACTACATGGCTGTGGGCAGCGGCATGGGGTATTACTCTCTGTCGTCAGTGTTGATAATTGATATGAAGAGCGATGCGATGGGCGTGTCGACGGCCACTCAACTGGGCGTGCTTGCCGTGATGGTGAACATCATCCGTGAGATGACGGCCCTGGTCTGTGGACCCTGGTTGGCGCGTGTCTTCGGACGCTATGCCCCCACGGCGGCGGCCGGTGTTACTTCCATGGACGTCACCCTGCCCATGATCGTCCGTAGTACGGGGCAGGAGATGTTCCCCATAGCCCTGATGCACGGCATGGTGCTGGAGGTCAGCGTACCGTTGTTGGTTACACTGTTCGCAGGGCTGTAGGCTACGAGGTGTCGGGCAATAGGAAAAGACTAATTAAACGATAGACAAAGACATGAAAAACCTTGTGATCTTGTCAGGCGCAGGCATGAGCGCCGAGAGCGGAATCAGCACGTTTCGCGATGCGGGAGGACTGTGGGAGCGCTACCCTGTGATGCAGGTGGCCAGCATAGAAGGCTACCGAGAGAACCCACAGCTGGTGATAGACTTCTACAACGAGCGCCGCCGGCAGCTTTTGGATGTGGAGCCCAATGCCGGGCATCTGGGGCTGGCCGAGTTGGAGAAGAAGTTCAATGTCATCGTGGTCACACAGAACATAGACAACCTGCACGAGCGTGCCGGCAGTAGCCACGTTATCCACTTGCACGGCGAACTTACCAAGGTGTGCTCCAGCCGCGACCCCTACGATCCTCGCTACATACGCGAGTTGACTCCCGACAACTTTGCCATCAGGATGGGCGATATGGCCGGCGATGGCAGCCAGTTGCGCCCTTTCATAGTGTGGTTCGGCGAGGCCGTTCCTCAGATAGAGACGGCTATAGATTATGTGCAGAAGGCCGACATCTTTGTCATCATAGGCACCTCATTAAACGTCTATCCCGCTGCCGGCCTGCTGGACTATGTCCCGCCCAAGGCTGAGGTCTACCTTATAGATCCCAAGCCTGTCAATCCACATTCTGCCAGGAATATACATGTCATCCGGAAGGGCGCTTCCGAGGGAGTGAAGGAACTCATGTCCATGTTTCTCTGACTGTGGCCGGTGTGTGTCATAGTCCGAATGCCGGGTCGTAGCTGACAGTGCCTTGTGGAACCGGCACGTCTGCGTTCAGCACGCATGCCATATAGTACTCGTCCATACCCTCGAACGGGGCCAGGATGCCCAACTTCGTGGCCGGCACATAACCGTGTCGCGGATAGTATTTCGGAGACCCAAGTACCACGGACACACAGAATCCCATCTCGCGTGCCACGACATGCCCCCGTGCTATCAGTGCGGAGCCTATGCCCTGCCTTTGGAAACGGGGCAATACTGCCAGCGGAGACAGAGTCACTCCCTCCCCTTGGCCTATTCCTATTTTGGTGAAAAGTACATGCCCCACTACATTGCCGTCCACCTCTGCCACCAGCGATAGGGCGGGGATGAACTCACGGCTACGGCGCAATGTCTTCACCAGTCCGGCCTCGTTGCCATCACTGTGCTCGGCTTCGGCAAAGGCTTGGGTGATGAGGCTTTCCACAGTGGCGTGATCTTGTGGTACTTCAGTTCTTATTGTCATCATTGTCGTGAATTGTAGGTGGGTTACGCCTGTTCCAGCATCATGTGCAGGATGGGGTAGGGTTTGCCTTCGCCATCTTTTGCATCGCGCCCGGTGACCCGGAAACCATGGTGCAGGTAGAACCCCAGTGCCTGTCCGTTCTGCTCGTTCACGTCCACCCTGCGGATACCCTTCTCCTCGCAGGCGAAGTGCAGCAGGCGCGACCCGTATCCCTTGCCCATATCGTCGGGGTGGACAAAGAGCATCTCCACCATCTCGGGGCTCAGCCCTATGAAGGCACGGCACTCGCCGTGCGCATCGCGTATGGCATAGAGGTCTACGTGTGGCATGTACAGGGTCGGTATCCTTTGGTGGTAGAACTCGATATCCTTTTTGCTGAGGAAACGGTGGGTGGCACGTACCGATGCCAGCCACACGGCGGTCATGGCCTCGTAGTCGTGGCATGGTTCTATCTGTAGGGGCATAAATGGTGTCTCGTATGGTTCTTGGTTTGATGTCTGTGCTCTTGCAGAGTTATGCAAAGTTAGCTCTTATTCCCGTCTCATACAAGATTTAGTGGCGGTGACGTGCCGCCATGTGCAAAAAAAGCCGTATTTTTGCGGCCGATGAAGCACATCCTTTTATATAGGCCCACCGTATTCCGCTTCCGTCGTTGGAGCAGGAAGGGATATGCCGTATTCTGTAGTCTGGGATGGGTGGTGACGATATGCCGAGGGTGCAAGAGCATTGCGGACGCATCTTTGCGCAAGTCCGGCATGCTGCACATGTCAGCGTGCATCGGAAATGATGAAAGCGCTGATGGCGATGCCGGGTGCCGGCAGGGCGAGTCGTCTGCCGACCTGCTTCCCGTTCCCGTGTCCGTGGAGATGACGGCCATGGGCATGGCTTCCATGCTCTTTGGTGTTCGGGAAACCGAGGCTTGTGCCTCATGCTTTGCCCCTCTTATCTGGGGCTACACACACAGTGACTTTTCGATAACCCGCAATACGTGCAGCGCGGATGATGCCAGGGAAAAGCAACAGGCGTCATCCGCGTTGCATGTATCTGTGCGCCGGCATCATGCGCGTGCCATATTCATACATCAATATCAACCTACTATATATACCTATGGTTACTACCTTAAAAGTTAAGGTGCTGCAAGGTCATGCCATCACTGCCGACGAGGCTTTTGCCCTGATGCGTGAGGCCGACGACACCGCCCTCTACGATGCTGCACACGAACTGACTGCGGCCCTGGCCTCCGGTCGCTTCGACATGTGTTCCATATTGAATGCCAAGTCCGGTCTGTGCAGCGAGGACTGCAAGTGGTGCGCCCAGTCGGCACACCACCGTACCGGTGTACAGGTACATGGGCTGGTGTCTGCGCAACAATGTGTGGAGGCAGCCCGTGCCAACGAGGCTGAGGGTGTACACCGTTTTTCCCTGGTCACCAGCGGGCGTCGTCCCACTGACAGGGAGGTGGACGAACTGTGCCAACGTGTCCGCAGCATACGCAGCGAGTGCCGGATTGAGGTGTGCGCCTCGTTGGGCCTGCTCTCCGAGGAGCAGTTGTTGCGCCTGCGCGAAGCCGGCGTCACACGTTATCACTGTAATTTGGAGACCGCTCCGTCCTACTTCCCCAGTCTCTGTACCACGCACACCCAGGAACAGAAGATAGCGACACTCCGGGCCGCGCGCCGTGTGGGCATGGACATCTGCTGTGGAGGTATCATAGGCATGGGCGAGAGCATGGAGCAGCGTGTGGAGCTGGCCTTCACCCTGCGCTCGCTTGGTGTGCAGTCCATCCCTCTGAACCTCCTTCACCCTATTCCCGGCACTCCGTTGCAGGACACTCCGTTGCTCCCGGACCGCGACATCCTGCGCACCATTGCACTGTTCCGTTTCATCCATCCCACGGCCTATCTGCGCCTGGCCGGCGGCCGTGCCCGACTGAGCGAGGAGACACTGCGCCTGGCTCTGTACATAGGCATCAATGCCGCCATCGTGGGTAATCTGCTCACTACCATAGGGTCGCAGGTGCAGGAAGACCGTGAACGCATCCAATCCATCGGCTATGAAATATGACTATACTCCCGATGCCTTTGACGTGAGGCATCTGTGGCACCCCTATACGTCTGCCACCCATCCCCTGCCCACGTACAAGGTGGTGCGTGCCCAGGGGTGTACGCTCACTTTGGACAATGGCGCCCGATTGACCGACGGCATGTCCTCGTGGTGGTGTGCCGTGCATGGCTACAACCATCCTGTGCTCAACCGTGCCGTCGAGGAGCAGCTCTCCCGCATGTCGCACGTCATGTTTGGCGGCATCACACACGATCCCGCCATAGAACTGGGTCGCCTTCTCCTCGGCATAGTGCCTCCCTCCATGCAGCGCATATTCTATGCCGACAGTGGTTCTGTGGCCGTGGAGGTGGCCATGAAGATGGCCGTGCAGTATCAGTATGCCAAGGGCAGTACCCGCAAGTCCAATTTCGTGACCATACGCCGCGGCTATCATGGCGACACGTGGAATGCCATGTCCGTCTGCGATCCCGTCACAGGCATGCACAGCCTGTTCGGTTCCTCGCTGCCGGTGCGTCACTTTGTGCCGTCACCGGAGAGCCGTTTCGATGGTGAGTGGATTCCCGAGGACATACGCCCGCTGCGGGATGTGGTGGAACGGCATCATGACGAGTTGGCTGCCCTCATCCTGGAACCCATCGTTCAGGGTGCCGGCGGCATGTGGTTCTATCATCCGCAGTATCTGCGCGAGGCGGCGGCCCTGTGCCGTAGCCACGACATGCTGCTGATTTTCGATGAGATAGCCACCGGCTTCGGTCGCACCGGCCGTCTCTTTGCTTGGGAGCATGCAGGTGTGGAGCCGGACATCATGTGCATAGGCAAGGCTCTCACGGGCGGATACATGACGTTCTCCGCCGTGCTCACCACGGACCATGTGGCCGAGACCATCTCGGATACGTATCCGGGAGCCTTCATGCACGGTCCCACGTTCATGGGCAATCCCCTGGCCTGTGCCGTGGGACGGGCTTCGGTACAGTTGCTCCTCACCTCCGGCTGGCAGGAGAACGTGCGACGCATGGAACGTCAGCTGGCCACGGAACTGGCAGAGGCGCGTCATCTGCCTCAGGTGGCCGACGTGCGCATACTGGGCGCCATAGGTGTGGTGGAAACCGTTGACGAGGTGGACATGGCCTGGATACAGAGGCGTTTCGTGGAGGAGGGTGTATGGGTGCGTCCCTTTGGCCGGCTGGTCTACATCATGCCGCCGTTCATCATCACCGCCGAGGAACTGCACCGCCTGACACGGGCGGTGGTGAAGGTGGTGGGCGAGATGCCTGTGCCTTCCGGGCGAAAGTAAACTTACAGATGCTATATGACAGATACTTACGACTACTATAAGGAAACACTGCAGACCTTGCGCGAGCGGGGCGATCTGCGCCGCCTGCCCGACGTGGAGCACACAGGACGGCGGATAACGGCCTCCGGTCGTACCATGCTCAACCTCTCGTCCAACGATTACCTGGGCCTGGCCACGGACACAGTTCTTCAGCAGGAGTTCCTCGATGGCGTGGGGGGTGAGGACCGCTTGCTCTCGTCCTCGTCCTCGCGCTTGCTCACGGGCAACTTTACGGCCTGTACCGGACTGGAACACCTGCTTGCCGGCCTGTTTCGCAGGGAGGCTGCCCTGGTCTTCAGCAGCGGTTACCACATGAACACGGGCATATTGCCCGCCCTGACCGATGCGCATACGCTGATACTGGCCGACAAGCTGGTGCACGCCAGCATCATAGACGGCATACGCCTGTCTGCGGCCCGCTGTATACGCTTCCGTCATCAGGACTACGCACAGCTGGAGCGCCTGCTGGAGCAGTATCACGGGCAGTACCCGCGGATATTCATCGTTACGGAAAGCATCTTCAGCATGGATGGCGACATAGCCCCGCTGGCACGGTTGGTGGAATTGAAGCGACGCTATCCCGGCGTGATGCTCTATGTGGACGAAGCGCATGCCATAGGGGTCAGGGGGCGCACCGGCCTGGGCATAGCCGAGGAGCAGGATTGTATAGGCGGGGTGGATCTGCTGTGTGGTACGTTTGGCAAGGCTTTGGCTTCGGTGGGGGCATACGTTGTGTGCGACGAGGTGATACGCCAGTTTCTGATCAACCGCATGCGCACGCTCATCTTCACCACTGCCCTGCCGCCGCTCAATGTGGCCTGGACACGTTATGTGGTGGAGCGTCTGGCCGGGATGACCGACCGCCGGGAACGTTTGGCCGACATCTCGACCCTGCTGCGCGAGGCCATACGCTCCAGCGGCATGGACTGTGTGTCCGACAGCCATATCATACCTTATATAATAGGTGCCAGCCCGGATGCCATGCTCAAGGCCGATGCTCTGCAACGGCATGGCTTCTATGTCCTTCCCGTGCGTCCGCCCACGGTGCCAGAGGGGACTTCGCGCCTGCGCTTTTCGCTGACGGCGGACATGGAGAGGCCGGAGATTGATGAACTGGTCCGTTGCCTCAGGGACGATGCCAAAAACGGGGACGGTATATGAGACAGGTGTTTGCACGACGACGTGGCAGTGATCGCCTGCTGTTGATCTTCGGCGGATGGGGTATGGACGAACGACTGATAGATCTGCCGTCTGCCGTTGGGGAGGGTGTGGACGTGATGTTGTGCTACGACTACCGTTCCATGAGCTTTGACGCCTCTCCGCTGGCCGGATACCGGAGCCTGCATCTGCTGGCATGGTCCATGGGTGTGTGGGTGGCCGGCCGTGTGCTGGGCGGGATGACGCTGCCCTGGGCCGGCCGTGTGGCCTTCAACGGTACGCCCTTCCCCATGGACGATGTGCGTGGAATACCCGTGAGTGTCTTCGAGGGCACGCTCCGCGGCTTCTCGGAAACGGTATTGGCAAAGTTCCGCCGGCGTATGTGTGGATCCGGTGATGCCCTGCGCCTGTTCATGGAGCGTGCGCCGCAGCGCACGGTGGATGAACTGCATGGAGAGTTGCAGGCGTTGCACGATGCCGTGCTTGTGGCGGATGGTTCCCACACGTTGCAGTGGGACCTGGCTGTGGTGGGGCTGCGCGACCGCATATTCCCGCCTGCCAACCAGTTGGCGGCGTGGCAGGACGTGGCGGAGGTGAGGACCGTGGACGCGGCCCACTATGATGTCGCCGTGATGAAACATTTGATAGAGACAGACTTGACATGGACAAGGAATTGATAAGGCAACGCTTTGCCCGCGCCGTCAATACGTATTCGCGCGAGGCTACGGCACAGCAGCGCATAGCGCAGAGGTTGGCTGAGATGGTGCACTGCCATGTGCCCGACGCTTGGCACCGATGTGTGTGGGAAGTGGGCTGTGGCACGGGGCTGTTTACACGGGCTTATCTGCGCATGCATACTCCCGGCGAGATGTGGCTGAATGATATCTGTCCGGAGATGGAGGCTCGGCTTGCCTCGGTGCTGTCCGAACGGGTACACTTCGCTGCAGCCGATGCAGAGCAGGCTCCGGCTCCGCAGGGCGTCACGCTGATAGTGACGTGCTCGGCCCTGCAATGGTTCGATGCGCCGATGGATTTCATGCGTCGCTGCCGCGAAGCATTGCTGCCCCGGGGCTACATGGCCATAGCCACCTTTGGCCGGGACAATCTGCGTGAGATACGCACGCTGACGGGAACGGCTCTGGAGTACAGGACGGTGGGGGAGTGGCGGCACGACCTCACGGACGTTGGCTATCGTGTGTTGCGGGCCGTGGACGAGAGGATACAGGTGAGACTGCCTTCGCCCGTGGACGTGCTGCGCCACCTCCGGCAGACCGGCGTCTCGGGCATACGGCGTCAGGCGTGGACGAAAGAGCGTCTGACGGCCTTTTCACGGGAATACACCCGACGCTTCGGTACAGCCGACGGTCAGGTGGAACTGACCTATCACCCCATATACTTAATACTGGAAGCAAATGAAGACAATGATTAAAGACAACGTAATTTTCGTCAGCGGCATAGACACGAATATAGGCAAGAGCTATGCCACCGGCTATCTGGCCCGCGAGTGGAACCGCTGCGGGCGGCGCACCATCACGCAGAAGTTGATACAGACGGGCAATACCGACCTGTCCGAGGACATCGAACGCCACCGCCACATCATGGGCTGCGGCCTGCTGCCCGAGGATCGCGAGGGCCTGACAATGCCGGAGATATTCACCTATCCCTGTTCGCCACATCTGGCGGCGGAGATAGACAGGCGCGAGATAGACTTTGACAAGATCCGCTGTGCTACGGAGACCCTGGCGGACAGGTATGATGTTGTGCTGCTGGAGGGCGCTGGCGGACTGATGGTGCCCCTGACACGCGACCTGCTGACCATAGATTTTGTGGCGCAGCAGGGGTATTCGCTGATTCTCGTCACATCCGGCCGTCTGGGCAGCATCAACCACACGTTGCTCAGTCTGGAGGCCGTGGAGCATCGCGGCATACGCTTGCATTCGCTCGTCTACAACCTCTACCCCGAAGGCGAGGATAAGATCATACAGACGGACACTATGGAGTATCTGCAAACGTATCTGCAGAAGCACTTCCCCGGGGCGGAGTTTGTCATCGTTCCATGTCTGTGACATCTGTCTTCGTGATAAATCCGCGTCTGCCATGGAAAGAAGAGGATGACAGGTGCGGGTTCTGTAGGGCACGCCCCGTGGCCTTGGTGCATGCGTCCCACCGTCATGCGGACGAAAGAACCGGTTTGTGCAATCGTATAAACCGGTTCTTTTGACAGAACAAACCGGTTCTCTCGTTCGTATAAACCGGTTTATTTGACTTGCTCACCACAAGATGCTTGCATGCGCGTGGGCCGGGTGCGCCCTTGGTCCTTGCAGCGTGGAAATGTACATTCGCTGAGGCAAGGGTTCGTGTGATGTGAAGCCACTGCAGGGGCGTCACTCGTGCGTCAGCTTGTCGTACGTGGCATCGAAAATCTTCTTGAGGTGCGGCTCATCGCGGATGATGTCGCGGAGGGCTTCGAGGCGCGCAACGTTGGGGGATTCGGGAAACCACAACCGGAGATAGCCGCCTTCGGCATACTTCTCGTGCAGATGGGAGAGCGTACGCAGCCAATGGCTCTCCCGGTCGATGTCCGGGTAATGTGCAAGTCCGTATTGCACGGTTCGCTCGATAATGGTTTCCGGGACAATGAAGCGGTCTGCCTCGGATACAATCTTGCCGTATATGCTGCGCGGCTCGCGGGTGGACGAGGCACGGTGGTCTTCGACCGCCTGAGCCATTACTTCAATCTCGTCCTCCGTGAAATATGTCCTGAGGTGCAGGTCTTGGCGCATGATGCGCCCCGACTCCAGATGATGCGTCTTGCGATCGAATTCAAGCCCGAGGTCGTGCATCGCCGCAATGACATATACCATGTCCATGTTGACCGGGATGGGGGCTTCTTCGCGCCGGTTCAGAGCCTCTGCGATTGACATACTCTGCTCTATCACCATACGTGCATGGTCCTCTCGGTGTGCAGCATCAAACCTTGCATACTTTGGAATAACCTCGTTCTCAATGTATGACTCCACTTCTGCATTCGGATGTTTATCCTGATATTGTTTTTGTCGTTTGCCGGGGTATGTATGCATGGCTGTGTTGTTGTTGCGTGTGGATTTCACTGTGTGCTTGTGGCAATCCGGATTTGCTCTTACAAAGGTCGTGCTTTTTCGCCACACCGGCAAGAGCCGGTTTGCCAATCTGCCTTGTCGGTATAAGAAAGTGTGCAAACAATACTCTCTCGCGCCCGTGTGCGTAATAATATATAAGGTGTATGCCATGTCCGTGGCATGCCGCGAAGCATCATGCCAATGCTCAGGAGCAGCTTCGTTGCAGTACCCCTGAAGCCTTGTATTTTTGCATGATAAGTCACGTTGTTGTGTTGCGCGGAGTTAATAACTGTTAAAAGTATTCGTTGTGCGGTGCTGATGTGTGTTTAGTGTAAGCCAAGCAGTCGGTTTCTCGGATTTTTGTTGTACCTTTGTGACCCGAATGGGCATATTGTGCCCTCCCTTAATTGTATACACATAATTATATATAACTAAAAGCAAAAGAAAATGCCTACAATTCAACAATTGGTAAGAAAAGGCCGTGCTGTGTTGGAGGACAAGAGCAAGAGCCCCGCTTTGGACTGCTGTCCTCAGCGTCGTGGCGTATGTGTTCGTGTCTACACCACCACACCTAAGAAGCCTAACTCAGCTATGCGTAAGGTAGCTCGTGTGCGTCTGACAAACACAAAGGAAGTTAACTGCTACATTCCCGGCGAGGGACACAATCTTCAGGAGCATAGCATTGTGCTGGTTCGTGGCGGTCGTGTGAAGGACCTTCCCGGTGTACGTTATCACATCGTTCGTGGTACATTGGATACCGCCGGTGTTGCAAACCGCACCCAGCGTCGTTCAAAGTACGGTGCTAAGCGCCCCAAGGCAGCTAAAAAGTAAATCCCGGAGGAGGGAGGCGAGTCCTCCCCTCCGCGGAATAACAACAATTAAGAACAAACGTTTTGGTGTTGCAGTCTGTGTCCTGAGTAAACCCTGCAGCGGCAGGTGTTGAAGCAAGAAGTACAAGATGCAATCCTGAACACAAAACACATAAAGAAATGCGTAAAGCTAAACCTAAAAAGAGAGTCATCCTTCCGGATCCTAAGTTCGGCGACGTGAAGGTTTCAAAGTTCGTTAACCACTTGATGTACGATGGCAAGAAGAGTATATCCTATGATATCTTCTATAACGCCCTCGAGATAGTAGCTGCCAAGATGCAGAGCGAGGAGAAGCCCGCACTGCAGATTTGGAAAGAGGCTTTGGATAAGATCACTCCCCAGGTGGAGGTAAAGAGCCGTCGTATCGGTGGTGCCACTTTCCAGGTGCCCACAGAGGTACGCCCCGACCGTAAGGAGAGTGTCAGCATGAAGAACATGATTCTGTTCGCCCGCAAGCGCGGCGGCAAGACCATGGCCGACAAGCTGGCTGCCGAGATTCAGGATGCCTACAACGAACAGGGCGGTGCTTACAAGCGTAAGGAGGACATGCACCGTATGGCCGAGGCTAACCGTGCGTTTGCCCATTTCCGTTTCTAATAGTCCATCACTAATACATTATACAATACAATGGCAAAGCAAGATTTGCATTTGACTCGCAACATCGGTATTATGGCTCACATCGATGCCGGTAAGACGACTACCAGCGAGCGTATTCTGTTCTATACGGGTAAGACTCACAAGATCGGTGAAACCCACGATGGTTCTGCTACTATGGACTGGATGGCTCAGGAGCAGGAGCGCGGTATCACCATCACCTCTGCTGCTACAACTGCCTACTGGACTTGGAATGGAAACAAGTATAAGTTCAATTTGATCGATACTCCGGGACACGTTGACTTTACCGCCGAGGTGGAGCGCTCTCTGCGTGTGCTGGACGGTGCAGTGGCAACTTATTGTGCAGTGGGTGGCGTTGAGCCTCAGTCTGAGACCGTATGGCGCCAGGCTGATAAGTACAACGTTCCGCGTATTGGCTATGTAAACAAGATGGACCGTTCCGGTGCTGACTTCTTTGAGGTTGTGCGCCAGATGAAAGATGTTCTCGGTGCTACTCCCTGCGTTGTTGCTGTGCCCATAGGTGCAGAAGAGACGTTCAAGGGTATCGTTGACCTCATCAAGATGAAGGCTATATTCTGGCACGATGAGACCATGGGTGCAGAGTATGAGGTGGACGATATCCCTGCAGACATGCTCGCAGAATGTGAGGAATGGCGTGGCAAGATGATAGAGCTTGCTGCCGAGCAGGATGATACTCTCCTGGAGAAGTACTTCGAGGATCCCGACAGCCTTACCGAAGAGGAGATTGTCGCTGCTATCCGTAAGGGTACTCTCAGCCTTGACATTGTTCCTATGACCTGTGGCTCTTCATTTAAGAATAAGGGCGTGCAGACCCTGCTGGACTATGTTTGCATGTTCCTGCCCTCTCCTTTGGATACTCCCAATATCGTGGGTACCAACCCCGATACCGGTGAGGAAGAGGATCGTAAGCCCAGTGAGGACGAGAAGACTTCTGCTCTTGCGTTCAAGATTGCCACAGACCCCTATGTTGGTCGTCTGACTTTCTTCCGCGTATATTCCGGTAAGATAGAGGCCGGCTCGTATATCTACAATGTACGTTCCGGCAAGAAAGAGCGCGTCAGCCGTCTGTTCCAGATGCATTCAAATGCTCAGAACCCTGTTGACTGCGTGTCTGCAGGTGACATTGGCGCCGGTGTAGGCTTCAAGGATATCCGTACCGGTGATACATTGTGTGAAGAGGATGCTCCCATTGTACTGGAATCTATGGACTTCCCCGATCCTGTTATCGGTATCGCGGTTGAGCCGAAGACACAGAAAGATCTGGATAAGTTGAGCTTGGGTCTGCAGAAACTCGCTGAGGAGGATCCTACCTTTACTGTCAAGACTGATGAGCAGAGCGGCCAGACTGTTATTTCAGGTATGGGCGAGTTGCACTTGGATATCATCATCGACCGCCTGAAGCGCGAGTTCAAGGTGGAGTGTAATCAGGGTAAGCCTCAGGTTAACTACAAGGAGGCAATTACTGCTACAGTTAACCACCGCGAGGTTTATAAGAAGCAGTCAGGTGGTCGCGGTAAGTTTGCTGACATCATTGTCAATGTTGGTCCCCGTGACGAGGATTACACCGAGACTCCTCTGCAGTTCATCAACAGCGTTACCGGTGGTAACATTCCCAAGGAGTTTATTCCCAGCGTACAGAAGGGCTTTGAGGCGGCCATGAAGAATGGTGTGCTTGGTGGCTTCCCCATGGATAGCTTGAAGGTTGAGTTGCTGGATGGTTCTTTCCACCCCGTTGACTCTGATCAGTTGTCATTCGAAATCGCTGCCCAGATGGCATACAAGGCATGCTGTGCCAAGGCAAAGCCTGTGCTGATGGAGCCCATTATGAAGCTCGAGGTTGTTACTCCCGAGGAGAATATGGGTGACGTTATCGGTGACTTGAACAAGCGTCGTGGCCAGGTTGAGGGTATGGATACCACTCGTACCGGTGCCCGCTTGGTGAAGGCTATGGTGCCCTTGGCAGAGATGTTCGGCTACGTTACCGCATTGCGTACCATTACTTCCGGTCGTGCTACCAGCTCAATGACCTATGATCACCATGCTCCCGTTAGTACCGGTGTTGCTAAGGCTGTACTGGAAGAGATGAAGGGACGTGCTGACCTCCTCTAATGCTTCGAGATTACATGTAATAATAAATAAGGTGTGAGCATCCGTTAGCAAACGACTCTTAACGGGTGTCTCCACCTTATACGGATAATTAACAAATAAGAACTAATGAGTCAGAAAATTCGTATCAAGCTCAAGAGCTATGATCACATGTTGGTGGACAAGTCTGCCGAGAAGATTGTGAAGACAGTGAAGATTACCGGAGCTATAGTTTCCGGTCCTATTCCTCTGCCCACTCACAAGCGCATCTTTACCGTCAATCGCTCTACCTTCGTTAACAAGAAGAGCCGTGAGCAGTTCCAGTTGTGCGCATACAAGCGTCTTATTGACATCTACTCAAGCAATGAGAAGACTGTTGATGCACTGATGAAACTTGAATTGCCCAGTGGCGTTGAGGTTGAGATCAAGGTCTGATATCCTTTATTGGGATGTTTTATAACATAAGGGCTCTCGTATGAATATGTACGGGAGCCTTTGTTTTGTCTCTTTTGCTGCCACTTTTGCCTCTTGTAGAGGATAATTTGTGCGATGTTGCTGCAATTGGTGTATTATTTTGCCGTAATTGTTTGTGGCTTAAAGAAAAATATGTATCTTTGCACTCGGAAAAGGAAGGTATGCGCTGGCTTAGGCTATCAAATCGTCCGTGAGAACGCCAATATAATGGCGATTCTCTTTTTGTGTGCCGTTTGGAAGGCTCGCGGAAGAGAAGAGATAGAGAAACGAAACTAATTAACAACACATTATTTAATTAAACTGAAATGCCAGGATTATTAGGAAAGAAAATCGGAATGACATCCGTTTTCAGTGCCGACGG
>DBLZ01000077.1:840-11042 GCA_002297545.1 Prevotellaceae bacterium UBA711 | reverse complement strand
CTGTTATCGAAGTAGGTCCTTGCGTGGTTACTCAGATTAAAACCGTAGAGAAGGATGGCTACGATGCCGTTCAGGTGGGTTATGAAGAGGCAAAGGAGAAGAATACATCTGCTCCATTGCTCGGTCACTTTAAGAAGGCCGGTGCCACTCCCAAGCGCCACTTGGCTGAGTTCACTGGTTTTGAGGGCGAACTGAATCTCGGTGATTCTCTCACTGTAGAATTGTTCTCGGGCTGCTCTTTTGTAGATGTAATAGGTACGTCTAAGGGTAAAGGTTTCCAGGGCGTTGTGAAGCGTCATGGCTTTGGTGGTGTAGGTCAGTCTACACACGGTCAGGATGACCGTCTGCGCAAGCCCGGTTCAATCGGTGCATGTTCTTATCCCGCAAAGGTATTCAAGGGTATGCGCATGGGCGGTCAGATGGGTGACGAGCGAGTTACTACTCATAACTTGCAGGTGTTAAAGGTGATCCCTGAGCACAACCTTCTGTTGATCAAGGGTAGTGTTCCCGGTTATAAAGGTTCAATTGTTAGCATAGTAAAGTAAGATGGAAGCAAGTGTATTGAATATCAATGGCCAAGATACCGGCCGCAAGGTAGTTCTCAATGATGCTATCTATGCTATAGAGCCCTGCGATCATGCTATTTATCTTGACGTCAAGCTGATTCTTGCTAATAAGCGTCAGGGTACTGCTAAGACCAAGGAAAGAAGTGAGATGAGCGGTTCAACTCGTAAGCTTGGCCGTCAGAAAGGTGGTGGTGGTGCACGTCGTGGTGATATCAACAGCCCTGTTCTTGTTGGTGGTGCTCGCGTGTTTGGTCCTCAACCTCGTGACTATGGCTTTAAGTTGAATAAAAAGGTACGTCAGCTGGCCCGTCGTAGTGCATTGACTTATAAGGCACAGGAGAATGCAATTATTGTTGTTGAGGACTTCTCTTTTGAAGCTCCCAAGACGAAGTTAATGATTGAAGTGTTAAGCAACCTTAAAATATCAGATAAAAAGGCTCTCTTTGTGACTCCGAGTGCTGATAAAGCTGTATATTTGTCTGCACGTAATCTTCAGCGTGTTACAACAATGCCTGCTGCAGCTCTGAATACTTATCAGGTTCTGAATGCAGACGTTATGGTTGTGGCAGAAAGCGCTTTGGCTGTGATTGATGGTAATCTCTCTAAGTAATAAGACGTCCGAATAACTATGACATACATTATCAAACCTCTGGTCACTGAGAAGATGACCGGTATTACAGAGAAGCAGAATAAGTATGGCTTCGTGGTGCGTCCTGAGGCAAACAAAATCGAGTTGAAGAAGGAGATAGAGGCACGTTACAATGTAAGCGTTACTGATATCAATACCTGTGTGTATGCAGGTAAGAACAAGACTCGTTACACTAAGGCAGGTCTGCTGAAGGGTCGTACAAATGCCTTTAAGAAGGCAATCGTTACTCTTAAGGAGGGCGATGTGATTGATTTCTATAGCAATATTTAAAGAGATGGCAGTACGTAAATTTAAGCCCACAACTCCGGGCCAAAGACATAAGATTATAGGTACTTTCAGCGAGATTACTGCATCAGTACCTGAAAAATCCCTCGTTTGTGGTAAGAGGTCTTCTGGCGGTCGTAATACTACCGGTAAGATGACAGTTCGCTATATCGGCGGTGGTCATAAGCAGAAGTATCGTTTTATAGATTTCAAACGTGAGAAGGATGGTATTCCTGCAGTGGTAAAGACTATTGAGTATGATCCTAACCGCTCTGCTCGTATTGCTTTGCTGTTCTATGCTGACGGTGAGAAGCGTTATATTATTGCTCCTAATGGATTGGAGGTTGGTGCTACTTTGATGAGTGGCGCAGAAGCTGCTCCCGAGGTAGGTAACGCTCTTCCTTTGCAGAATATTCCTGTGGGTACTGTTATCCACAATATCGAGTTGCGTCCCGGCCAGGGAGGTATTTTGGTTCGTTCTGCTGGTAACTTTGCACAGTTGACCTCTCGTGAGGGGCGGTATTGTGTTATCAAGTTGCCTTCAGGTGAAACTCGTCAGATTCTGAGCGCATGCAAGGCTACTGTTGGTAGCGTAGGTAACAGTGATCATGCATTGGAGAGTTCTGGTAAGGCTGGTCGTAGCCGCTGGTTGGGCAGACGCCCCCACAACCGTGGTGTTGTCATGAATCCTCATGATCATCCCATGGGTGGTGGTGAAGGTCGCCAGTCTGGTGGACATCCTCGTTCACGTACAGGCTTGTATGCCAAGGGCAAGAAGACTCGCGCTCCCAAGAAGCAGTCCAACAAGTATATCATTGAGAGAGCTAACAAGAAGTAATCAACGGAAGTTAACAGCGTAATATTTATGAGTCGTTCATTAAAGAAAGGTCCCTATATCGAAGTTAATCTTGAGAAGAAGGTTCTTGCCATGAATGAAAGTGGCAAGAAGAACGTAGTCAAGACCTGGGCTCGTGCTTCTATGATCTCTCCTGATTTCGTGGGACATACAGTGGCCGTTCACAACGGTAATAAGTTTATTCCCGTTTACGTGACAGAAAATATGGTTGGTCACAAGTTGGGCGAATTTGCTCCGACACGTAAGTTTGGTGGCCATGGTGATAAGAAGAAGAAGTAAACGGAACCAACAACTGGATAAATAAAGAATAAAGAATAATGGGAAAAAGAAAAAGATTAGCTGCTGACGCCAGAAAGGAAGCACGCAAGGCCCAGAGTTTTGCCAAGTTGCAAAACGTTCCTTCTTCTCCCCGCAAGATGAGATACGTTGTTGATCTGGTTCGCGGAATGGAAGTCAACAGAGCTTTGGGAACATTGAAGTTCTGTGCCAAGGCTGCCAGCGCAGACGTAGAGAAATTGCTCCGTTCTGCTATTGCAAACTGGGAGCAGAAGAACGAGCGCAAAGCAGAGGATGGAGAACTATATATCTCTAAGATTTTTGTGAACGAGGGTGCTACTCTCAAGCGTATGAGACCTGCTCCTCAGGGACGTGGATATAGAATTCGCAAGCGTTCTAACCACATCACCTTGTTCGTTGACACTAAGAAAGATTAAGTTAGAAAAGAAACATGGGACAAAAAGTTAATCCTATAAGCAACCGTCTCGGTTTTGTCCGCGGTTGGGATTCCAATTGGTTCGGTGGCAAGAACTATGGCGATACAATCCTTGAGGATAGCAAAATTCGCAAATATCTGAACGCACGTCTTGGTGACGCCAGTATCTCACGTATCGTGATTGAGCGTACGTTGAAGATGATTACCATCACTGTTTGCACTGCTCGTCCGGGCTTGATTATCGGTAAGGGTGGCGAGAAGGTAGACAAACTCAAAGAGGAATTGAAGAAGGTGACCGACAAGGATATCCAGATCAATATCTTTGAGGTAAAGAAGCCCGAGTTGGATGCTACCATAGTTGCAAACAGCATAGCGCGTCAGGTAGAGGGCAAGATCGCTTATCGTCGTGCTATCAAGATGGCTATTGCCAACACGATGCGTGCCGGTGCCGAGGGAATAAAGGTTCTCATTAGTGGCCGTTTGAATGGTGCTGAAATTGCTCGTTCAGAGATGTTCAAGGAAGGCCGTACTCCTCTGCACACGCTGCGTGCTGATATTGACTTCTGCCAGGCAGAGGCATTGACAAAAGTTGGCCTGTTGGGTATCAAGGTATGGATCTGTCGCGGTGAGGTTTATGGCAAGAAGGATCTTGCTCCCAATTTTACTCAGGCAAAGGAATCTGGCAGAGGTTTCGGTGGTAATGGCGGTGGTAAGAACTTCCGTCGCAAGAAGAACAACAACCGTTAATAACTGAATTAAGATGTTACAACCAAAAAGAACTAAATATAGAAGGCCACAAAAGAACCACCGTAAAGGTAATGCAATGCGTGGCAATCAGTTGGCATTTGGCAGTTTTGGTATCAAGTCTTTGGAAACACGCTGGATTACCGCTCGCCAGATTGAGGCAGCCCGTGTGGCAATGACACGTTACATGCAGCGTGAGGGACAGAGTTGGATTCGCATTTTCCCTGATAAGCCCATCACCAAGAAGCCTGCTGACGTACGTATGGGTAAAGGTAAGGGTGATCCCGTTGGATTTGTATTCCCTATCACTCCCGGACGTATTATTTTCGAGATAGAGGGTGTAAGTTACGAGATTGCGAAGGAGGCCCTTCGCTTGGCAGCACAGAAGTTGCCAGTGACCACCAAGTTTATTGTTAGACGTGATTACGACAAAAACGCATAATGATGAAGATTGCAGAAATAAACGCAATGAGTGCTTCTGAACTCGCAGAGCGCATTGCCGTGGAGGTAGCCAACTATGATCAGATGAAGTTGAATCATGCCGTGGCTCCTTTGGAAAACAACTCTCAGATTAAGGCTGCTCGTCGTAACATAGCACGTATGAAGACGGTGCTTCGCCAAAAAGAGTCAAACAAGTAAATAGGTACTTCAGTATATGGAAGCAAGAAATTTGAGAAAAACTCGTACGGGTGTCGTAGTTAGCGATAAGATGGATAAAACCATCGTCGTTGCCGCCAAGTTCAAGGAGAAGCACCCGATATATGGTAAGTTCGTTGCTAAGACGAAGAAGTACCATGCACATGACGAGAAGAACGATTGCCACAAGGGTGATACCGTTTTGATTATGGAAACTCGTCCTCTGAGCAAGACCAAGAGATGGAGAGTAGTAGAAATCGTAGAAAGAGCTAAGTAAAAATGATACAGGCAGAATCTAGATTAGTTGTAGCGGACAATAGTGGTGCCAAGGAGGCGAAGTGCATTCGTGTCCTCGGTGGTACACGCCGTCGCTACGCTTCTATAGGTGATGTGATTGTGGTTGCTATCCAAAGCGCAATCCCCACCAGTGATGTGAAGAAAGGTGCAGTATCAAAGGCCTTGATAGTACGTACTAAGAAAGAGGTTCGTCGTGCAGATGGTTCTTATATCCGCTTCGATGACAATGCATGTGTACTGCTGAACAATGCAGGCGATTTGCGTGGTAGTCGTATCTTCGGCCCTGTTGCCCGTGAGCTTCGTGCTGCAAACATGAAGGTCGTGTCTTTGGCACCTGAGGTTCTTTAATTATTGAAGACGTAAGAAGAACAGTACAATGAGTAAATTACACATTAAGAAAGGCGACACCGTAATCGTTAATTCTGGAGAGAATAAGGGCCAGAGCGGTAAGGTGTTGAAGGTGTTCGTTAAAGAGCAGCGCGCCATCGTCGAGGGTGTAAATAAGGTTAAGAAGAGCCAAAAGCCCAGCGCTAAGTACCCCCAGGGCGGTATTATTGAGATTGAGGCTCCTATCCATATCTCTAACCTGAACCCGGTTGACCCAAAGACAGGTAAGGCTACTCGCATTGGTAGAAAACTGAATGCAGACGGTAAGTTGGTCCGTTTCGCTAAAAAGAGTGGAGAGGAAATCTAAAATGGCAAATACTGCAAGCCTCAAGAAAGAATATAACGAGCGTATCGCTCCTGCGTTGATGAAGCAGTTCAACTATAGTTCTTCAATGCAGATTCCCGTCCTGAAGAAGATTGTTATCAATCAGGGTTTGGGTATGGCAACTGCAGATAAAAAGATTATCGAAGTTGCTATCAAGGAGATTACTGAGATTACCGGTCAAAAGGCTGTTGCTACTTTCTCAAAGAAGGACGTTGCTCAGTTCAAACTTCGTAAGAAGATGCCCATCGGTGTCATGGTGACCCTGCGCCGTCAGCACATGTATGAGTTCCTGGAGAAGTTGGTACGTGTGGCTCTACCCCGTATTCGTGACTTCAAGGGTATTGAAAGCAAGTTTGATGGTCGTGGTAACTATACTTTGGGTATTCAGGAGCAGATTATATTCCCTGAGATCAATATCGATACCATCGATCGTATCTTGGGCATGAATATCACCTTCGTTACTACAGCTAAGACAGACGAAGAGGGGTATGCTCTGTTGAAGGAGTTTGGTCTTCCCTTTAAGAACGCTAAAAACTAATATAGAGTTATGGCAAAAGAATCAATGAAGGCACGCGAGGTAAAGCGCGCTAAGATGGTAGCTAAGTATGCAGAGAAGCGTGCTGCACTGAAGAAGATTATCAATAATCCTGCTTCAGATCCGGCAGATGCTTTCGAGGCTGCTCAGAAACTCCAATCTATACCTCGTAACGCTAATCCCATCCGCCTGCACAACCGTTGCAAGATTACCGGTCGTCCTAAGGGTTATATCCGTATGTTCGGCATCAGTCGTATACAGTTCCGCGAGATGGCGTCTGTAGGTTTGATTCCCGGAGTCAAGAAGGCTAGTTGGTAAGAAAATTGGCGGGCTTTTATTTAAAGGCGCGCCAATAAATATACTATTATTTAATATTGTCGGGATCGTCCCGATTAATTAAACATTAAACAAATGACAGATCCAATTGCAGATTATTTGACGCGTTTGCGTAATGCAATCCAGGCAAAGCACCGTGTTGTTGAGTGCCCTGCGTCAAATTTGAAGAAGGAAATCACCAAGATTCTCTTTGAAAAGGGTTACATCTTGAACTACAAGTTTGTGGAGGATGGTCCTCAAGGAACTATCAAGGTGGCTTTGAAGTATGACGAGCAGACTCGTCAGAATGCTATCAAGAAGTTGATACGTATATCTACTCCCGGTATGCGCAAGTACACCGGTTACAAAGATATGCCTAGAGTTATTAATGGACTGGGTATTGCGATTATATCCACATCCAAGGGTGTAATGACCAACAAAGAGGCTGCAGAACAGAAGATCGGCGGCGAGGTTCTTTGCTACGTATATTAAATAGGAGGTTTTAGCAATGTCAAGAATAGGTAAATTGCCCATTATCATCCCCGCAGGTGTTACCGTTACTTACAACAACAATGTAGTAAGCGTAAAAGGTCCTAAGGGTGAGATGAGTCAGGCTATCGATCCCTCTATCCTGGTTAAGATTTCCGATTCAGAAATTGTATTTGAGATAGATGAAGCTGCTGACGTTGATGTTAAGCAGAAGCAGGCATTCCATGGTCTGTATCGTTCATTAGTACATAATATGGTTGTTGGCGTAAGCGAAGGTTACAAGAAGACTCTTGAACTTGTAGGCGTCGGTTTCCGTGTTAGTAATCAGGGTAACTTGATGGAGTTGTCTTTGGGCTTCACTCATAACATTTTCTTCCAGTTGCCTTCAGAAGTAAAGGTTGAGACCAAGTCTGAGAGAAATCAAAATCCTCTGATTATCCTGGAGTCCTGCGACAAGCAGTTACTCGGTCAGGTATGCGCAAAAATTCGTTCTTTCCGTAAGCCCGAACCTTACAAGGGCAAGGGTGTACTCTTCGCCGGTGAGATTATCCGCAGAAAGTCTGGTAAGTCAGCAGGTGCAAAGTAAATCTTTAAATCCGTAAGATTATGACAACAAAAATAGAAAGACGAATTAAGATTAAATATAGAGTTCGCAACAAGATCTCTGGTACTGCCGCACGTCCTCGCATGAGCGTTTTCCGCAGTAACAAGCAGATATACGTACAGATTATCAATGACTTGACAGGTACTACTTTGGCAAGTGCAAGCAGTTTGGGTATAGAGGCCTGTCCTAAGAAAGAACAGGCTGCCAAGGTTGGTGAGTTGATTGCAAAGAAGGCTCTTGAGGCTGGTATTACCACAGTGGTATTCGATCGTAACGGTTATCTGTATCACGGTAGAGTGAAGGAAGTGGCTGATGCGGCACGTAACGGAGGACTTAAATTCTAATAACGATTATGGCAATTAAGAATATTAATATCAATAGCGAGGAATTGAAGGACCGTTTGGTTGCTATCAACCGCGTTACTAAGGTTACCAAGGGTGGTCGTACTTTCACCTTTAGCGCAATTGTCGTTGTAGGCAACGGAAACGGCATCATTGGCTGGGGTTTGGGTAAGGCCGGCGAAGTAACTGCTGCCATTGCCAAGGGTGTAGAGGCCGCCAAGAAGAATCTTGTTGAGGTTCCTGTTCTCAATGGAACCGTGCCTCATGAGGCTGCTGCCAAATTTGGTGGTGCCGATGTTCTCGTCATGCCTGCCAGCCATGGTACCGGTGTTGTAGCCGGTGGTGCTATGCGTGCCGTGCTCGAGAGCGTAGGTATTACTGACTGTTTGGCCAAGTCTAAGGGTTCATCTAACCCTCACAATTTGGTGAAGGCTACCATTAGCGCATTGGCAAGCATCCGTGATGCACGTCAGGTTGCTCAGAGCCGTGGCATCAGCTTGGAGAAAGTATTCCGTGGTTAAATAATAATAAGGAGAAACGTATTATGGCAACTATTAAGGTACAACAAGTCAAGAGCCGTATCCATGCTCCTAAGCGCCAGAAGGCAACCCTGGATACTATGGGCCTGAAGAAGTTGAATCAGATTGTAGAATTGGAGGACAATGCTAACAATCGTGGATTGATTCAGGCAGTTCATCACTTGGTGAAGGTTATTGACTAATCTCAGGTTTTACTCAATTCAAAAACTGAAAACGTTATGAAGTTAAATACATTGAAGCCCGCTGCTGGCTCAACTCACAGCGAGCGTAGAATAGGTCGCGGTCCCGGCAGTGGTTTGGGTGGAACTTCTACCCGTGGTCACAAGGGTGCTAAGGCTCGTTCTGGTTACAAAAAGAAAATCGGCTTCGAGGGTGGTCAGATGCCTTTGCAGCGTCGTCTGCCTAAGTTTGGTTTCAAGAACATCAACCATATAGAGTATCAGCCGGTAAATCTGTCTGCTCTGCAGGCAATGGCGGACAAAGGCATCATTACTATCGGAGTAGCCGAGATTATTGCTGCTGGTTATGCTAAGGCAGGTCAGTTGGTGAAGGTTTTGGGTAACGGAACTTTGAACGCAAAGGTTGAAGTTACTGCAAATGCATTCTCTAAGACTGCAGAGGCTGCTATTGTCGCCGCCGGAGGTACTGCCACTAAATTGTAAACAGAATGAAAAAGTTTATTGAAACCTTAAAGAACATATGGAGTGTAGAGGACCTGAGAACCAGGATCCTCTTCACCTTGGGGTTAGCCGCAATTTACCGTTTCGGTTCTTTCGTCGTGCTCCCCGGTATCAATCCTGACGCTTTGGCGCAGTTGCATGAGCAGACCAATACTGGCTTGATGTCTCTGTTGAATATGTTCTCTGGTGGCGCGTTCTCAAATGCATCAGTATTTGCATTGGGTATCATGCCATACATTTCGGCTTCAATTGTCATTCAGCTGTTTGCATTTATAGTGCCTCATTTCCAGAAAATGCAACGCGAGGGTGAGAGTGGTCGTAGGAAGATGAATCAATACACTCGCTTCTTGACTATCTTTATCCTTTTGATTCAGGCTCCCTTTTATCTGATACATCTTCAGATGACGGCGGGTGCTGCATTGAATCCTGAGTTGGATTGGACGCTGTTTATAGTGTCCAGCACCATCATGTTGATGGCCGGTAGTATGTTTGTTCTTTGGTTGGGTGAACGTATTACGGACAAGGGTATTGGCAATGGTGTGTCATTGATAATTATGCTCGGTATCATTGCTCGCCTTCCTCAGGCATTCGGCCAAGAGTTACTTGCACGTTTGAGTAACTTGAGCGGTGGTGGCTTGGTTACGTTTGTCTTTGAGTTGGTAATACTGATGGCTGTTATTTGTGCGGCTATCCTCTTGGTTCAGGGCACACGCAAGGTGCCTGTACAGTATGCCAAGCGCGTTTATGCCGGTCAGCAGATTGGCGGCTCTCGTCAGTACATACCTCTCAAGTTATTTGCAGCTAACGTCATGCCCATCATCTTTGCTCAGGCTATAATGTTCATTCCTGTTCAGTTGCTTGGCTTGGTCAGTGGTAACGAAAACCCCTCTGCGGCTCTCATTGCGCTTAGTGATCATACCAGTTTGTGGTATAATATCGTATTTGCTTTCCTCATAATAGTATTTACGTATTTCTACACGGCGATCACTATGAATCCTGTGCAGATGGCCGAGGACATGAAGCGTAATAATGGCTTTATTCCCGGTGTACGTCCCGGTCATGATACTGCAGAATACCTTGATCAGATTATGTCCCGTCTCACATTGCCAGGCTCACTTTTCTTGGCACTTATAGCATGTATGCCAGCTTTTGCCGGTTTGCTGAAGGTGTCTCAGGAGTTTGCCCAGTTCTTTGGCGGTACAAGTTTGCTCATTCTGGTAGGTGTAGTTCTTGACACATTGCAGCAGGTTGAAAGTCATTTGT
>DBLZ01000077.1:0-526 GCA_002297545.1 Prevotellaceae bacterium UBA711 | reverse complement strand
TTGAAAGTCATTTGTTGATGAGGCATTATGATGGTTTGCTGAGCAGTGGTCGCATTCACGGCCGCAACGGTATGGCTTGATAATTTAGAGATTTCTCTCAGATGATATTTCTAAAGACAGAAGATGAGATTGATTTGATGCGTGCAGCCAATCGCTTGGTGTCACAGACGCTGACAGAGGTCGGCAAGCTGATAAAGCCGGGTGTTACCACCAAGCAATTAGATAAGGTTGCAGAAGAGTTCATACGTGACCATGGAGCAATACCTACTTTCCTTGGATTTCCCAATCCTTATGGAGGAGATTTCCCGGCAAGTCTTTGTACTTCGGTCAATGATCAGGTAGTACATGGTATTCCCAATGATGAGCCCTTGCAGGAAGGTGATATAGTCTCTGTGGATTGCGGAGTTCTGCTGGATGGATTCAACGGTGATTCCTGCTATACGTTTAGAGTAGGAGAGGTTTCAGATGAGATCAACCGCCTCTTGCGCACGACGAAGGAGTCCTTATATAAAGGTATAGAGGCCGC
>DBLZ01000031.1 GCA_002297545.1 Prevotellaceae bacterium UBA711 | reverse complement strand
CGCAACTTCTTCCACAACCCCAATCCCATCATCCTGGAACTCGGCTGCGGCCGTGGAGAATACACCGTTGGCATGGGGCGGCTGTACCCGCACAACAACTACATCGGCGTAGACATCAAGGGTGCGCGTATGTGGACCGGTGCCATGGAAGCCATGCGCGACGGGCTGCAGAACGTGGGCTTCCTGCGCACCAACATAGAGTTCATCGACAAGTTCTTCTCCCCCGACGAGGTATCGGAGATATGGCTCACGTTCTCCGACCCCCAGATGAAGAAGGCCACGAAACGTCTGACCTCCACCTACTTTCTGCAACGCTACCGCCACTTCCTTTGCGATGGGGGAATAGTACACCTGAAGACCGACTCCAACTTCCTCTTCACCTACACGGAGGAGCTGTTGCGTGCCAACAGCCTCTCCCCTATCGTCTGCACCCGAAGCCTCTACGACGACACCACCGAAGCCACAGCCGAGGCGCGTTCCCGACAGACATACTACGAACAGATGTGGCGCGAACGCGGCATCTCCATCAAGTACCTGGCTTTCCGTCTGCCCCGCGAGGGCGAGATGGTGGAACCGGATGTCGAAATTCCCTTGGACGAATACCGCAGCTACGGTCGTAACAAGCGTAGCGGCAGCGATACCGGCAAATGAGCCGGTATCGCTGCATATCAAGGTTTTCCTCCACACACTCCATCCCCCCCACACAAAGATGCCAGCCAACCACACCTCCCAACCACCCGTGCGCCCCTCGGCATGGCTCAGTGCCATACCGTTCTTCACACTTGTCTTCCTGCTCTCCTGCACACTGTACGTCTTCGGTAGCGACTCTTTGGGCGGCCCGTCTCAGATAGTATTGCTCACCGCCACAGCCGTATGCATAGTCCTCGGCATGGGGTTCTGCCACGTCAAATGGCGCACCATCGAAGAAAGCATCTCGGAAAAGATACGCGAAACCTCGGTATCCATCTGCATCCTGCTGCTCATAGGCATGCTCTCGGCCTCCTGGATGGTGTCGGGCATCGTGCCCACCCTCATCTGCTATGGCATACAGACCATCCACCCCATCATTTTCCTGTTCTCCGCCTGTATCATCAGTGCCATGGTCTCGCTCATGACGGGTTCCTCCTGGACCACCATAGCCACCATAGGCATAGCCCTGCTGGGCATAGGCCGCGCCCTGGGGTTCGACGACGGATGGACAGCAGGCGCCATCATCTCCGGAGCATACTTCGGCGACAAGGTATCCCCGCTGTCGGACACCACCGTACTGGCATCCTCCGTCACCGGCACGCCGCTGTTCCGGCACATACGTTACATGATGCTCACCACCCTGCCCACCATATTCATCTCCCTGCTGATATTCGGCATAGCCGGAATATGGATGGGGTCCACCATCCGGCAACCCGTAGGCACCTACACCGATGCCCTCTCCTCCACGTTCCACATCACCCCGTGGCTACTGACAGTGCCCATGCTGACGGCCATCCTCATCTACAGGAAAGTGCCCTCGCTGGTAGTGCTCTTTGCCGCATCAGTCATGGGTATCATCATGGCCATGGCATTCCAGGGACACATCCTCATGGAGATAGGCGGTTCGGCAGACGGCAGTTTCTCCGCCGTGGCATTGTTCCGTGGCATCATCACCACGTTTGCCTCGAGCACATCCATCGACACCGGAAATGAAATGCTCAACAGCCTGGTGGCCACACGTGGCATGCAAGGCATGCTGGACACCATCTGGCTCATCCTGACGGCCATGATATTCGGCGGCGCCATGACTGCATGCGGCATGCTCCGAAGTTTTCTGGAGGCCGTCTTCAGCACATTCATGCACAGCCGGGCCGGCCTGGTCACAGCTACCGTGCTCAATGGCATCACCATGAACCTCATCACCGGCGACCAGTACATCTCCATCATCCTTTCGGGCAACATGTTCAGAGATGAGTACATGCGTCAGGGCTACGAATCGCGCCTGCTCTCCCGTTCCACCGAGGATTCGGCCACTGTCGTATCAGTGCTCATCCCTTGGAACACCTGCGGCATGACACAGGCAACCGTGCTGGGTGTGGCCACGCTCACCTATCTACCCTACACATTCTTCTGCCTGCTCTCCCCGCTGATGTCCATTCTCCACGCCATATTCGGATGGAAAATAAAACGGCACGGCTCAACAATCCCCAACCATCAGGAACTCAGAACCCGCCTTCAAACGGACGGGACCCGGCAATAAAGACTCCACTGTGCAAAATGGTTTCTCAAATGAAAGATCGAAAAGCAGAATCGATCTCTTTTGGCACAGACATGCGCATACACATTCACTCATACCTTGAGTGATCGGCATAAAAAACACGCACCTGTCAGAACCTACAGCGTCGGGCATCATGCACCCTTGCCGTCAAACTTCTGCATCAGTTGCCGGGCTATGGCATCTTCCCGGGCGGAGATGTTTCTTATGGCCGCATACGCCCTGGATTTGGCCACACGGAAAGTCTGCGACGTGGAGGCTATCTTACGGGCAATCTCCTCGTCACTGAATCCCTCGTTGTACAATATGCAGATGAGCATGCCGGTTGGGGTCAGGTCGCAGGCATTATCATTCAGGAACTGCACGAAATGGCGGCGGTCATCACCGCTTTCCATGTAGATGGAGGTCAATTTGTTGATAAAGGCCTTGTTCAGCTTCAACGAGGACGGTATGGACTTGTCCAGGAAATCCTGCAGAAAGTCCAGGTCTTGGGCAGAAAGCCCTCTCTTGGTATCAGCAGGCTTGCGAGAAGCAGATGCGGGACCGTCAAGGATGTCCCCGGACTTTTTGCCGGCCCGGGACATGGCAAGCCGGGCCTCTTCAAGTGCGGATTGTGCGCCATGCAACTGTTCCTGCACGGTGCCAAGTTCCGACACGGTGCTCTGACGTTCCAGTTCGGTAGTCGACAGGAGCTTGTCCTTCTCATCCAGCGTGTCCTTGAACAGGCGACGTGCCTTTGCCATACTGCGCGTGTATCTGAACACCAGCA
>DBLZ01000105.1:943-7187 GCA_002297545.1 Prevotellaceae bacterium UBA711 | reverse complement strand
TTTAAGCATCAGTGCAACGGCAATGGGTATGCTGCCGGTGGCGCACAGATACATGGGCATGGCAATGCAAAGCACAAGTATCATGCTGGCAAGAGTGTTGCCCTGGAAGATGGCGAACCATTCCGTGGGAACATATACGGTCAGCAGACCGGCAACCACAAGGCCTATGGCGAGCCACTTGCCTATATCCTCCATCATGTCTATGTAGGCATAGGTGAGAGCTTTCTTGAACTTGGTGAGGAGGGACTTGTTGCCGTGGCAGGCGGCGTGCTCCTGCCCACTGTGGCAGTGGTAGGTGTGCTCGGGCTCAGAATTACGCTCCTCGCTACAGTGGCAAGCGCATCCTGCCTCGTGCTTCTGCTCTCCGTGGCAATGGCAGGAGTGTTCCACTTCGTGCTCGTGTTTGTGACAGCAGCATGTGTCATGCGTCTGCGTATCTGTGCCTTGGGTATTCACGTCCTCTGTGCCTTTGTCTGCCTTGTCGGCGATAAAGCCGCCGAATACAGCCGTCACCAATGCCGCTATCGGGCGAAGGACGGCAAACGGGAGTCCCATAAGGGAGAACGTGGCCATGATGGAATCGACACCCGTCTGAGGGGTGGCAACGAGGAAGGAAACGACAGCACCCTTCGATGCGCCCTCCTTCCTCAGCGACATGGCTGTGGGAATCACGCCACAAGAGCACAGAGGCAGAGGGATGCCGAGCAGAGCGGCGTTCAGAACGCTGCTGAACGAACGTCTTGAGAGGTACTTGGTGTAGAACTTGCCGGGCACGAAAGCATGCATCAGGCCTGCCAGCAGGAAGCCAAGAAGCAAATACGGCGACATGCCGTTGATGATGTTGAAAATCTCTTCCATAATAGATCTGTACCTTTTGATAGATTTACCGGTGCAAAGGTACGGTGGAGTTCTTGCAAGTGAAAGGCAATAACGCTTGTCTCATGCTGTCCTATTTCGCAGAGCACCGGGGACAGATGCCCTTGACGATAAACTCCACATCCTGCACTTCGAAGCCATCGGGCAGACTTATCTGTGGGATGGGCATGTCTGTCAGGCACATGGTTCGTTGGCAGAGAGTGCAGGTGAAGTGGACATGCCCATGTCGATGGTCATGATTCGGACAGGAGCAGAGGCAGTACTTCTGCATGCCCGAGCCATCGTCTATGGTGTGAAGGAGGCGTTTCTCTGCAAAGAGTGTGAGCGCACGGAAGACAGACGAATTGTCTGCCGTAACCATTTCGTTCATCATGTCCTGTAGCGAGAACGCATCACCGCGCATGCGTTCGTGTATGACTTTCAGCACCAACAGGCGCACAGCAGTGACACGTATGCCTGCTTCCGATAGGATTTGCTCATATTTCTTGGCGTCCTGCATGGTTATATCTCGAAGTAGTTTTCCAATTCGGCCGAAGCCTGTCCGTCGGCATTATCAATGTCGCGGATGATGACACCGTGCTCCAACAGGGCTATGCGTGGGCAGATGTCCACTGTATGCTGCAGGTTGTGGCTGGAGATCAGTACGGTTGCTCCCGTCTGAGCATTATAGTCACGCAGCAGATGCTTTATGGCACTCTGGCTGGAGGGATCGAGGAAGTTGAACGGCTCGTCCAGTATCAGCACCTTGGGCTGCAGTAGCATGGCACCTATGATGCCCACCTTCTGCTTGTTGCCGGCCGAGAGGTTGCGGATGAGTTTCTTCTGTCCCGTCACCTCGCCTGCCATAAAGTGGTCGTACTTGGCCAGGAAAGAGTCGATGTCCTCCTGTGTACATCCGGATATGCGTCCTATGAATTGGAAGTACTCGTCCGGTGTGAGGTAGTCTATCAGGAAGGATTCGTCTACGAAAGCCCCGGTCCAGTCCTTCCAGTCTTCTGTGGTGGCAGGATCAACCGTGCCGTGGGCCAAGCCCTGGTACAGTTCGTTGTTGGACGGTTGCATCAATACGTGTCCGGTGTCGGACTTAATCAAGTCCAGTATCAAACGGAACAGTGTGCTCTTGCCAGCGCCGTTGTTTCCCACCAGACCCAGCATCTGACCGTCTTCTATTTCGTAGTGGGCAATGTCCACGGCTGTCTTGTCTCCGAATGTCTTCTTCAGGTTGTCTATTATGATCTTCATGTGTAGTGTCGTTTTATAGGCCGTTATGCCTTGTTCTGTTGTGTATAACCTTATTTATATCTGTCTGCGTGAGTCTATGCATTGCGACTGGAGCGGAATCCGTCCATGTTGATGTAACGGCGAGCCATCAGCCTGGTGTATATGTTGCGCAGCCACAGTTTGTGAGTGCATATTCCCACCATGCCCAGGGCCACAAGCAGCAGATGGCCCCATACATCGCCCAAAGTCAGGACACAAACCTTCGCCAGCAGAAGTGGCAAGAACAGTATCACTATGCTGATGATCTGCTGCATGGTGTTGCCCTGCTTGCCCATGAGCTTCTGGTTGAGAGGCAGGGTGTCGCGGTTGTACACTGCCATCTGGAATATCAGTGGATACAGGATGCCTGCCGTCATGAACATATAGCCGAGATTCATCCACAGGGACGTCCGACCCGTTACCATCAGTGGTATGACGATGAGGAACGGTATGGTCAGCAGGGCGGTGTTGAAGTAATACTTAGCCTTGAGCAGGGCCAGGATGCTTTCACGTCGTGCCATCAGCCCGTCTATGTAGTTGCCTTCGTAGCACATGACCGTAATGAGGGTCATCATGCCCAGTACAATATAGTCATAGAGGCATATGAAGGAGGTCATGAACGTGCCGCTGTAGACATCGCTGAAGTACTGTATGACGGAGAACAACACGATGAAGAATATGCCCATGAGGAACTGCATGCGCACCTGACTGTTACGTAGTCTCAGTTTGATTTCCATCTTGAGATACTCGCCTACTATGCCCCAGCGGTTGAAGTAGTTCATCTGGGTCGTAGACTTCATCTCCACTTCTTCCTTCTTTGCAACTTCCAGGCTGACCATGCGCATCTGTAGTTTGTAGTTGGCCATGTAGAGCAAGCCTATGAGCAAGCCTATGCCGAGGAAATATAGTATGTTCCCACTGGCAAAGCCATAGAGCAACAGTGTACTGGGCATGTCCAGAAGGTTCTTATCGGGCAGAAACACAAGTGTCAGCAGAGCACCATGTACGGCAATGGGCAACAGCACCCACAGGAAGTTCTTCATGCACAGGGCGCGACAGAACAGATAGCAGAAACCGTCGGCTATGCACAGCAGCCACCATCCCAGCAGCCACATAAGGAAACCTGACCATCCCAGCAGTGGTAGGACGCAAATGGCTCCAAACGGCACGAGCATGAAACCCCAGAACAGGTTGCCAGGGCTGAAGCCCATGCGCAACAGGTGCATGTTCATGAGGAAGTTCTTGCGTATGGGCAGCAGAGAGTAGCGACGGACTTGATGGGCTGGTGTCTCTTGCAGAACGAAGCGAATCCAGAAGTCTGTCAACAGTATCCATATCAGTTGGCCGTCCATGACATGGAAAGCCGCCACACCAGGGTACATGCCTTTCATGCCCATGGGCAGTATGGCGCCAAGGAGGAGCAGTATGGCAGCGTAGTATATCACCATGAACCACATCAGAAGCTTCATGAAGCGGTTCTTCTCGAACATCGGGTGCCGCTTGTCCTTCAGTTCTTCCTGCTCCACCAGCAAGCGGTATAGTTGGTATTTGGTCATTGTATGTTATGTGTCTGCGAGTAGGGGTAACAAACATATCGGCACGCACAGTCATTTACCGTCAGGCGTGTGGCTGTACGTGCCGATTGGGTTATGTAGGTTGAGCATACATATAGGTATTGTATCTTGCTCTGTTACCCCGTTGTCGCTGTTAACGTATGTTCAGTTCGTAGGGCAAACGTGCCTGAATGTGATCCTGCTCGCTGATGTTGCGCAACAGAGAATATGTTGTATAGCCCTCGCCCATGATGTTACGCAGACTGCTCTCCAGATAGCCGTTCTTCTTTTGGTTGAGCAATTGCTCGAAGGGGTTGGCAGGTGCGGGATAGGTCTCTGTGCGGTACTTCTCCATTTCGGCCAGTTTTGCGGCATGTGCCACGGCTGCATCCAGATTGCCAAGTTCGTCTACAAGGCCCAGCTTCAGGCCCTGCTCGCCGGTCCATACGCGACCCTCGGCTATTACCTTGACACTGTCCTGAGAGATGCCGCGGCCATCAGCCACACGACGTGTGAAGGTGTCGTAGCCACGCTCTATCATTTTCTGCAATTGTGCACTTTCTGCCTCGTTGAAGGGGCGGGCTAAAGTGCCGAAGTCCGACATCTTGTTGGTTTTTACCACATCGAACTTCAAACCTATCTTCTCGGTCATCAGCTCGCTGGCATTGGGTACCATGCCAAAGATGCCTATGGAACCCGTTATGGTCGTGGGTTCTGCAAAGATACGGTTGGCCGCACAACTGATATAGTAACCACCGCTGGCTGCCATGCCACCCATGCTGACTACCACGGGCTTCTTGGCTTTGAGCAGTTCCACCTCGCGCCAGATCTGTTCGCTGGCAAAGGCGCTGCCGCCAGGGCTGTTCACGCGGATAACCACGGCCTTGATGTCGTCGTCCTCGCGCAGATCCTGCAGGTCTTTCACCATTTCCTTACCAACTATCTGGTGTGCTTGGCTCATGCCCATGGAAGAGGCACTCTGCACAATCTCGCCGTAGGCATAGTATACGGCCACCTTGTTGTCCACCTTATCGTCCAAAGATTCGCTCTTGGCCACGTCAGAGACGGAGGCGAACACCAGGTCGTCGTCGTCATCATCCAGACCGCACTTGGTGCGCAGTATGGCCTTCACCTCGTCTATATAGCAGATTTTGTCCACCAGGCCGGCTTTCTTTATGTCATCGGCAGGTGTAAGCATCGTAAGGCTGTCGGCCATGGCATTCAGGTTGGTGGCGTCCAGTCCACGGCTCTTGGCCACGTCGGCCACCATGTTGTCCCAGATGCTGGTGAGATAAGAGGTAATCTGTTCGCGGTTGGCGGGAGACATTTCGGTGCAGATGTAAGGCTCTACGGCGCTCTTGTAGGTGCCCACCTTGAAGACCTGCATTTTCACGCCCACCTTGTCCAGCACGTCCTTGAAGAACATGAGTTGTGTGGCCAGGCCGCTGAAGTCAACGGACCCCTCGGGATTAAGCAGAATGGTGTCGGCAACGGAAGACAGGTAGTAGTCCGTCTTGGTGTAGCTGTCGCCATAGGCTATGATCCACTTGCCGCTCTTCTTGAACTCCACCAGAGCCTGACGCAACTCCTGTGCCATGGCTGGAGTGGCGCCCAGCCCGCCGGCCTGCATGTAGACGCCTTCGATGTTCTTGTTCTTGGCAGCCTTCTTCAGGGCCAGCAGGGCGTCCTCCAAAGACACGCTCTCTGCCTTGTCACCCATCAGCATGGCCAGGGGATTGGGTTCCTCGCGTTCGTTGATGACACCGCTGAGGTCCAGATTAAGGATGCTCTTTTCCTTGATGGGGGCACTCATGCCCTCGGTGGCAATCATACCGGCCAGGGATATGATGCTGATGATTGTAAAGAATGCCATCGTGAGGAACAAGCCTACGACTGTGGCAAAGGTGTACTTGATAAAGTCTTTCATAACATTGCTATTTGCATTGGTTTATATTGTCTTTTGTTCTTTTCTGCATGACGTTATCGTGTTGGGACCATGGAACTAATCCGAGTACAAAAGTACGTTTTTTTTCTGTATATGGTTGACCGTGACATCTTTTTTTTAGGTTAAAAGCGCATCATCCCGTGGCCAGGATAATAAACAGTATGAATATCGGTAGTACCATCCTTCCGTTCCTGTCTTCTTTTCATAGCTTATGTCATCCTCCGATCCGCGTACATGGCCTTCTCAACACAGAAAGCGTGAACTGCCATGCAACCACGTCTTAGATGAAGGTCCTGAGAAAACCCAACGAGCAGATGTAGTAATATAGCAGCTCACGCAACACGTGAGAACCACTATGCTATCCTTGCTCATTTGAAAATTTCTCAGGTTTTCATCTACAAGACAAGCATAACGCTTCTTCGTGAAAAAGGTATGTCGTGTGGATCGTGTCGACCGCTCCGAGGACAAAATAACGAATTTATTTACGGATTCGGAAATCTTTTGCCGGATTCGTTGTTGTCGGTTTTGGCCGGATGCGGTGTTTTCTCTTTCGTCCGGGTGCCGCTCGGGTGCCGCTCGGCACGCGAGGGCTGGGTTTTTCGTGGCAAAT
>DBLZ01000105.1:0-808 GCA_002297545.1 Prevotellaceae bacterium UBA711 | reverse complement strand
ATAAGCATAACGCTTCTTATTTCCTATATGTCCGGGACATGGGTTGCCCCAATCCACATTGCAAAGGTAGCCATAATTATCCGAAAAACGCCGGCAGAGGAATGTTTTCTTCATTTGTGATATAAAATTTACACCTGTGCGATGCCAATGAAGCACAGGTATGGAGTGTCGGGTGTGTCCTTAGGGACCTAAGGACGCGCATCGAGAGGCGTATGTATGCGGCACACGGCAATGGCGGTCGGACAGCGTGGCGATGTGGCGGCATATTCGTGAATATCGGCTCTAATAAACTGGAATATCGGTGGTGATATTCCAGTTTATACGGTCGGATGAACCGGAATATGAGAGGCTGTTGTCATGGAGACTTTGGCAGAGGGCGGTGGGTTGGCGTCCGCCGCCATGTGGGGTATTCTGCTTCGGCCATAAGGAAGCACGGGGATGTCCCTGACTGTCGGTGTCATGAACCTCCCCGTGCTTTTCTGTTATGGTGCTGTGTGCCGATGAGATATCACAACGTATGCAATATCATGTGTTTACAGGCTGTCTCCAAAGTCTTCCTTGAACTTGGCTGCAAGCTCCTCCTGCCAATGGCCTATTTCTTTGAGGCGGCCAAAGAAGAAGCGCAGAACGCTGGGCTCCTCCACCCACTGCAGGCCACCGATGATCTTGCGGTTGTCCCAAAGCCATTTCACACGGTCGGCCACGTACTTGATTTGTGACAGAGTGAAGACACGACGGGGAACGGCCAGACGCATCAACTCCAGTTCGGCATAGCGTTCGGTGCCGTCGGGTTCGCGCTGCTCGGACA
>DBLZ01000039.1 GCA_002297545.1 Prevotellaceae bacterium UBA711 | reverse complement strand
AAAATGGCTTCCGCCTTCTCCATGATAGCATAGTCAACGGATATATTCTCGCACTCGGCGTAGTGTTCGTTGATGGCTGCCTGTTCCTTATCTGTACCGTAAACATCCATCATGGACTCGAAGATGCGGCTTATAGCGGGTTGGTACATACGGAATGCGTTGACTATGGTACTGACATTCCACACGAAGATGCCGGCATTCCAGAAATAATTGTTGTGTTTGATATACTGTTGCGCTGTTTCAAGGTTTGGTTTTTCCCGGAATGACTCTACTTGGAAGATTTCCTTATTGCGCATACTGCGTTCTGCCATATTGGCTTGTATGTAACCATACCCTGTTTCCGGGCGTGTGGGCTTCATGCCAAGAGTGACAATGGAATCAGACTCGAAGGCGAAATCCAACGAGTTACGCACCACACGCTGGAACTCAGGCACGTCCAGCACCAGATGGTCGGAAGGACTGACCACGAGTGTGGCCTTGGGGTCCACGCTCTTTATGCGCCATGCGGCGTATGCTATGCACGGTGCCGTGTTCCTGCGACATGGCTCCAACAGAATGTTGCCGGCAGGCATGTCCGGCAGTTGTTCCATCACCATGTCCTTATAGTTACGGCTTGTCACTACCCAAATGTGGTCATGAGCCACCAAACCCTTGAAGCGATCCACCGTCATCTGCAGAAACGTACGTCCGGTACCCAGGACATCAACAAACTGTTTCGGGCGCTCGGGAGTACTCATAGGCCAAAAGCGGCTGCCTATTCCCCCTGCCATTATCACCAGATGCGCATGTTGCACCATATCTTCATTCGTCATAAGCTATGTTCTATTGTTCTGTTCTTCGATTTCCGTCTTGCTGTCCGTACACGTTGGCACCGCTACTCGCAATCCGTTGCGCCATGTGTCTCGCGCACGTACCTTATATTATAAGCCACCTCTGTAACTATAACTTGATTTTCTTCACCATGCCGTCCCAGGCCTTCACCTTCACGGAGACGGTAATGTCGTGTGAAAGATTGTTCTTCACCTTCTCGGACTCCGGAGCCATGGCGCGTATAGCCTCTGCCGGAATGCGTATGTCCGTGGACACGCTCTCGTCGGAGAAGTTGGCTATAACAAGATATGTCTTTTGCTTGTCGCTACGGAGGAAGGCATATTGTCTGTCCAGATGTCCGTTGACATACATCAGATCCCAGAACATACCTTGGCTGAATGCAGGCTCTTCCTCGGCCAGCTTCAGTATCTGGGCATAGAAGTCTCTCAGCGCCTTCTCTTCCTTTGTGAGCAAAGCGCCGTCGAACTTGCCTGAATTGCGCCAGCGGCGTATGGTGTCCACAGTCCAATAGTCAAAAATGGTGGTGCGGCCATCCTCACCGGAGAAGCCCTCACTGTCCATACCTTTCTCTCCCAATTCCTGACCAAAATACACCATCATAGGGTTGGTGTTCATCAAAGCACTGACCACCATCATGGGACGTCCCTTGAGAGCATCGCCGGCAAAGAAGTCACTGGCTATACGCTGTTCATCGTGATTCTCCAGGAAGTTGAGCATGTGTGACTGTATGTCACCAACGCTTTGCCAACATGATGTCAGTTCCCTTGCCGAGCACCATCCTGCCGTAACGGCCTTGAGCTTGTCATAAAGCCCCACCTTGTCATACAGGTAGTCAAAGTGTCCGCGATAGATATAGTCACGGTATAGCTGCGGATTGTACACCTCGGCAATGAATATTATCTCGGGATAGCGTTTCTTTACCTGCGGGATGACCCACTCCCAGAACTCCACCGGCACCATCTCCGCCATGTCGCAACGGAAGCCGTCCACACCCTTCTCTGCCCAATAGAGCAATATCTGCAACATTTTGGCATAGGTATTGGGACCGTAATTAAGTTTCACGGTCTCGTACCAGTCGTTGCGGCCCGGCCATGCCGAGAACACATCGTTACCCGTGGCCTTGGCCGGAACCTCGGTATAGAGGTCGGCAGGCTGTTTCCAGTCGGCAGCAAGGATGTTGTCCAGATGCAACGGTTCACCCAGGTAGTAGAAGTTGTTGTCGGGTGAATAGTTTTTCGACACATCGTCTCCCTCCCCAAGGTCCGTACAACCATCCGGGCAAGCATCCGAGTGATACTCACGCGCCACATGGTTGGGCACAAAGTCCTGTATGACTTTCATGCCGGCATTGTGAGTGCGCTCTATCAATGCCTCCCACTCACTGATGCGCTCCACCACCTTGGTTGCCAGGTCCGGATCCACGTCGTAGTAGTCCTTGATAGCGTAGGGACTACCAGCACGACCTTTCACCACCTCGGCATGGTCGCGGCGTATGCCATAGCGTGAGTAGTCGGTCTGCGTGGCGTGCTCTATGATACCGGTGTACCATATGTGCGTCACACCCAAGGCCTTGATCTCTGCCAAAGCCTTGGGTGTGAATGCCGCCATGGTGCCGCAGCCGTTCTGGGTCTTACTGCCGTTGGGCACGGGGTGCTCAACGTTAGCACCAAACAATCTCGTGAATACCTGATAGATGTTCATAGGCGGGAGGGGGATGGATTATGCATGCTTGACGGTGACGTCCTTGGCGATCTTGGCCACCATGCCGCTGAGCACCTGGCCTGGACCGCATTCCACAAATTCGTTGGCACCGGCCTCCACCATGGCCTGGACCTCCTGGGTCCAGCGCACGCTGGCAGTGAGCTGTGCTATAAGGTTCTGCTTGATTTCCTCCGGATCGGTATGAGCCTTGCCGTCCACGTTCTGATATACGGGACATGAAGGCACATGGAACTCGGTGGCAGCAATGGCGGCCTCCAGTTCCTCCTTGGCGGGCTGCATCAACGGGCTATGGAAAGCACCACCCACCGGCAACACGAGGGCACGACGTGCACCGGCCTCAAGCATCTTCTCGCAAGCAGCCTCCACGGCCTCCTTGTTACCGCTGATTACCAACTGACCGGGACAATTGTAATTTGCGGGAACCACAACGCCCTTGCCGGCATTTGCCGTAACATCGGCACATATTCTCTCGATGGTCTCGTCGTCAAGACGCAGCACGGCAGCCATACCGCCAGGGGCAGCCTCGCAAGCCTTCTGCATGGCCAGGGCACGGGCATGTACCAGTCTGAGGCCGTCCTCAAAGTTCATGGCACCTGCCGCTACCAAGGCGCTGAACTCACCCAGGGAATGACCGCCAACCATGTCGGGACGGAAGTCCTCACCCATGCACTTGGCCATCACCACACTATGCAGGAAGACAGCGGGCTGCGTCACCTTGGTCTGCTTCAATGCCTCGGCGTCGCCCTCGAACATAATATCTGTAATACGAAAGCCAAGTATCTCGTTGGCCTTCTCCATCATTTCCTTTGCGTCTGCATTGCTGTCGTACAGGTCCTTGCCCATACCGGTAAACTGTGCTCCCTGACCGGGAAATACAATTGCTTTCATTTCTATATCTATATTTAAGTCTTCACATCAGGCAGGACAACAAGGGCAACGGGGCACTGTGCCCACGTCCCACATATCCTACCGGCGTACAAAGATAACAAAAAAGCACGTCACGACAAAATTAACGGCTGTTTATTCCTCAAGTTATGTTATTTTTCCTTAACTTTGCTCTACCTTTCCATAACGCAAGCCAGCACACATCATGCAACAATCCGCTACTTCCGATTACGAACAAATCGTCAACAACATGGCCGAACAGGTGTTCGATGCCTTGAAGCCAAGAACCAGCCCGGAAGATATGGAGCGCGTACGCCGCGCCTTTCTGTTCGCCAAAGAAGCACACGCGCCACAGCGTCGCAAGTCGGGCGAGCCGTATATCCTGCATCCGGTGGCCGTGGCCCTGATAACGGCCAAGGAACTGCAAATGGATGCCAACACCGTCATCACGGCATTCCTACACGACGTGGTAGAGGACACGCCATACACGGTAGAGGACATACGCGAGCGCTTTGGCAGTGATGTGGCAGGTCTGGTGAACGTGGTGACCAAAAAGAAGAAAGACGCCTACAAAACCACCAAGCAGGTGGACAACTACCAGCAGATACTGGCATCCATGCACTACGACATACGGGCCGTGATAGTGAAGATCAGCGACCGTCTGCACAATATGCGCACACTGCAGTCCATGCGTCCCGACAAGCAAATGAAGATTGCCGGCGAGACAGACTGCTTCTATGCCCCGCTGGCCAACAGGCTGGGATTGTTTGAGGTCAAGTCCGACCTGGAAAACCTGTCGCTCAAATACCGTTGTGCATCGGAATACGAGGAACTGGAGCAATTGATACAGGAAGACAAGGAAAGCAACCGGATGCGCCTGGCCCGCTTCTGCAAGGATGTGCAAGGCACGCTCAAGGACCACGGCATACAGTGCACGGTGGAAACGTTCTGGCGCCGCCCCTATTCCCTCTGGCGCCGCATGAAGCAGGCCAATCTGGACTTCCATCATCTACCCAACCGCTATTATGTCCGCATCACCTTCTGGGGGGACACACTGGACACACCGCTTACAGAGAAGGAGACGTGCCTGAAGATATACAATCTGCTGACGCGCGACTTCCGCGAACGCCCGGGCAGCTTCATTAACCTCATAGAACAGCCTAAGGAAAATTCCTATCAATGCCTGCGGCTCATGCTCCTGTCGGACGAGGGAGTGTGGGAGGACGTGCAGATATGTTCCGACACCATGGTCAAGGCAAGCCGCGTGGGGTGTATCAATGAAATAGGCAACAACATAGGCAATTGGGTGAAGCGCTTCCGCAAGGTCCTGACCGACATAGCCTCGCAGGGCAACGAAGCCTTCTTTCTGGAGCACATATCTTCCAGCCTGTACTATGACGACATCACAGTGTTTTCCCCCGAGGGACACAGTACCATCCTGCCAAAGGACAGCACAGTGATAGACTATGCCTTCAAACATGGCGACGAGGTGGGCGCCCATGCCCATTATGCCTACGTCAACGGCACACTGTGCAGTGTAAAGACTGTGCTTCAAGGCGGAGACTGCATACGCTTGATCACCTCTCCTGAGGCTCGACCACGCAAGGACTGGATAAATCACTGCCAGACATACATAGCCAAGCGCTATCTGCGCCTCTACCTCATCGAACGCCGTCTCATACGCGGAGGCGTGTGCCGCTGCCCGCTGTGCAAACCCCTGCCCGGTGGCGATGTCATAGGCATACGCATGGACGGGATACACCCCCATACGGCCGAATACGAAAACATCACGTTGCATCGCCGCTCCTGCCCCGAGGCCATACGTATGGCCAGCAAGTTCGGCGACAACGTGGTCAGCGTGGACTACGCCACCGACCCGGCAGCTCCTCCGGTCACAGTCCATTCGCCGGCCTACATCACAATCAACCGCACTGGCTTCTCCTATCCCGTCACACTATTCATAAAGGCAGTGGACAGACCGCACCTGCTCATGGATCTGACATCCGAGATAGCCGACGGACTCAAGTTGAACATGGTCTCTTTATGTATCAACACCCAGGATTGCATAGTGAACTGCACCACCACCATCATGATGCACAGTGTGCAGGAGAAGAAAAGCGCCATAGCACGCATCAGGGAGCTACCGGGAGTAGAGGCCGTAATAGAAACAAGACAGGACGCCTGATTTCACCCCTCATTACATTATATATAATACAGCGCGCATAAAAAAAAACTGCCGCAGATAGACGATATGTCAAAATAATTCCATACTTTTGCACTCGGAATACACGGGAATAGCTCAGTTGGTAGAGCACTGGTCTCCAAAACCAGGTGTCGGGAGTTCGAGCCTCTCTTCCCGTGCAAGCCAAAATAGCACGAGGACAGGTTCAGTAATTTTGAGACCGTAAGTCCATTTCTTTCTGTGTTTTATCCCACATCTTATCAACCACGGGTTCAACAGTCTGTCATCTTATTGAGGCGTGACATGGCACATTGTTCCACCGTCTGACGCCTTCTGCGCCTATATTGTGGGTCAGTGGATATTTTCGGTTGGTAAGACCCGAGAAATTGGCCACCACGGACGCCCCAGAGGGGCAACAAGCAGCAAGCCCAGGGCAAGCGAAGCGGCGCCCTGGGTATTATGCCCACACACAATCTTACGCCCTGAAGGGGCATAAGCGGTAATATGGTGGCGACATGGTGCTGCATATCAGCGCTTTTGCCCCTTCAGGGCGCACGTCCTCACGCGAACTATATACCCAGTGCGCCGCTTCGCTTGCACTGGACTGACAGCTTTTGGGCCTTCAGCCCGCAGCATGTCCTCACTTGGCAGATGGAGTGTTGAACTTTCATGGAAAGTTGGTGCAGGCCGTCCAAGAGGGCGCTACCTGGCCTTACCAACTGAAAATATCCGCTGACCCTATATTGTGCGGAGCACGTGAATGCATAACGTCCGTCACCGCCACTGCGATGTTGCGCCATCGGACCACGGGGCACAAGGCAAAGCATGGTGACACGCAGAACGAATCAACCGGTTCTTTCATGCGAAAGAACCGGTTGATCAAGCCAAATAAACCGATTGTCACAGACACAAGAACCGGTTTATTTCCGGCGATCGCCATGAGGTGTCGGAAGTATCTCCACTGACTGCAGGCAACCTAATGCCCCGGCTGCGGGATGAACACCTCCAGCAATTCCACGGGTTCGCCACAGGCTGCTGGAACAAGCTTGATGTCGTCGGCGCAAACGGCAGGCACCAGACAACTCTGCCCACAGCGAAGCTGAACGTTATTGCCCAGAGTGCATTTCCCCTGCAGGCACATGTATATCACGAAAGAGTCGTGATGCCTCATCCTGCGGTCTATCGGAGCATCCAGCGTCAGTCTCCTGACTTCAAAGAAATCACACCCGCAGACGAGATTTGAACGATTTCTGTCCTTCGGATAATCCAAAGCATACTCCTGATGCACGGTATAGTCCAACGCATCCACGGCCAGCTCGGTATGCAACTCGCGAGGCTTGCCATCCATGCCCATACGGCCATAGTCATAGATGCGGTAGGTTATGTCGCTACTCTGCTGCACCTCCGCTATCAGAGCACCTCCGCATATAGCATGGACACGACCGGCCGGAATGAAGAAGGCATCACCCGGACGTATGTTGTGCTTGGCCAGCACATCGCAAATGGTTCCGTCCTCCACCCTGCGACGATACTCCTCGCCGGTAATGCTTTTGGCAAACCCGGCATAAAGGTAGGTGCCAGGCTTGGCATCCACCACATACCACATTTCCGTCTTGCCCATGCAACCGTGACGCTTCATGGCCAACTCGTCGTTGGGATGCACCTGTATACTCAGGTCGTGCTCTGCATCAATCAGTTTCACCAGCATGGGAAACTCGGTGCCATATCTGTCGAACACCGACTGTCCCAGCAATGCGGCGCCATATTCCGACGTCAGTTCCCGCAGGTTCCGCCCCTTCAGCTCACCGTTCCCAACCACAGACTCTTTGCCGGGAACGGCACTCACCTCCCAACTCTCGCCTATAGGTTCATCGCCAGGCTCCAGGCCCTTGATTTCTCTCAAACGATGGCCTCCCCACACGATGGGGAACATATTGGCCTCGAACAACAATGGATATAACATAGACAAAGCCCCCTTAATTTCATTCTTACGCCCCACCCTCGCCCGGCACAACTCGTTTCCCTCCCGATGTGGCAACATGCTCACGGCGGGCATGTGAGGTCTGTTTCGCAGTGCAAAGTTAGATAAAAATCACGAGACTTCCATACCGAGTCACTAAAAACATGCTCCATGCTCCATACAACACAGGACGCATGGCACAGCACAACATGCAAAGAACCGTGGAGCCACTACCAAGGGTGCACAAGAAAACATACGGAGACGTACGGCAGCAATATATAACTATTATTAAATAAATGTCCTGAATTGTTAAGGAAAAGTTTGGATAGCCAGCACAAAAGCAGTACCTTTGTACGGAAATAACACCGGCTACAAATAGGCGTCCACGAGATTCTGCGTCTGACGATAGCTTTATACTAATGACCAGAACCTCAACACGACATTAAGATGATTTTTCTTGACCGAAACGAGTTTAATTTTGAGCCGTCGCAGAAAGTGATCGACGCCATCCACAACTTTGACCCCAAGACCCTGTGCTTCTATACCCGTATCTACGACGAAGGAAAGAAGAGTGTGGTGTCCGTACGCCTGAGCGAGCTGTACGGCATCCCCGAGCAACAGGTGATAATAGGCTACGGTGGGGAAGACATACTGAAGAACGCCGTGCACTATTACCTGTCCACCGGCGGCAACAACACCATTATGATACCGGAGTTCTCCTGGTGGTACTACAACCGCATAGCCGGCGAGTGCGGAGGAACGTTTGAGATGTATCCGTTGCATGAGGTCGACGACACCTTTGCCTACAACATCGACGAAGTGATAGAATGCACCAATCGTGTGCATCCCCGCATGCTTCTACTCGCCTCACCCAACAATCCGACCGGCAATTGCCTCAGCCCCGAACAAATAGGACGCATCATGGAGAACATACCGGACGATACCATGGTGCTCATAGACGAGGCATACGCATCCTTCGTAAGCAACGATAGCGCATACGTGGGTGAACTGGTGACAAAATACTCCAATCTCATCGTCTCCCGCACGCTGTCCAAGTTCTATGGCCTGCCAGGCCTGCGCATGGGCTTCGGTTTCATAGGCAAAGGGCACGAGGGCTTCTTGAACTATGTCAACAAGTACCTGGGATACAACCGCTTCAGCGAGGCTGTGGCTCTGGCTGCGCTGGAGAGCAACGAGCACTATCGCAAGGTGGCAGAGGACATGGAGTGGGATCGCCAATTGTTTATGACAGAGCTTGGTGGACTGCCGGGTTTCAAGGTATTCAAGAGCGTGGCAAACTTCATTCTCGTACGCTACCCCATCGCCATCAAGGCAGCCCTGCAGAAGTCTCTTGCAGACCAGAACTACAAGATCAAGTTCATGGGCGACAAGGGACTGGAGGACTGCCTGCGCATAACACTGGGCAAGCCCGAGCATATCCGCGCCGTGGTAGAGACCATCAAACAGGCATACAACGCTAACAAACAGGATGCAAAATGAAAGCTGTTATTCTTGCGGCAGGCATGGCGTCACGCCTCAGACCCCTGACCAACAACACACCCAAGTGCCTGCTGAACATTGGCTCACGCCCGTTGCTGCAACGCTCTATGGACAACATCATGGCTGCTGGCATCAGGGAGTTTGTGATCGTGACCGGATACCTGCATGACATGATAGAGAATTTCGTGAAGGACACGTACGGAGATGCCGTCAGCGTGGAGTATATATATAATAAGGTGTACGACACGACCAACAACATCTATTCCCTATGGCTTGCACGCAAGGCCGTGGACGGCGAAGCGTTCCTGCTGTTGGACAGCGATCTGCTGTATGACCCTCTTATAGTGAAGAAGGTACTGGCCGAGCATGCCGACAATGTGCTGACCCTGATAAAGCATCCTCTGAGCGAAGAGGAAATGAAGGTGGTGACCACGGACGAGGGCGACATAACCGAAATAAGCAAGACCTGCCCCCCCGACAAGGCCGCCGGCGAGAGCCTGGGCATAGAGAAGTTCGGTGCCGCGTATTCACGTGCATTGTACGAAGAACTGGAGGCGATGATGGATAAAGAGCACCTGAAGGACCGTTTCTACGAGCTGGCATTTGAACGGCTCATCCCCAAGGGGCACACGTTCAAGATGCTGGATGTCACCGGCTTGTTCTCGTGCGAGCTGGATACCGTTGAAGACTTCGAGAGCGCAAAAGAACACATCCCCTCAGAGTTGTACTGATATAATCCTCACACATGAACGAAAAGATACAGAAGACACTCAAGTCATCGGAAACGGAGGATTGGCTTGACTATCGTGTCGTGCGCCCGCTGAGCTACTTGTGGGCAGTGCTGTTTGCACGCATGGACATACATCCCAACACGGTGACCATCCTGTCCATGATTATAGGGGCGGGCAGCTGCGTGTTCTATGCCCATGGCAGTTTTTACTACGAGGGCATGCATGGATTCATGCTCAACATCATAGCCGTTCTGCTGCTCATCCAGGCAGATATATACGACTGCACCGACGGGCAGCTGGCACGCATGACCGGCAAGAAAAGCCAGATCGGGCGAATACTCGATGGTCTGGCCGGCTTTGCGTGGTTTGTACCCATATATTTGGCCCTGGTATGGAGGTTCTACAATCACCACAGCATAGAGTTCGGCTGGTTTGGCATACCCGACACGGACACGAATGCCCTCGTTGCCACCGGCGTAGTGCTGATCCTGGCACTTATATCCGGCTTCGTGGGCATGGGAGGGCAGCAGCGTATGGCCGACTATTACATACAGATACACCTGTTCTTCCTTAAAGGAGAAAAAGGCAGCGAACTGGACAACTCCACGAAGCAACAACAACTCTATGACCAGACTCCATGGGAGGGGAACCTGATAGTGAAGACCTTCCTACACTCTTATGTCGGATACACACGCAAGCAGGAAGAGCAGACGCCACAATTCCAGCGTCTCATGGCTGTAATAAAGGACAAGTACGGCAGCGCGGACAACATGCCGCAGGATATACGTGACGAGTTTCACAGATGCTCGAAGGCCATCATGGGATGGAACGCCATGCTGACGTTCAACTTCCGTGCCGGCATGTTCTTTGTCTTCTGTCTGGCAGACGTACCGGCCATGAACTTCATCTTCGAAATCGTATGCATGTCTCTGCTCGCCATGTATATCAACAGAAGGCACGAAGCGTTCTGCAAGGCCATTGCCGACAAAATTGCATAACCTTTGGCCCAGCCCAGTTCCATTCTCCATACCACATGTAACGTTCCTTTGCACCAATGACAAAACAACGGCTCAACAACATATTCTTCCTACTCGGCGTAGTAGCGGTCATCGTCATGCTACTGACGTTCGATGTCAGTTTCGTAGAACTGTGGCAGCATCTGTGCCGCGCCGGCTACTGGCTCATTCCCATCATAGGCGTATGGTTTGTAATCTATGGCATCAACGCATTGGCTTGGCAATGCACCATCAAGGGCTGTAAAGACGAGAACGAGCAAGTCGGATTTTGGCGCATCATGCGCCTGACTGTCACCGGTTATGCGCTGAATTATGCCACACCCGTGGGAGGCCTTGGCGGCGAACCGTACCGCATCATGGAACTGTCCAAGAACATAAGCAAGCAGCACGCAGCATCATCGGTTATCCTATATGCAATGATGCACGTGTTTGCCCACTTCCTCTTCTGGTTCTCGTCCATATTTCTGTACCTATACCTTGCCGCCGTCGGTGACCTGCCACTCAATGCCACCATTGGCATCACGCTGGGCATAATCATCGTCTTCTGCCTGATTGCGATATATCTCTTTGCGAAGGGATACCGCCACGGTCTGGTGAGGAAGACAATAAGACTTATAGGCAAAATACCCGGACTGAGGGAATGGAGCGCACGCTTTCAGGAACAACATGCCAAGGCCCTGGCCAATATAGACACACAGATAGCATCGCTGCATCAACATGGCCGAAAGCTGTTCTATTGCAGTTTGTCGTTGGAATACATTGCACGCATAGTGCAGAGCTTTGAGATAATGTTTATGCTGCTGCTCTTCAACATAGACTGCGGAGGCGGCTTCGAGGGCTTGGCGCTGACCTTCATGCACTCGATACTCATACTGGCCCTCACCTCCCTGCTTGCAAATCTTGTAGGTTTCCTGCCCATGCAACTTGGAGTGCAGGAGGGAGGCTTTGTATTGTCAATAGCTGCACTCGGCCTGTCTGCTGCACTCGGCATATTTGTCAGCATCATCTGCCGTGTGAGGGAAATAGTATGGATACTGATAGGCCTTATGCTGATGAAGCTTGGTAAACAGTGACGCTTGCCAAGGCCTCAGACCGCGTATATGCCGTTCATAACGCAATAGACTATCACATCGGCCAATGACTTGGCCTTGAGCTTCTCCATGATGTTCCTGCGATGAGTGATGACCGTAGTAAGGCCGATGCCCAACTGGTCGGCCACTTCCTTATTTATATATCCTTGGCATAGCAACACCGCCACCTCAACCTCACGTGAGGAGAGCTGGCTTTCGGCCGTGTTCCTAACGGACATGGCAGGAACCTTGCCATCTGGCGACAAGACGGAAGCCATGGCCAACTCTGTGGAAGGATGGCTGCTATGGCCGGAATGCTGCAATTTTATCAAATCGCGGATCAAGGATGCCTGGCCTTGGCATACATTGAGCGTGGCCACACCATGTATGGACATGTCGCCATTGACCAGCACTATGCACGGCGCATTGCCTGCACGGAAATACTGGGCATACTCAAAGTAAATCCTCGAAGAGATGAAGTAATGTACGAACGTTGTCCCAGCATGCTGTTGCAGTTCCGTGAAGGACTCACACGCCACTGTCTCGACCATGGGGAACAATTCCGTTAGGAGACGTTGCAATCCTATGCAGGCCAAGACATTGGGTTCCACGATAGCTATACGCCACTGCTGCGGATGTGTAGAATGCATCATTTGGAAATAATAATATGATGACACTACAGTTGCTGCATATCGTAGAGGCGCTTGTAGTATCCGTTCCTGGCTATCAACTCGTCGTGCTTACCGTGTTCCACTATCTCGCCTTCATACAGGACATATATCTCGTCGGCATTCTTGATAGTGGACAAGCGATGTGCTATGGCGATAGTCGTACGGCTTTTCATCAAACGCTCCAAGGCTTCCTGCACCAAACGTTCGGACTCGGTGTCCAAGGCCGAAGTAGCTTCGTCCAAGATAAGTATGGGAGGGTTCTTCAATATGGCTCTGGCAATGCTCACTCTCTGGCGCTGTCCGCCGGACAGCCTGCCACCACGGTCACCTATCATCGTGTTGTAGCCGTACTCGCTCTCCATGATGAAATCGTGGGCGTTGGCGATACGTGCCGCAGCTACCACCTGCTCCATTGTGGCATGCTCCACGCCAAAGGTGATGTTGTTGTAGAAGGTGTCGTTGAAAAGTATGGCCTCCTGATTGACATTCCCTATGAGGGAACGTAATTGGCGTATACCAACATCGCGCACATCCTTGCCGTCGATCGTTATCTTGCCCTGGCACACGTCATGGTAACGTGGGATGAGGTCGACAAGTGTAGACTTGCCACTCCCCGACTGCCCCACCAATGCAATGGTCTTGCCCTTGGGTACGGTGAGATTGATGTGCTTCAAAACATCGCGCCCTTCCTGGTAATGGAAGCCGACATCTTGCAATTGCACTTCATGTTCAAAGGACGTCAATGGCTGTGGAGCATCAAGTTCCTTGATTGGGTTCTCGGCCTGCAGGATAAAGTCTATGCGATCCATGGAGGCAAGCCCCTGGGGGATCTGGTAGGAAGTCTTGGAGAGATCCTTCAGGGGATTGATGACGCTGTACAGTATCACCATGTAGAAGATGAAGGTAGATGCGTCTATCATGTTTGTGCCATTGAGGATCAGCCAGCCGCCGAACCACAGTACCACTACGATTATCAACGTGCCGAGGAACTCAGACATGGGGTGTGCGGCATTCTGCCTTATAACCATATCGGTCATGCCTGCACGATATTCTTCATTGATAGCCGCAAAGCGGTCGGACATCTTCTTCTCTGCTATGAACGCCTTGATAATGCGTAAACCACCGAGAGTCTCGTCCAACTGGGCAATGATGTCACCCCAACGACGCTGAACCTCTGCAGACTGACCTTTCAACTTGCGGCTGACCTTACCCATCACCCATCCGGCCGCAGGTGCGACGATAATGACAAAAAGTGTCAGTTCCCAGCTGACGGCAATCATGGTAATGAAGCAAACTGCGATAGCAATGGGCTGACGTATCATCATGTCCACAGAAGACATCACCGCACTCTCCACACACTGGGCATCGGCACTCATACGGGCAATTATATCGCCCTTGCGCTCTTCGGAAAAGAAACTCAAGGGCAATCGCAATACCTTATTATATAGTTCCGTGCGTATGTCACGCACCACGCCGGTACGCAACGGCACCATAACGGCACTGGACGCAAAGTAGCCAAATGTCTTTATGCCGGTCATCAGCACCAATGCCACGCCCATCATGACAAGAGTCACAAAGGCTCCGTACTCGGCAATGAGTTCCTGCACGTAAGCGTAGCCGTTGTTGACCACCAACTCCTTGTTCAATGTACTCCAAGTCCATTCCTTGTAGAAGTACTGTGTGCTGTCTATCTTGAAAAGGATATTCAAGATGGGAATCAGCACTACGAAAGAAAAGACGTTCATCCACTGAGAACAGAAGTTCAGCACTACGGAGCCCACCAAGTACTTACGGTACGGCTTCAGGTAGCGCCCCATTATCTGTAAGAATTGCTTCAGCATAAATGTTGGTTCGATGTCAATAAGAGAGCGTACCGCATTGTTCGAATTGGCACACACTTGGTCACAGGCCTACACATCATTAGTAGTTGGAGAACTTGCGTCTGAGCTTTTCCTTCAAGTCTTTGCGCTCAGGCTCAGTCAGCTCCGGTGCATCAAGGAAATAGGAAATGCGCTGCCACCACTCGGTTTGTCCCATGTGGGTGCGCGGTGAGAATGTCCTTAGTCCACGACCTATACGTGAGTTGGATACCTGCTCATGCAAGAGGAAGAAATATGTTCCCCATACCAGAACGGCGGCCACAAGCACTACAATATAAAACTGCAACTCATACGATGCGCCCAACCAAACCGATACGACCCATGCCAACACTACCATAAAGCCAATAAATATCTCCGACAACATGGTGACACTATGGCTGACGCCCAAGCCCACAAAAGCATGATGCAAATGGGTCTTGTCCGGGCTGAACGGACTATTGCCGTTGACTACTCGCATGGTCATGACCCGCAATGTGTCAGCCACCGGCACGGCAAACAGCGCCACTACCATAGCGGTGGGACACCCCTCATTCCCCAGTGCATTGAAAGCCACTCCATCATGCATGATGCTTATTACGAACCACGACATGAGCAAACCAAGCACCATCGTACCGGCATCACCTATGAACATGCGGCTGGTGTTGCCAAAGACATTGTGAACAAAGAACGGCACCAAAGACGCCGCCATGCAGAATGCCAGAACCGCATTGCACCAGTCACCGCTGAGTGTAAAATGTATGCCGCAGAGCAAACTGCATGAGATGCAAATGCCGGAAGACAAGCCATTGACACCATCCACCATATTTACCGCATTTATGATTCCCACGCAGGCAAACACCGTCAAAGGGAAGGCGATCCACATGGACAACTGCCCTACTCCCCACAAACCATGCAGGCTGTCTATGGATGACCCCGTGGAGAGCACCAGCATAGAAATGACAAGCACCTCAATGATCAGACGTGACATCGGAGAGAGACCAGAGACATCATCCATACATCCTATATATAACATCACGCTCATTCCCAATACTACGGGAAGCATGTCCATGAACGATATACCAAGCGGGAACGCCGAGAACTCTGTCGCAAACACATTGGACACGGCACTGCCTGCCAATAGTCCGAACATCAATCCAAAGAAGACCGCCAAGCCACCCACCACGGGCACCGGAGACTTCTGCAACTTGCGCGCATCCGGATTGTCCACAAGGTTCTTGCTCTTGGCTACCTTCAATATCTTGAAGTATATCCAACGAACTGCCACTATCGAAACGAAAACAGGGAACAATATCAATAAGGCTATGTATATATTCATGGCTTCAACTTATTTAATGCTTACCTATGCGTATGGCTTCGTATCATTGCAGTTGCAAAGATAACCTTTTATTCTGTTATTGCCAACAAAACGGCTAAATGTTTACTCTACCACGGCAAATAATTCTATAAAATACGGAACAGGAGCCACATATCGGATACCACAAGAACGACATCGCGCCATCTTGTTTGTCACAAGCGGCATGATGTCGTTCTTTATCTCGTCTTGTTTTCCTCCATGGAGCCAGACAAAACGGTCCTGCTTCCGTTGAATTCCTAAAGTTCTTTTCTGAAAGCTATCATCTTCAATGCCGCGACGGCACATTCGACACCCTTGTTGCCGCATGCTCCACCACATCTGTCCTGTGCCTGCTGCATATTGTCACAAGTGAGCAGTCCGTATATCACCGGAACATCGGCCCTGGCATTCAACTCAGTCAAACCCTGTGTGACACCTTGGCAGATATAGTCGAAATGCGGTGTGTCGCCACGTATGACGCAACCCAAAGCTATCACGGCATCCACACAGGTATCCTCTATCATGGCGGCAGAGGCATAAACGAGTTCAAAACTGCCGGGCACCGTTTTCACGATAATGCTGCCCTTCTCCACACCATGCTTTTGAAGGGTGTCACAGACCCCTGCCAGCAATGCGCCAGTAACCTCGTCGTTCCACTCGCTCACAACCACGCCTATGGTCCAGCCACTACCGTCAGGAACCTTGGCAGGATCGTAGCCGCTCAAATTATGCAATGCGCTTGCCATAACGAATATACCTTACTTCAGACGCTCGATATACTTGTCTATGTCCTGAGCCTGCATGCTCTGAGGATAGTCGCTCTTGATGGTCTTGTAGCAGTCCATTGCCTTGTCCTTGTTGCCAACTGCCTCATAGAGCTGTCCGGCCTGCTGATAGAACAAGGGGGATAGTGTATTGTTGTCGGCACGCTTGGCTGCTTTCAGCAGGGTTGCTGCAGCCTTGTCGTTCTGCCCCAACTGTGCATAGCAGTTACCTAAGGCACCCAGGGCCGCATTACTTACCATCATGTCACCACATGCATCGTAATCCTCAAGATACTTCACTGCCTCCTCGGCCTTGTCGGTATGAGCATAGCAAAGACCGGCATACAGGCTGGCAAGATTGCCGCTGGGCGTAGAACCATATTTGTCTACAATCTGGAGGAAACCTGCATTGGTACCGTCACCATTGAGGGCCTTCTCATAATCACCGGACAGGAACAATTGCTCTGCCACGGCAATGTTGTCGGCAGCCTCGGCATTACGTGGTACGATGTAATACTGGTAGATAATCAAAGCCAAGATTATAACGGCCAGGATACCACCTACGGTGTAGGACAAGGTCTTGATGTTTCTCTCTACAAACCCAGTGCCTGCAACGATAGTCTCGTCAATCTCGTTAACTGGAGCTGTCTTCTTTTTCTGTGTCATAACGTTATTGTGTTCTTATTTATATTACCACTATTATATCACATGCCGTGCCGCTGTGTCTGCCCAAGCTGCAGGGCAATCCGAGTTGCAAAGGTAGCATTTTTCCATTACATACAGAAATTTACACCTTGATATTTTGGCCATGCCTCCATTTTTGCCTAATTTTGCAGACGTTATGACACTGAAACATCTATCCATTCTCAACTACAAGAACATAGCGGAGGCCGAACTGGACTTCTCTGCCGGTCTCAACTGCATCATAGGGAGCAACGGCGAGGGGAAGACCAACCTTTTGGACAGTATTCGATTCCTGTCGCTGTGCAAAAGTCTGAGCGTATCACAGGATTCCCTATGCATACGTCACGGAGAAGACTTCTTCATGCTGAAAGGCATATATGATGGTGACGATGGTTCACAGGAAGAGATACAGTGTTCGCTGAAGGCCGGTCACAAGAAGATCATGCGAAGACAAGGCAAGCCATACAAGCGTCTGGCCGAACACATCGGACTGATCCCCATAGTACTGGTATCGCCCGCCGACAGCATGCTCATAGCGGGAGGAAGCGATGAAAGGCGTCGCTTCATGGATGTGGTCATAGCACAGATGAACCTTCGCTACCTCGATTCGGTCAACAGATATGCCAAGGCATTGCAGCAACGCAACACACTGCTGAAAATGGAGCCGCAGTGTGACCCGGAACTGCTTACGCTGTGGGAGGAACAGATGGCAAAGGAAGGAGAATACATCTACAAGTGCCGCAAGGAATACATCGAGCACTTCACGCCCATCTTCCAACACTACTACGACCTCATATCTCAACAACACGAAGAAGTAGCCATCAGCTACACCAGCCATTGCCAGCGTGGTCCCTTGATAGAGATCATACAGCGCGACCGCCACAAGGACATGGCCGTAGGCTATTCGCTACACGGAACGCATCGCGACGACCTGGAGATGACCATCAACGGCTACCCTATACGCCGCGAGGGCAGTCAGGGGCAGAACAAGACAATGCTGGTGGCGCTGAAACTTGCGCAGCACGACTTCCTGCGCAAGACTGGCAATAACACGCGTCCAATCCTCCTGCTGGACGACATATTCGATCGCCTGGATGCCGATCGCGTGGAGCGTATCGTCTCCCTCGTCAGCAGCAATGCTTTTGGCCAGACCTTCATAACCGACACCAACAAGGACCACCTGGACAAAATCCTGAGCCTAACATCACAGGATTACCGCCTATTGCACTGCACTGGCGGTTGCTTCCGCGACATCACCCACAAGTAACATCACCCACACTCACTGTTCCCACATAGCCCCTACACTTAATATGGAAAGACACAAGAGCACTCCCATCAAGAGCCTGCTGGACACATGGCTACGCAGCGAAGGGCTGGAAACGCCATTGCTGCAATACCGTTTGGTACAGGGCTGGCCCATCGTCATGGGAAATGGTGTGGCACAATACACCGGGAGCATAAACATCTATGGCAATGTGCTTAGGGTGCAGATAAAGAATCCGGCCTTGAGACAAAATCTCCTCATGATGCGCACCGAGATAACACACAAGATGAACGAGTACGTCCAGGCCCAGGTGATACAGGAAGTGACATTTTATTGATACGACACCATCAACAGGCCGTACAAACCGACTACATATTGCCCCATTACCGTTCCCCAGCCACATCATAAAGACCAGTAAGAGGGCTTTCGGAATGAAAATCAACGCCAAATATGCATTTTCTTGGCTCCACTCGAGGTACGTCTCATAAAAAAGATGTACCTTTGCACCCGCAGTTACGGGATAACTGTGTTATTTCAAACCTATAAAACCATTTTTAATATGGCAACAAAGATTCGTTTACAGCGTCACGGACGCAAAGGCTATGCTTTCTACAGCATCGTGATTGCTGATGTAAGAGCACCACGTGATGGTAAGTTTACAGAAAAGATTGGTACCTACAACCCAAACACCAATCCTGCCACTGTAGATTTGAAATTCGATCGCGCCCTGTATTGGGTGGAGGTAGGTGCACAGCCTACTGACACAGTACGCAACATCCTCTCTGACGAGGGAGTTTACCTGATGAAGCACCTCCGTGGTGGCGTAAAGAAGGGAGCATTCGATGAGGCAGCCGCTCAAGCCAAGTTCGAGGCATGGAAGGCAGACAAGCAGAAGGGATTGGAGGCATTTGCCGCCAAGGAAGCTGCAGCAAAGAAACAGGCTGAGGCTTCACGCCTGGAAGCAGAGAAGAAAACCGCAGAAGCAATCGCTCAGAAGGTAGCTGACAAGAAGGCTGCCGAGGCTGCCGCAAAGGCTGAGGCCGAGGCTGCAGAGACTGCTGAAGCAGAAACCGCAGAGGCTCCTGCTGAAGCATAATCAAACACAAACATTTTCCAAGACAAATTCCAAACAAACATACGGAAGGCTCTGCTGTGAAGCAGGGCCTTCTCCATTTATAGACAGCATAATTCCATCGTGGAATGTTGGTTCTACCAGCATGGGACACAACATTCACCACTAACGGGCGTAGATTTAATCACCACTTGGTAGTGAACTTCATCTTCTGCAAGCAAACCCTTTTAGTGCCAGCATCCCCCCTACCCTAATCATGCGACCTCAACGAGAGGTCGTATCCTGTGTCTACACATTACCTTGCTATTACCTGCAACACCATGCCCGGCAGGGACTCATCACCATGAGTGGCAGCAGACAGTCCCAGAGCATCTATCAACGCACCATCGATGATGATTTTATTGCCTTCAACAGTAAGCCGACCTGTGATTTCAGTAGCACGTTCAGAGATCAAATCCTGGGCATAAACCTTTATCATATCCACTGGTATCTCGTCAGGCAGCACCAAAGTCAGCCGGCTATAGCGGCCAAAGATACCTACCGGCTGATACAGGTCCGTCAGACTTACAACAACATCGGCAGGGCACAAGACACATTCACGTCCAAGCGTTCGTTCTGTGGTAACAATGGCCGTAGCACCGTTGGGATACCTAGAAGCCATCACGTATGGAACACTATCCAGCGATACCCCATAGACTCCTGGCAAAGGCATGTTTCTACTGATACGAGCCGGGGCCGATTCTCTCAGCACGTCACCTACCTGGCGGCTCATCCATGTCTCATTGGCCTGCACGACCCAGTGATCTTGCAACCTCACAGTATCAATACAAGCATCAGCAGCCACTCCGAAGGGCTGGGCTATGCGATGCCAGCGCACGGCCCGAACCACTTCATCCAGACGCTTCTTGTAGTTACGCCCCACAGGCGGAAAGACATAGTCCTGCCGCCCATCGGGCAGTTTGCCGTCGAATGGATGGCGCATGATGCCTATAGCACAACCAAGACCAACGGCAATGTATGGTTCGTCCTCACAGTTGATGATACCCTTTGCCCCATCCTTGGTTTCAAAAGGCAACAAGTTGGCCACACGCTGTATGGTAACAGGTGTAGCAACGATGTTCTCCACATCATACGTGCGGAAAACATCGCTAAACTCCACATACTCATTCTGCATGGCATGCTCTATATAAAGATTAGGAGCATGCACATGACCGAGGCGGGTAAGGTTCTGGCGCCATTCCGCATCGCGGCAGTGACGTCCCCAGTCCACTTTCCAATAATCTACTCCGGCATAATGCGCAGCCTTCAGACGTTCAGTCCAATATACATCAATGGAACGGCATGCACTGTCTGACGATGCCTCTTGGGCACATATCCATCCTCCCACACCCTTCCATCCATAGGAGCGCACCTTTTTATTAAGTTTGGCCAAGCGTTCAGCAGGCTTACCGTCAAACGACGGGAAGCGCATAGGGTCCAGGATCGTAAGACCAAGGTATTCGTTGGAGCTACTGTTCACGTCCTTCGGTATATCCCAGGAATCGTCCATTACAAAGTACAAGTCGGCACGTATCTGGGGGAACACTTCCACCCATCCGTCCCATTTGTCTTTGCCGAAGAGGCTCTGCTCGGTCATGACGGCACGTGTGTTCTCACTACTACTATAACTGACCTTATATCCCTGCAAGTTCCATGTGCAGAAATAGTCCGGTGCTTTCGATGGCGTATCAGGCACAAGTGACAAGTGTCCAGCACTGCACGACCCGATGCAACAAACACACACGGCAAGGATGGAAAGCGTAGGCAGATTTTTGTTTTTCATAACGTATGGGCAGCATATATTATATTAAGGTATAGGACATCTGGCAACAGCTATTCGGGCAGCAACCGTGCCACCTCAGGACGCATCAACGGCTTCACCACCTTGTATGGCAGAGTGCATGCAGGCATACCTTCAGCATAGCTGGCAATCTCATATTGCTGATAGATGAACACCACACCACTGTCCAAGCATAATGGCGGACATACGGGCAACGGCAATGCATCGGACGATACAAGAAGAGCCTCACCCAAGGAATCTATTTCCATTCCGGAGTTGCCTGGATTGAAGTACTGCTTCCAAAGGCCGTTCTTTATAAGGTCTATCAATTGAGACCTGCTCTCGGGCATAAACATCATGTCTGCATCCAGTTTCTTGCCAGTAGAGGCAACAAATGTCTGACCTTTACCCACAGAGCTGCCATGTGCTCCGCCCATATAGGCATAAGAGGAGAAAGAGTACGTAAGTATGCTGTCGGTCCAAAAGGTAGGCTCAAACGAAAATACATATTCATACTTGAAAGACGGGCTCCTATACGACACGTCTTCCTTCATGTACCTGTCGAAATCAGCCTTTGCCGAATCCATATATGCCCTGCATGCCACGGTTACAAGTGTCCTCCAGTTGTCCAACATGTCGGTATCATACGTAAACTGAGCATTTCCATTGCTATATCCTCCATGGCTCAACTGATCGGCTATCCACACACGTGCGCTATCCCCAAGAGGGGAATAGGCGCATGAAGGATAGGCACCATCTATTACTATGCCAGCAACCTTCACGCTATCCTCCCCCATCATTAACGAGTCCTCCCAATGAAGAGAATCGGCTGCAAAAACAAACACACAGCTCTTCTCCTTCACGCTATCCTCATCCTTAGTGGTAGGCGCGCCACCCTTATTGTCCCTGATGCAGGCAGACACCACCAATGTACCTACAGCCACGATGGGCAGCAATGCTCTAATAAATTTTTTGTGTACCATACACTATGTCTTCGTTTATATCCGCTTACAAAGATAGCAAATACACACGAGATACGACACTGTCCTCTACCACAATTTGCAGGAATGACCAACGAAATGAGCACGAAATGCGCACTGTCCCTCTCCCCTTAATAGCAGAATAGTCTCAACCTACCATTTTGACAACCCAGGCACCACGCCATCCGCCACGAACTGCAACAGACGGCGATACAGCGGCCAACGGCTTATTAGAGAGGCATTGCCTACGAGAATAAGGTACTCCAGGGCACGGGTCATAGCCACATTCAGTTTACGATCTATCATCATGCCGTCCTCTATGAAAGTGGTCTCGGTGAGGAAACGTAATTGATACTGACGACTGATGGTAAAGGCGTAGATAATATAGTTGCGCTGGCTGCCCTGATAACGCTCAACAGTATCTATGCTAATCTGCAACAACGGGTGCGACGCATCTCCCAGACGCTCGGCCAAAAGCATACGTATGGCGGAAATCTGATTACGATAAGGCACTATGACACCAACTGTCTCGGTAGGGATAAAACGATCCTTGGTAGCCTCCCAAATGTTACATATCTCGGTCACAACTGTTTCCGCCTCCGCAAGGTTCACCTTGTCCGACGGAGAGTCACGATATGGGAGCACGTCTATGAAACGTACACGTTGGGTAGCCGTTCCCAGTAACTGATGAGGCAGAGGCACCTCCTCCAACAGCCCACCATAGAAAGCCATGTTGGGGAAACGGGCGATGTCCTTGTGCATACGCCCCTGTTTCGTCAACATATAGCAAACGTCCATATTGGAGCGATATTTCAGCAACAATCTCTCGAAAAGGGAGTTACGGCAGTCGACCAACCCTATTTCGTTCAAGGTGCCGTCCTCCACCCGAGACTCTTTCCTTCTCTGCTGCACCACCGCCGTGAGCTGTTTGTGGTCCCCTATCATCACGAACTTCCTGATACAGGGCACACCATCATGTGCCAGGCTGAGTAATGGCAACAGGTGAGGTTCAAGTATCTGACTTGCTTCGTCCACTATACACAAGGAGAAACGGCTCATAGCTATTACCGACAAGTTGGCCGACACTGCTGATGTGGTACCAACGATAACACGAGCACGACGTATACTACTCCGCAGGTCTTTGAGCGAAGTGCACCCATCTATCATGGTGCTCAGCATATTGTCCCTGTATGCTGGTGATGCCGAGGCTTCTCCCCCTATGCGTATAAAGTCCAAGCCAGGATACAGTTTGCTGCATATCTCGTCCACAGAACGATTGGTGTATGACACGATCAGCACCTTGCTGCCCTCCTCGCGTAGCTCCTCCTGCAGAGTGTTCAACATGCCAAACGATGTCTTGCCCGTCCCCGGAGGGCCTATGACCAGGAACATGTCGCGGGCATTCTTTATACGTTGCTGCATCTCGTTGAATGCTCCGTACTCTCCACGCAATGGTATCTGGGCTGCCACATCCGGGCGACGCTGCATAAGCAACAAGTCACGACGTTCCTTCGGTGCAAACAGAAACGCATAAAGCCCTTTATACAAAGCACTAAATGAGCTTTCCATGAAGTCGTGCTCCAGACACCATAGGCATCCATCCTGCCTACTAAACAGCGCAACATTCCGTTGGGCATTCCTCAGCCGTAGAGTGATGTCGGCACATCCTATCTCCGTGATTGTGGCACGGAACGACATGGTTCTGCGCATATCGGGCTCCTGTCCCGGCAGATAGGAATATAGCACAACTATGTCGCCTTGGCGGAAGTTGCCGGCATCACCGGCACTATGCAATGTGACGGACTCTATATAATCCAAGGCCACGTCCGGAGGGATTATCTGCAGGTCCAGCAGTATGTCGCCTGTCTGCAACTTCTCGTCAGTGGACGACAACCATGCGCTGGCAAAGCCGGAGTTCTCTTTCGTCTGGTTACCCATCTTGGAGAGCCTGTGTTCCAAGGCTATGAAGCGGTAGAAACGTTCAAAGTAAACACGCTCCAATGGCGACGCTGAGCAGAATGGCGCCAGCAGACGCTCTAAACGCGGACGTTGGTAGAGTTCCCACAACTTTCCCGTCACACCCTTGACATTGAAGTCATCGACATGCATATCCATGACGGCAGCCATGCCTCCACGGGACATGCGCTCTTCCTGTGCAACATACAGGTTGCGCATTCTAATGGCGTCGAAGAGCAGTTGCGGAGCAAAGCCGAGTCCAATCAGCGGGCGTGCATACTTGCTATAGAGAAGACAGGCATACAGTTCGTGACGGTTGGCGTCATATACAGAGCGGAAATTATATCTTATGATGGCCATGTACAGGAGCATCTGCATGTAGTGCTGCTCGGTATAGACAGGCGTATCCATATCACTATGCCCAGGTCTGAAACCTCCCTTGCCGGATTTCTGCTCAACCAGGACGCGCATATCCGTCTCCAACATGTCCATACGTCCCTGCAGACCAAGCATTTCAGAGAAGAATGTAGGCTCCACGATAACGCTATTGCTGTCGTATCCGTTCACCTGCCGTGGCAAAACATGGCGGATGGCAGTACGTATGTTCATGAACTGCTGCCATGCATCACGATGAAAACCGGCACTCGGTTCAACACTCATCAATCCCACGGCATTGCGTCGGAAGAACTGTATGGCCGTATGCTTGTACAGTTCGTGCAATTGTTCCTCAGAAGGTTCTCCTTGCGACCTGTCGTGAAGGACGGCATCCAACAGTTCGCCTGCCATATTTCCCAACAAGATAGGCTCGGTGACCGTGTACGCTTCCATACGCTTGAGCAAAGGCAGCAACGGCGAATCGGCATAGGTATCAAAGCACGAAACAATGGTGGAGACATCCACCAAGAAGTCGGGATCCAATATAATGAACTCGGCAACCATGCTGCCGTCCTCCGCAAGGTATGGATGTATAAGATTGAGCATCGCCCCACGATGCAGTACACCGGCCAAATAAGAATGGTCATTATCCCCAGATTGCACATCACGGGAATAACGTAAGCTGATGTTCTCCCCTTGCAACTCACCGGTGCAGTAGATGAACTCCTCGTCCCACTTATTAACCACCACACGTATGTAATCCTCGGCCAACCATTCACGATGCTCCACCGCCCGTACTTCCGGGAAATGGCCTGTCAAGGATACCGGCACAGGTAAGTCGGTAAGCAGCGAAACAAAGAAGCACATGGTCCGGAAGTCTGTCGTGAAACTTTCCGGAGTCTGTGCTTCAGTCTTTCTTGTCAGCCTCAAGCGCATGTCATTGACATTGCGCTTGAGGCATAAGTCCGCACCTTTCACCTTCAGCAGATAATCTGTCTTGGCAAAAGAGCCTACCAGCAAAATATCTGAGTCTACGGTATATTCACCTATGAGATGTGTGAACAATCGCCCTAAACGGACATAAGCCTCGGCATAATCCGGCAGGAGAGCATACACAGCCTCCATCTCGGCGAACCATTCGCTATCAGCAGGTCTGACATCACTCATCTATCCTACCTTACGCTTCTCCTTGCCATCACATCGCCGCATACATGGGCGGGAGTGCATTAGTGTATGCTCCCGTTGCCTGTCACCACACGTGTATAGTACACCTGTATACGTATGGGATTCTCCTCTGTGCCGCGAACCAGTTTGGCACCGGCAAGCGCCAACTCATGTGTCACACTCGTTACCGTACTGGTGGAGGTATTGGTCGTTATCTCCACCGGCACGAGACAACACTTGTTCCAGTCCGGATTGGCCTTGCTCCACTCACGGGTCTGCTCCGCTATCAATTCGGCAGTAGGATTCTCGATTTTCAGTTCCTCCTTGATATACTTGAGCACAGCAGTCTCGCGTTCCTTGTGGATGAATGTGGCTATCTGCCCGATATTGGTAAACGTGTAAGTGTTGTATGTGTCCGAAAACGATGTCACGTATGACGTACACTCGTCCGGTGTACGGTTCTCCTTAAAGAACTTGTTGAGTTCAGCCTTACGTACCAACAGCAGATTCTGGGGAATGCCGAAATGCTCGCCGGCCTGCTCACTTGACTGCTCCCTGTTGTAACGTGTCATCATCAGTTCTATGCGACTGATGCTGTCCTCCTCGTGTCCGTTGGCAAAGATGTCGTCAATTGGCAATGTAATCTCGGTGCAGATACCCACAGGTGACTTTATCCAGGTACAGGATTCGTCCTCAACGAGTTCATTCACGTCCGTCTGCGAGAACTGACAGCTCTGTATGACCTCAGGCGTACCTGCAAACACGGTGTAGGAAGGCACTTCCTCCACAATGCTGTCATTCAACGCATGCGCATTATATATAAGGTATAGGGCATCCACAAAGACACGCACCATCACGCCCTCTCCATTGATAATCTCGGCATAGTAACCGGGCAGGACATTGCGGATGAAGTGATAGGAGTCGTCGAAATCGTGGTTGACATGGCCGTCTTCAGACAAGCCCTTGTTGTCCGCCAGATACTTTCTGTACTTGTCCATTATAATGTTACCCTCAGATACCGGCATGGGCACACGTATGCTGGGATACACACCGGCAGATGTATTGGATGGATCGGAACCATGAACTCTGTCCCACGCCGTGAAGACCTTAGTGGCTATAGGCTTATCCTCGTATCCCGGACGAATGAACTTGCGCAAATCCGTGGTTATGTAATAGGTACTGTCCTCATTAAGTGGGTTTGCCATGTCCAAAGGATAGATGGCAAGCTTCAGAGGGGCATTGACGTCGCCGACATAGCCGTCGAAATGCAATTGCAGCATCACACTGTCACAGCATGGATTGCCCTGAGCGTCCCTTGAAGTAATGGAGTCCATCGGCGGAAATGGCTTGACGTCTTCCAGTATGGCAAACTGCGTGACAAAGTTACTTGTCAGGCGACCATTAGTCTCCGGATCATATATTGCACCCAGATAAGATGCAGCGGAACGCGCCTGGATGCTGTCTATCTTCATGGAACGCGAATAAACGTTCAATATGGCTGTACTTGACTCCAATGTCTCATTAGCAGGAGGAATACCTATACTGCCGGTATCCTCCGTACAAGAAGCCATCACTATGGCCACTATAGCCATAAGCATAAAACTGCACTGTCTCACGATATTCTGTCTATATTCTTTGATTTTGTTCTTCACTACGAGACCTTCCCCGTAGCATGGCTCCGTGACTCAAAACAAAAAGCCCTCGTCATCATCGTCTTTCTTGGGGCGACGCTTTATGACCTCGTCCCACAGCATGTCATACATCTTGGTGGGTTCGGCAGCGATGTTCTCCGTATCGAGTACCGCCACAGGCTTACCCATTTCGCGTGCCATACGTTCATACTGTTCATTCGGCTCGTTTAATATGACGCCGTCACTCATGAACATGCCCACGCGGTTGAGATCCTCCAGTGTGTTAAGCTCGCCCAACGTCACCAACGCATCCCTGCCAGCTTCCCTATAGGACAATATACCATCGAAATTCTTGGGAAGAGGGATGTTCGCCGGCAAATCGGTAGTGGGAGTATATACCATCTTGCTCTCACGGAAACTGGGCTCATCATAATAAGCCAGCTTGATTAGGAACGGGGCCAACGACGTCATGAAGCCCTGGCAATGCACCACCTCCGGCACCCATCGTAGCTTCTTAACAGTCTCCAGCGAACCGCGTGCAAAGAACATCGCCCTTTCCACATTATCCTTATATGGCTTGCCCTTGTCATCCGCTATAAGGAGGCGGTTCTTCATGAAGTCGTCATTGTCGATGAAGTACACCTGAATACGGGCAGCATTGATACTGGCAACCTTTATGATGAGTTGATGGTCCGTGTCATCAATTATCAAGTTCATTCCCGATAACCTGATAACTTCGTGCAGCTGGTTCCTGCGCTCATTGATGTTTCCCCACTTGGGAGTGAAGGTACGCACCTCTCTGCCTGTTTCCTGAACAGCCGGTATCAGATTTCGACTTATCGAACTCAATGCCGTTCCGGTGACATACGGTTCGATTTCCTGTGCCAGGAAGAGTATCCTCTTTGCTTTCTCCATGTTCTTATGTACACATAACCTTGTCGAATGCAAAGATACAAAAAAACGGCGACATTTACCCCCCTTGTGCCAAACCGATTTTACGTTTAGCCCTTTTTTTGCCACTTTAGGAAACAAAAGTTGCCCATATAGCCATAAAATGGTAACTTTGCGTGAATTTTGAATTAAAGACATACAAGTCAGTGCAATGCAAGTAATCGACAGTATAGCACAATTACAGGAGACGCTCCGGGCAGAACGGGCCAAGGGCAAGCGCATTGGTCTGGTTCCCACGATGGGTGCCTTGCACGAAGGACACGCCTCTTTGGTTCGCCGCAGCGTCCAGGAAAACGACATTACGGTAGTAAGCATTTTTCTCAATCCCACCCAATTCAACGATCCCAAGGATTTGGAACGCTATCCTCGCACATTGGATAGCGACTGCGCTGTTTTGGAGGAATGCGGAGCACAGATTGCTTTTGCCCCGAGTGTAAAAGAAATTTATCCGGAGCCGGACACAAGACATTTCTCATATCCCCCCACCGACACAGTAATGGAGGGCGCACGACGTCCCGGACACTTCAACGGTGTCTGCCAAATCGTGAGCAAACTGTTCATGATGACAGACCCCGATCGTGCCTACTTTGGAGAAAAAGACTATCAGCAGATAGCCGTAATCCGTCGCATGGTGGCTGATTTGGGGTTCCGTGTGGAAATAGTTCCATGTCCAGTCATCCGCGAAGCCAGCGGTCTGGCCATGAGCAGCCGCAACACCCTGCTCGCACCAGAGGAGAAAGCCATCGCCCCCAGCATCTACCGCATACTCAGCGAGAGCAAATCACAAAACCTCGGCGTGGCTGACACGGAGCAGTGGGTAATAGATCAGCTCAACAGTATCCCTGGCTTAGAGGTAGAGTACTACAACATCGTAAACGGAGACACCCTGGCCAACGTCACCGCTTGGGACGAGGCCGACAGCATAGTAGGCTGCATCACAGTATACTGCGGAAAGACACCCATAAGACTTATAGACCATATCAGATACAAATGACTATAGAAGTTCTAAAGAGCAAGCTGCATTGTGTGCAGGTGACAGAGGCCAACCTCCATTACATGGGCAGTATCACCCTGGACAGGGACCTGATGGACGCGGTAGGTATCATTCCCGGAGAGAGGGTATTCATCGTGGACAACAACAACGGCGAACGCTTTGACACCTATACCATCGCCGGCGAACGTGGCAGCGGATGTGTATGCCTCAATGGCGCAGCGGCACGCAAAGTGCAGGTGGGCGACACTATCATCATCATGACCTACGCCCACATGACACCGGAGGAGGCCGAAGGCTTCACGCCGCGCATAGCCTTCCCCGAAAACAATCACATCAATATCGCGGGCAAAGACTGACTAACACCTAAAACCTAAACAATATGAAGATTTCAAAGATTGAGCACTTGGGCATTGCCGTGCAGAGCATTGCTGATGTCCTCCCCTACTTCACCGACGTTCTCGGCCTGGAGTATTACAAGGAAGAAGTAGTTGAAGATCAGAAGGTAAAGACTGCCTTCCTGAAGGTTGGCGAAGTAAAGATTGAACTTCTGGAACCCACAAGCCCCGACAGCACCATACAGAAGTTCCTGGACAACGGCGGCCGTGGTGTGCACCATGTAGCATTCAAGGTGGAAGACGGACTCACCGAGGCTTTGGCTCTGTGCGACGAGAAGGGTATACGCCTCATCGACAAGGCTCCTCGTGGTGGCGCCGACTCTTTGAAGATCGCCTTTCTGCACCCCAAGAGCACCTGCGGCATCCTCACCGAACTGTGCGAGGAATAAGTCACAAGCCAAGACATAATAACCTGATATACAAGAGGCAAACACCAGCATATTGCGCTGTGTTTGCCTCTTGTTTGTTTTCATGCTCAATATCGAGGAGTCGGCTTCATTACGCAAAACTGGCGAACAAATTACAGCCAAGTTGCCGAACGGTTAAGTGTGTATCCACTCCACCTCTTGGCCCGCCTCGAATAATGCAGCATTGGTAAACGTCGCCCTCCAAGGATTTGCAGCAGAACTGTCATATTCCTGTATAAAATACGGCTTAGTAATGCTTGCAGTTAGGTTTGCCGTTAGGACATGGACCACTGACACAGGAGCATGGACCGGCCGGACATAGGCTCCAATCCTCACGACGTTTCATTGCAATCCCGGTGGTGCCAAGGTGGGACAAACCGGTTTATTTCTTTTAATAAACCAGTTCTTTTTGCGTCATGAACCGGTTTATTCAGCTGCATAAATCCGTTTATTCGGCCGCATTCCCGTGCCATGCGTATCCTCAAGACACGTGGACACAAACGCAAGACGCTTGCCTCAATAAGGCAAGCGGAGCCTTATCGAAGCAAGCATCCTATGGGGTTATCACAGAGTTTTTTCGTAATATCAGTCTACAGGAGAGAACTGGTCAGTACCAACGCCACACAGAGGGCATTCAAAATTTTCGGGAAGTTCCTCAAACGGAGTGCCGGGTTCAATGCCCTGATCGGGAGCACCTACGGCAGGATCATACTCCCATCCGCAAACGTCACATATATATTTCTTCATATTATCCATATCTGTATTTTTTTAAGCATTAGACATATGCCTGTCCACACCGCCGGCCACGCCTCTGGAGAAACATGAACGGACAGGTGACATGCGCTTAATAGTTATCCACGTGTACCTCGAAGTAAGCTTTGGGGTGTGCGCAAGTAGGACAGATTTCGGGAGCCTTCTCGCCAACTACGATGTGACCACAATTACGGCACTCCCATACCTTTACTTCGCTCTTGGCGAAAACTTCCTGTATCTCCACGTTCTTGAGCAGGGCACGATAGCGCTCCTCATGACGCTTCTCAATAGCTGCCACCAGACGGAACTTTAAGGCCAGGTCCTTGAAACCCTCTGCCTCGGCTGTCTTGGCAAAGCCCTCATACATATCTGTCCACTCATAATTCTCGCCCTCGGCTGCGGCCAGCAGATTCTGTGCAGTATCGCCTATGCCTTCCAACTCCTTGAACCACAACTTGGCGTGCTCCTTCTCGTTGTCTGCTGTCTTCTGAAATATCTCTGCTATCTGTTCAAATCCTTCCTTCTTGGCCTTGGAGGCAAAATAGGTGTATTTGTTACGTGCCTGTGACTCGCCGGCGAAGGCCGCCTGGAGATTCTTCTCGGTCTGTGTTCCTGTGTACTTTGACATAGTGGTAAGTGTTTTAAGTGTTAGTAATGCTCGCCCGCCCGTATGGACGGTGTAGCGTTTTGTAAGCGTTACAAATGTATGACAATTTCACGTATCCGACAAGCTTTCCAAACAAAAAGATTACCTTTTGCACACAAGAAAGACCGACAAGGCGCATTTCTTCGCCCCACATACATTATATATAAACGAGACGACCTCCATACCACGCCCCCCTATTGTTGTTTGGGTCGATAGCGGATATCGTTGAGCGTGTAGGGGTTCATCAGGCAAGAGCGGTCCACATCTCCCTCTATGCCACGGATACGCCCTGAGGCCGTAAACTGCCACACAAGGAAGCGCACATCGTCCGGCACCACCGGAACGTCCTCGGCATAGCGTGCAAACATGAACGGGCAGTCGACAAACTTTCCGGCAAGATAAGTGATATAGAAATACTGACTGGTGTATATCATTGGCTTGCAGCCAAAGCGTTTCTCCACTCCGTTCACGAAGGCACGCAGTCGGCGCAGAAACGGTGCAATCTGGGACTTGCGCCGTGGAGCCACCTCCACGTCCACGATGGGAATAAGATCCTGGGTACGAGGATCAACGGTACCAAGAAAGTTGGCCAGTTGCTGATGTTCTGGCGTAGTGGGTGAGAAAAAGTGGTACACTCCCACGGGCAACCCCACCCGACGTGCTTCCCGAAGATTGCGGGCGTAGGTTCTATCCACCAGACCAGTGCTCTCCGTAGCCTTGAGGTAGACAAAGGCTACGCGCGAGTCGCGGCTGACTTCCTTCCAGTCAATCTCGTTCTGATAACGGCTGACGTCTATGCCGTAGCGCGTGCTGGGCGTGTTGTGGCTCACCCTGGCGTAGAGTGATGGTTCGGAAAACGTTGCTACCCGCTTTGCCGCCACGGGAGCCTGTGGCAAAGCATCCGGCACTGGCAACCTATACACGGGAAC
>DBLZ01000094.1 GCA_002297545.1 Prevotellaceae bacterium UBA711 | reverse complement strand
AACACGTAATCGGCGTAGCCAAGGGCTGCCCCGAGGAAATTATGGAAGGTCTGAAGGCACATTTCGCAGGCGAGTGCTCAGAAGTAGGTATGTATCTGGCCATGAGCCGCCAGGCTGACCGCGAGGGCTATCCTGAGATTGCCGAGGCTTTCAAGCGTTATGCATTTGAGGAGGCCGATCATGCCAGCCGCTTTGCCGAGTTGATCGGTGACGTGGTATGGGACACCAAGACCAACCTGCAGAAGCGTGCCGAGGCTGAATGCGGCGCATGTGCCGGCAAGATGGATATCGCCAAGGCTGCCAAGGCTGCCAATCTGGATGCCATCCACGATACAGTTCATGAAATGGCCAAGGACGAAGCACGTCACGGACGTGGCTTCGAGGGTTTGCTGAAGCGCTATTTCTCCAAGTAAGCCCCACACTCCCTGATACAACATTCCACAGTCCCCGAAAGCTCCGATGATGTGCTTTCGGGGGCTGTGTCGTTTTCCATTTCCATACATCCGGCATACATTCCGGGGCTAATGCAGAGCGATAAAGGAACAGAGAGCACATATAGATTAAAGAAAAGACTTTTTCCTCACCCCACCGACATATATCTCGTGTTTTTATTGTACATTTGCACTAAGGTATGTCGGTCGTGCGCTTATATGCTCTACCACGTTAACATCTACCATGCAGACGGCCGCAACTTATCGTATAGCACATTATGCCTATTATCAAATGTCCGGGATGTGGACAGAATACATCCAGCATGGCACTGACGTGCCCACATTGCTCAGCACAGATACGCGGGCACATACACCGTTGCCCGGCATGTGATACATGGAGCTTCCGCCAAGACGAAGTATGCCCAACATGTGGAGCAACTATATCCGAAGCCATAGGAAAAGCTACGGACCAGTCCGCAACCACAGGGCAGGCTTCACAAGAACCGCCACACAGACCCTTGCACAAATTCACACGCCCCTGCCCCATTGTACCTCCTAAAAACCGGGGCAAGAAGCATGGAAGAGGCTGTCTCTCTGCATTTGCCACTATGTGTCTGATACTCCTGTTCCTGGCAGGCACAGCCTATGGCATATACAGATATGACCTTGCACGTCAAGCACGCCAAGAGGCCGCCCGGCAAGAATTGGCCCTGCGCATTGCCGAGGACGAAAAGGCAAACGACAAGAAGTTGCGTCAGGCACAGCAGGACAGCATATTCTGGAACCATACGTTGAAACTCAAGACAATAGAGGCAGCACGCCAATACATTGCCGAGTATCCCGAGGGTATCTTCATAAACGAAGCATACATGTTGATGGAGGAATTGCAACGCCGCACCGTCAGTCAGTCCGAACAGACACACATCATGGGAGTGGTGGACAACAGCTTCGCAGCAGCTCGCGAACAGCAGATCAAGAATGGTGCACGCCGGATCCGGGACATACAGTTCCGCCTTCCTGACAGCCTGGTCATCAGAAAGAAACAGATCACCCCCGACAGTCTGTTGTATTTCGTCAGCGGTAAGGTGAACAAAATCACCATCCCTGCCGGCAAGGCACGTCCAGACACCGCTACCATAGAGCTGCACATGACGCTGGACAAACACAAGAACATCATCGAAAGCAACCTTGCCTCAAAGGCCAGGCGTTGACCGGCAATCGGTCCAACGTCCCGTCAGAGTGGACACAGCACGACATACGACCGCCCACGTAGCACCATGGCATAGTGACCACAACATCACAAATGTGGGCATGAATAAACCGGTTTTCCATCCTGAATAAACCGGTTCATGGGAGCACATAAACCGATTGTTGCAACCGGATAAACCTGTTTATAAAAGCATAGGGTCACATGCTCTTTGGCCTTGTCCCACTACGTCACTCCCGCCATGCCATGTGTATCCATAGAGGCTGCCAGGATAGCCGTCATACCCCCTACCACACCAACTTTCCAAAGTCGCACCGGCATTTTATCGGAGATGCGGACACCACATTAAACCTTTTCCATCTTAACCAGTCCAAAGTACAGATGCACTACGAACAAGACCTGATACAACGACTCTCCGACCCTGCAACACGCGAGCAGGCCTTTGGTACTCTGGTACAGAAATTCCAGGAGCCGCTGTACTGGCAGATACGTCACATGGTACTCGACCACTACGACACTGATGACATACTGCAAAACGTCTTCATCAAGGCATGGCAAGGGCTGGACAACTTCCGCGGCGACTCGCGCCTGTCCACGTGGTTGTACAGGATAGCCAGCAACGAATGCCTCAACTTTCTGCAGCGGCAGAAGCAGACCAGGCTCAGCCTGTCCCTCACCGATGACAGCACAAGCGACGGGATAAGGCTACAGTTGGAGAGCGACCCCTACTTCGATGGAGACGAGACGGAGATACAGTTGCAGCAGGCCATACAATCCCTGCCGCCCAAGCAAAGGCAAGTATTCAACATGAAGTACTTCCAGGAACTACGCTACGAGGAGATGAGCGAAATACTGGGCACCAGCGTAGGAGCGCTGAAAGCATCTTACCACCATGCAGTAAACAAGATAACAGCCTTCTTCAAACAATTGGATTAAGACATCGTCACATAATACATACCAACATAAACCACCATTATTCCATATCAATATGCCTATGACCACCGACAAACTACACACACACCGTATGATGCAGACGCCGCCACAAGGACACAGCCCCTTCTGTGTGCCGGATGGATACTTCGCCTCCCTGCAATCCCGTGTGATGGATAGTATCAAACAGACTGAAAACAGGCAGAAGCAGGCAACACAAACCACGACCACATGCAGAACATCATCTGCCCAACTCGTCCCTGCGCGCTCAAGGCAAGGCCAACGGTTTTGGATGCGTATTGCCGCCGCTGCCATATTCACAGGGATTTTCTCCGTGGTCGGCACGACGCTCTACCGCCAGCACACCGACGACACACCCTTGCCAACGGACAACATCACATCCATGTCCTCCATAACAGACATAGAGTATAACGACGATCTTCTGGATTATGCCATGCTCAGCAACAGCGACATAGCATATTACCTGACATCGGCCGAGTAAGAACAGCAGTAGAACCAATCATACATCACTCAACATGAAACAACTCTGCATCCTATTCTCCATTATGCTCCTTTCCATTGGAACCTATGCACAGCCTCCAAGAGGAAACGGCAATCACGCCCAACGGGAGCAAATCAATCAAGAGGCATTCCGCCGCCGCGTTCAGGACTTCATAACGCAGAACGTAGGGCTGACCGAGCAGGAGGCTAAGGTCTTCTTCCCCGTCTTCCATAAGTATAAGGACGAACAGCTGGCCATACACAAGCGCATACATCAGCTGAAGCGAAATCCGCCTCAGTCCGATAAGGAAGCTGATTATCAGGAGTATGTGATGCAGATAGCCAAGCTTAATGCCGAGGCCGTACAGATGGACGTGGTCTATTACAAGAAGCTATGCAGGATAATCTCAGCAAAGAAATTCTATAAGGTTCTCAGCCTGGAAGACAAGATGCACCGCGACATGCTGAAGAAATACAACGGCAAACGCAATCAAAAGGCAGGAGCACCAGGCAGACATCAACCGACTATCCGGCCATAGCCTTATATTCCTAACCTGCCGCTCACGACGCACGCTTGGTACATCCCAGCCAATGCGCCCCTCTCAGAGCATCTGCCTGTAAAGCACAGCATCCACGTGGACTCCATCCACCACAAGCCAATCCGTCAACACACATGCCTCGGCATATCCCGCCCTCAGAAACAGGGCGCGAGCCGGGGCATTATTTGTTGCCACTATGGCATACAACTGTATAAGCCCCTGGCTGTGGGCATAGGCAGCAGCTTCCTCCAATGCTTTGGTCGCAAGTCCACGTCCGGTGGCATCCTGCATGAGAGCTATGCCAACTTGCGCCCTACGGTGTCTGGGTACAAAGTCCGTTATGTCGAGGAAGCCGCATGCAGAGGAGGTATGAGGATCTACTATGGTCATACGAACCTGCTGGTCGCGGTATAAATCGCCGCTGTTCTCCAAAATATACTGACGCAAGGCATATCGCGACAGGAGTACGGTAGTGGATGTACAACTTTCCATCCTCGGGTCGTTCTCGAGAATGTACATCAGGTCCAGGTCTTCCGGCTCTATGGCTCTCAGGTATATCATCGTCAGCAGTCAACAATTAAACAGTATTCCTTGCTTGTGTGGTCAGTAGCACAACATTTCCCGACACGGGTGACTCCGTAAAACCATCCACGTGCGTCCAAGCATCATCCCGTCGTCCGGCTCATGGCTAAGGCATCATCCTTTGACAGCGGCCCTGTACTTGATCAAATACACCAAGCCCACCATGGGGAGAAGCCACAGGAGATTGTCGCTGCCTTCGTTGCCAAGGTTCTGGTAGTAGTCCAGCACCAGCATCAGGGCTGCGGAATTCAAGCTGACTATTATCAATTGCCCTTTTTCCTTCCATATCGTGAAAGAAGATACAATGGCTGCAAGCGACACCAGCACCGTCAACACCCTCAACAGGTACAACATGGAGGCATTGGCACCATCACACCAGCCATCGTCCGCCCCAACCTCAAACAGTAGTGCACACAGAGCCACAACCAACGGACTTGCAATATATAGAAGTAATCCTCGTTTCATATTCTTGGAGTGATTTGTATTAGTGAGTATTTGCTATACAGAGAATGGCGTGCGTCCTGCCAATGCCCTGCCAAGGGTGGCCTCGTCCGTATGTTGCAGTTCGTCGTTCTGCGCCACACCACGGGCGATGACAGTGATGCGTGGCAGTGTCTCCAAAGAAAGTAGGCTACCGTTAGCATCAGAGGCAGTGCCCTGTGTCAACTGTAGCAAACGGCGATAGATGAAGTAGTTTGTGGTGTCACCTTCCATCGTAGGGCTAAGGGCAAGTATGACCTCGCGAATGTCTCCCTTGGCCACCCGTTCCACCAGGCTGTGTATGTGTAGATTGCTCGGACCTATACCGTCCATGGGACTGATGACACCGCCCAGAACATGGTACAGACCATGATAGAGATTGGTGGACTCTATGGCCATGACATCCTGCACATTCTCCACCACACACAGCAGCGATGCGTCACGCTTGGGGTTGGAGCATATCTCGCACACATCCGTGTCAGATATGTTGTGGCACACGTGGCAGTACTTTACCTCGTTGCGCAGCATCATCAGGGCCTCGGTCAAAGTGGCTGTATCACGGGCATCGCGGCGCAATAGATGCAGCACCAGGCGCAAAGCGGTCTTGCGTCCTATGCCAGGCAGGCACGACACCTCGTCCACAGCCCTTTGCAGAAGATGTGATGAGAAGTTTTGCGTCATAACACTCCTTTACTTGAAGGCAGGTTGAAGTGCTCGATGTCTCTCTTGACCGCCATCTTCAGCGCACGTGCCAAAGCCTTGAAGATGCCCTCTATCTTGTGATGCTCATTGGCGCCCTCGGCCTTGATGTTGAGGTTCATGCGTGAGGCATCGGACAAACTCTTGAAGAAGTGCAGGAACATTTCAGTAGGCATCTCCCCTATTCTCTCTCTCTTAAACTCGGCATCCCATACCAGCCACGGACGTCCCCCGAAGTCCAAGCTTACCATGCACAGGCAATCGTCCATTGGCAAGGAATAGCCATAACGTTCGATACCGTGCTTGTCACCCAAGGCCTTGGCAAGACATTCTCCCAAGGCCAAAGCCGTATCCTCGATGGTATGATGTTCGTCCACATGCAGATCGCCACGGCAATGTATGGAGAGGTCGATGTTTCCATGCCGTGCTATCTGTTCCAGCATGTGGTCGAAGAACCCCAGACCCGTACTGATGTCGGCCTTGCCATTGCCGTCCAAACCAACGCAGACATGTATGTCTGTCTCGTGGGTGGTGCGGATGACTGCGGCCGTGCGGTCTCCGGCAAACAATATCTCGGCTATACGCTTCCAATCCATGTCGTCGCTAAGTATCAGGCTCTTGCAGCCGAGATTCTCTGCCAACTGCGCATCCGTGGCACGATCGCCAATAACATATGAATTGGCCATATCCACCTCTGGATCGTTCATGTATGACGTCAACATGGCCGTCCCAGGCTTGCGAGTCGGCAGGTTATCCTGTGGAAAGGAACGGTCTATGTGCTGCGCCTCAAACTCTATGCCCTCACCTCGCAGTATATCCAGCATAAGGTTGTGCGTAGGCCAGAAATCGGCCTCGGGGTAAGAGTCCGTGCCCAAGCCGTCCTGGTTGCTGACCATCACCATACGGTAATCCGTGTGTTTGGCCAGGAACGACAACGCCCCTATGGCTCCGGGTACAAAGCGAAATTTCTCATAAGAATCCACCTGCTCATCCTCGGGTTCGCGCAGGATGGTCCCGTCTCTGTCTATGAATAGTATGCTTGTCTTCATAATTAGAATGCATGCCCATACCGACGCAAGGCAGCCAGCAGTTCATTGTTTTCATCCTTGGTTCCTATGGTTATGCGCAGGCCGCCTTGGCACAAGGCCACACGATTGCGGTTGCGCACCACTATGCCACGCTCTATCAGGTATTTGTATATAGCATCGGCATCCGTCACCTTCACCAGCAAAAAGTTGGCAGCCGAGGGATATACCTGCTTCACCATGGACAGTTCGGCAAGGCATGGCATCATGTGGGCACGTTCGTGCTTCACCTCATTGGTCCATCGTTCCAGACGGTCCATGTTTTTCAATAGCTCCGTGGCAGCCTGCTGGGTGAGAAGATTGACGTTATAAGGATACTTCACCTTGTTGAAGAAGTCGATAATCTCGGGAGAGGCGAATGCCATACCCAGGCGTATGGAGGCCGAAGCCCAAGCCTTGGAGAAGGTGTTCAGTACAATCATGCGCGGGAAATGCTGCAGATAATTGCGTACAGGCTGCATGTCTGAAAAGTCGCCGTAGGCCTCGTCTACCACAACTATACCGTTGAACTCGGTCAATACCCTCTGCAACTCACGACGATCCATGTCGTTGCCAGTAGGATTGTTGGGAGTACATATCCATATTACCTTTGTATGCTCGTCGCAGGCCTGCAACAGGGCGTCGGCCGACATGGCATAATCCACTGCGGACAATGGTACCGTACGGTACTCCACATTATTGATGTCGGCACACACGCCGTACATGCCGTAAGTCGGCTCTATGGCCACCACGTTATCCACGCCCGGCTCACAGAATATTCTGTACACCAGATCTATGGCCTCATCGCTGCCGTTGCCCAGGAATATGCTCTGTGCAGACACTCCCTTGATGGCGGAAATGCGCTCCTTGAGCTGCTCCTGCAAAGGGTCGGGATAACGGTTGTATGGAGCATTGTGCGCACTCTCGTTGGCATCCAGGAAGACGTGTGCCGGACGTCCCTTAAACTCGTCCCTGGCGCAGGAATAGGGCTTCAGGGCCAAGATGTTCTTTCGTACCAGATGTTCTATCATAAGGCTGTCTGTGGTGGCTATGGCATTTTATGGGTATGCATCATTGTGTATATATAGGGGCATCAGGACTTGAGTGTCTCCATTCTCAGCGTCATGGCCCGGCGATGTGCTTCCAGCATTTCGGCCTCGGCCATGGTTTCCACGGCGCGACCTATGCTATCTATGCCCCGAGGGGTCAGGTGCTGGAAGGTAATCTTGCGGCAGAAACTGTCCAAATTGACTCCGCTGTATGCCTTGGCATAGCCGCTGGTGGGCAATGTGTGGTTGGTACCAGAGGCATAGTCGCCCGCACTCTCACAACTGTAGTGACCGAGGAACACACTGCCGGCATTCACCACCCGATCTTCCCAGGACAAGGCATCGTCCATGGCCAGTATAAGGTGCTCGGGAGCATATTCGTTGCATATATCGAAAGCCTGCTGCATATCCTTCAGCACCACTATGCGACTATGCTGCAAGGAAGCTGCGGCCAAATCACGGCGAGGCAGAACGGCCAGTTGCCTTTCAACCTCCTGCTGCACCTGCGTGGCCACCTCACGGCTATCGGTGAAGAGTATGCTCTGCGAGTCTGTCCCGTGTTCTGCCTGACTGAGCATGTCTGCGGCCACAAAGGCTGGACGGCAGGTACTGTCGGCCACAATAGCCACCTCGGACGGACCGGCAGGCATGTCTATGGCCACATCTGCCATGCTTACCAGTTGCTTGGCACATGTGACATACTGATTGCCCGGGCCGAATATCTTACTCACACGTGGAACCGATTCCGTTCCGTATGCCATGGCGCCTATGGCCTGCACGCCACCGCACTTGAATATACGGTTGACACCTGCCACACGAGCGGCAAAGAGTATGGCGGGGTGCAGGGAACCGTCACGTGAAGGAGGAGAACATAGCACCACCTCGCGACAACCGGCAATCCTGGCCGGGGAGGCCAGCATCAGCACGGTGCTGAACAGGGGCGCCGTGCCACCGGGAATGTAAAGCCCTACACGCTCTATGGGCACAGACTTCTGCCAGCATTCAACTCCAGGCACTGTCTCCACACGTATGGGCGACATGCGCTGCGCCTCGTGAAAGCGGCTGATATTGTCGTGAGCCAGACGTATGGCATCCTTCAGATTGTCGCTGACCAATGCTTCGGCACGGTCCATTTCTTCGGGAGAAACGGCAAGGCTATCCAATTGCACATGGTCGAACTTATGTTCATACTCCTTCACCGCTACATCGCCTCTACTGCGCACATCGGCCAATACAGCGGCCACAGTGGCACGCAGGCCTGTAGCATCCTTGTGTGGACGACGAAGCAATGCCCCGTATTCCCCGGGTCCGGGGTATAATACTATATCCATATATATCCTTATATGATGTATAACAAGACAACCTCTCGTCCCTCACAGAATCATCTTCTCGATAGGCATGACCAATATGCCCTGTGCACCCAACTCCTTCAGACGTGATATTATCTCCCAAAAAGACTTCTCATCCACAACGGTGTGTATGCTGCTCCATCCCTCCGTCACCAGGGGCATGATGGTGGGTGACTTGGCTCCTGGCAACACGGCAACAATTTCGGGGATGCGGTCCGTAGGTGCATTCATCATCACGTACTTCTTGTTCTCGGCCGCCTTCACTGCCTCTATGCGGAACAGCAGTTGCTCCAATATCTCACGCTTCTGCGGAGGCAGGTCGGGGTTGGCTATCAGCAAGGCCTCGCTCTGCATCACCACTTCCACCTCGGCCAGATTGTTGCTCACCAGTGTGCTGCCACTGCTGACGATGTCGAAGATGGCATCGGACAAACCTATGCCAGGACTGATTTCCACTGAGCCTGTGATAACATGTATGTCGGCCACAATGTGATGGTCCTGCAGAAAGCGGCGCAGGATATTGGGATACGATGTCGCTATCTTCTTGCCCTCAAACCAGCTGAGCCCCGGATAATCTATAGCCTTGGGAATTGCCAACGACATGCGGCAACGGGAGAAACCAAGTGGACGTACCACCTCAGCCTCCTCCATGCGCTCCTCATACTCATTGCGCCCTACAATACCAAGGTCGGTAACTCCTGTCGCCACACACTGCGGTATGTCATCATCGCGCAGATAAAGCACCTCTATGGGGAAATCGGCACTCTTCACTAAAAGGGTGCGCTTGCTTGTACTCACTTTTATGCCGGCCTCGGCCAACAGCGACATAGTATCTTCAAATAGTCTGCCTTTGGACTGTACTGCAATTCTCAACATAATGTACTATCATATAGCTCTCTTCGGCAACAAAGGTACGCTTTTTTTCACGATTCGCTACATTTTGTCTTTCATTATTCGGCGTTCCAAAGAAATTTGCCTAATTTCGTGGCACGATAATACAAAAACAACACAACCCGGACAATTATGTATATAATAGGTATAGCCGGTGGCACCGGCAGCGGAAAGACCACAGTAGTGAAGAAAATCATGGAGGCCCTGAACGGCGAGAGCGTGGCATTAGTGCCTCAGGACTCATATTACAACGACAACACCCACCTGACCATGGAGGAGCGCCGAAAGATCAACTACGACCATCCCGACGCTTTCGACTGGAAACTGCTGCGCAAGCAAATCAGTGATCTGCGAGAGGGACGAGCCATAGAACAGCCCACCTATGACTACATAACCAGCAACCGCATGCCCGAAACCGTACACGTGGAGCCCTGCGAAGTAATCATCATAGAGGGCATCATGGCTCTGTACCGCAAGGACATGCGCGACCTCATGGACCTGAAGATATTCGTGGACACAGACTCCGACATACGGCTCATACGAAATATCATGCGCGACACCGTAGAGCGTGGACGAACCACACAGATGGTTGTAGACCGCTACCTGTCAGTACTGAAACCCATGCACGAAGAGTTTGTTGAGCCTACGAAACGATATGCCGACCTCATCATACCCGAAGGAGGCTGCAACGAACAGGCAATAGACATAATGAGGACATACATACGCCATAGACTGAGACCATAACTCAACTCATGAAATATGCATCTGGCAGGGTAACAGCAATACCACCCGCCATACTTAGAATAAACGCCCTGCATCTCGCGGGGCGTTTGTTCTGTGGGTCACAGCATATACCTACACTCACAGTATAAACAGTGCGTCTGTCTATCACGCGAACTCCGACAACTCCAACCAACGCATGGACTTCTCGTCGAGTTCCTCGTTGAGCAGAGGCAGGCGTTTGGACATCGTAGTGATTTCCTCCACGCTGATGGTTCCGCTGCTCAAGGCTGTCTCAATGTCGGATTTCTCAGCCTCCAAAGCCTCGATATCGCGCTCTAAAGATTCAAACTCTTGACGCTCCTTGAACGTGAGACGTCTGGGCTTATCCGTCAGACGTGGTTTTATTCCGGTCGAAGTAGTGGCATTGCTGCCTGAGGGATTGGACTTGGAGGCCTCCTCACGGGCCTGACGTTTCTCCGCCTCGCGGAACTGGGTGTAGTTGCCTGGGAAGTCCTTCACCTCGCCATTGCCACGGAAAACCAGCAGATGGTCAACTACCTTGTCCATGAAGTAGCGGTCATGGGAGACGATAATTACACAACCACGGAAGTCCTGCAGATACTGTTCCATGATTTGCAGAGTAACAATGTCCATGTCGTTGGTAGGCTCGTCGAGGATCAAGAAGTTCGGGTTCTGCATCAGCACGGTACACAACTGCAGACGGCGACGTTCACCACCGGAAAGTTTGTAAATATAGTTCTGCTGCTGTAACGGTGAGAACATGAAGTGTTGTAGAAACTGCATGGCGGTCAGATGGCGTCCTCCGCCCAAATCCACATACTCAGCCACACGGCGCACAGCGTCTATCACCTTCATGCTCTCGTCCACCTTCATGGTTTCCTGGCTGAAATAGCCGAACTTCACTGTGTCACCCACCACGAAGCGTCCACTGTCCGGCGGCACCAGCCCCAACAGCAACTTCAGAAACGTGCTCTTGCCAGTGCCGTTGTTGCCCACGATGCCCATTTTCTCGTAACGCGAGAAATTATAGTAAAAGTCCTTCAGTATCACCAATTCATCCCTACCATCGCCTGCTGGAAATGACTTGCTGACGTACTCGGCCTCAAATATCTTGCTTCCAATATAGGTGCTGTTGACCTGCAGGCGCAACTTGTCCTCCTCTACACGCCGCTTTGCCTTCTTCTCCAGTTCATAGAAGGCTTCCTCGCGGTATGAAGCCTTGTGGCTACGCGCCTGCGGAGTGGAGCGCATCCACTCCAATTCAGTACGGTAGAGATTGTTGGCACGCGCTATTTCCGCCCGTGCATTGTCTATGCGCTCCTGTCTCTTCTCCAGATAATAAGCATAATTGCCACGGTAGGTATAGAGCGTCTCATCATCCAACTCCACTATCAGGTTGCACACGCGATCCAGGAAGTAACGGTCGTGTGTCACCATGAGCAATGTCATGCACTGTCGTCCGAGATAGCCTTCCAGCCACTCTATCATCTCAAGGTCGAGATGGTTGGTTGGTTCGTCCAAGATGAGAAGATCGGGGGTCTGTATCAAGACATTGGCCAAAGCCACACGCTTGACTTGCCCACCTGAAAGCACCGACATGCGTCGCGATGTGTCGCCAATCTTCAACTTGTCCAGTATCTGCTTGAACTGTACCTCCATAGCCAAAGCCTCCTCCGAGTCGTTGCGTTGCTGACCTGCATGCCAGAAACAGGCATCCAGCACCGACATCTCGCCGGGAAACTCCGGTGTCTGCCGAAGATAACCCAAACGTATGCCGTTCCTCACGATCACTTCACCGACATCGGGTTCATCATCACCGGCCAGAACGTTCAGTAAGGAGGTCTTTCCCGTACCGTTCTGCGCTATCAACCCTACACGTTGCCCCTCGCCTATACCGAGGCTTATATCATGGAAGAGCGTCTTGTCGCCCACTCTTTTGGTCAAGCAAGTAGCTTGCAAATATACTTTCATACCACAAAATTACTAATAAGTCTCCAAAAAAGACACGGTGACGATACGTTTTTACGGAAATTGTTATAACTTTGCAACACAAACAGAGTAAGGGATACGCCCGCTCCGTCTTTTTATAACTCACCTTTTATGCACACTAAAAGTCAATTGGAGTCCATGAGCATGGACGAATTGCATGCCTTGGCCACAAACATAGGGGCCGAGCAGAACGATGACCAGACCACACTTATTTATAATATAATAGATAAGGAGAGCGAAGTAGGCTCTACAGAGGTATCTGCCGAGGTTCAGCCCAAGAAGCGTGGACGCAAGTCCAAGGCCGAGAAGGAAGCACTGGCTGCCATACAGGCACAGCAACAGGAACAGACGACTGCAAATGCTACCGAAGCAGAGAAAACGCAGCCCAAGAAACGTGGTCGTAAGCCAAAGGCTGAAAAAGAAGCTATGACGGCTGCCGTGCCTGAGCAGGAGTCCACACAGGAAAAGGGCAGCGATGCAGAGGAGACCAAACCAGAACCGAAGAAGCGCCTACGCAAAACAAAAGAGCAGGCCGTGGACACCGCTGCGCAACTCACCGGACAACCCGAAGCAGAGCAAATGCCTGATAGCGCCCCGGCGGCACAGCCTATGTTCAAAATTATACGCGACATACGTCCGACCTCGCTTATCTTGGCGCAGTTGCAGCCCGATACACAGGTGGTAGAACAACCGATACCGGTTCCACAGCCCGTTGCCACCGAACCGGCATATTCTTTTGGTGATGCTATCACAGCCGAGGGTGTTTTGGAAATGAGCACAGAGAACGCCAACGGCTTCCTGCGCTCCTCCGACTTCAACTACATGCCCTCACCGGATGACATACAGATTACCTACCAGCAGATCAAGACATACGGTCTGAAGACCGGTGACGTGGTACGCGGCACCATCAACATGCCCTCACGCGGCGAGAAGTACTACACCATGAGCAAGGTGCTCAGCATCAATGGCTGCGACCCCCGCATCATCAAGAACCGTTCTCCCTTCGAGAACCTCACCCCACTCTTCCCCGACGAGAAGTTCCATCTGTGCAGTGGACAAAACGACCCTCTGTCAGTACGTATCGTGGACCTCTTCGCCCCCATAGGCAAGGGACAACGTGCCCTGATCGTGGCTCAGCCCAAAACGGGTAAGACCATCCTTATGAAGGAGATAGCCAATGCCATCGCCAAGAACCATCCCGAAGCCTACCTGATGATGTTGCTCATCGACGAGCGCCCCGAGGAGGTAACCGACATGGCACGCACTGTGAATGCAGAGGTGATAGCCTCTACGTTCGACGAACCGGCAGAGCGTCACGTACGCATAGCCGGCATCGTGCTGGAGAAGGCCAAGAGAATGGTAGAATGCGGACACGACGTGGTCATCTTCCTGGACAGCATCACACGTCTGGCCCGCGCCTACAACACCGTCACTCCTGCCAGCGGCAAGGTTCTGACAGGCGGTGTGGACGCCAACGCCATGCACAAGCCTAAGCGTTTCTTCGGTGCTGCACGTAACATCGAGGGCGGAGGTTCGCTCACCATCATAGCCACAGCACTGATAGACACGGGCAGCAAGATGGACGAGGTCATCTTCGAGGAGTTCAAGGGCACAGGCAACATGGAACTGCAACTCGACCGTATGCTGGCCAACAAGCGTATATTCCCCGCCGTGAATATCGTACAGTCCAGCACTCGCCGCGACGATCTCCTGCAAGACAAGTTCACGCTGGACCGCATGTGGATACTGCGTAAGCTTCTGGCAGACATGAACGCCATGGAGGCCATGAACGAGTTGAAGGGCAGAATAGAGACTACGAAGAACAACGAGGAATTCCTCGTCTCCATGAATTCCTGACAACTGCGCCTCGTCCGCGACCTGAAACGGCACTATATATATCACACACATATCCGACCCCGAAAAGCCTTCATGGTAGCTTCGGGGTCGCTACGTTTACAACAACGTCTCTCTAAGAAGAGACACAGTCTTAGTTACTATTTAGGAACATGAACACAGCAATAGTGACCTTCTCCCCCACCGGTACATCATCAGCCATCGCACAAGCCATTTCCCGTGGCATAAACCCGGGAGAGATGAAGACCATTGATGTCACTCGCGGAGAGGCCGTGACTAAAGAATTTGACAGCGACACCGTAGTGGTTGTATCCGTCCCGGTATATGGCGGGCACGTTGCTCCACCGGCACTGCAACGGTTGGAACACATCAGTGGGAACAACACTCCGGCAGTGGCCGTGGTAGTGTATGGCAACAGACACTACGAGGCGGCTTTGGATCAGCTGGCCGAATTCCTGGGCAACCGCGGTTTTCGCGTCATCGCCGCAGGTACATTCATAGGAGAACACTCCTACTCCACCGCCGAGACCCCCATAGCGACTGGGCGACCCGATGCAGAAGACCTCAGATTTGCCGAACAGTTTGGTAAGGCAGTCGGCCAAAAGTTGTCCACCGCACCGAACGCTCCTGCCATCGACGTCTCATCCATAGAAAAGCCGGTACAGGATGCCGAGGTAATGGTATCGTTCCAACAGACCGTCATGGGATGGATGCAACAGGGCGTACCCATTCCCTCGGCTCCACAGGTCGATACCAACCTGTGTACGGGATGCGGCACCTGCGTAGACTGCTGCCCTACACACGCCATCCCCGCAAACTCTCCATCCACTACCGATGCTGGCGTCTGCATCAAGTGCTGCGCCTGCGTCAAGGCATGTCCCACGGGAGCACGCACGTTCCCCACCCCCTTCGCGGCTCTACTCACCAAGAAGTTTGCCGAGCCCAAGGAAAACAAGACGCTACTCTAAAGCAGAAACCAGCAACATGCCCTATACCTTATTATATATATGTACCGAAAATTTATCATCACAGGAGACGGCATCCTACGCTTTGGCATAGTGTATCAGCACAACGAACTGCTGGCCTGTCACGAGCATGGCGACGGAGGCGGAGGTCTGTGGAAATACGATCCTCTGCGCGATGCCATACTGTTGTACGGTCGCTCCTTCGAGTTCGGACCGCCGAACTTCAATAACCTGCGGCACATAGACCGGACGGGACTGGACTGCAAGCCATGTGGACTACTATACCTTCCACAGTGGCCCGACGAATCGGTAGCGGTGCCTGTAAACTTCCATCCATAGAACAATACACCATAGCATAAACACACCAACCTATACTACATACATGATAAAGATATTCGTTATGCAAACGTGCCCCGACTGCACTGCAGTGAAGGCACAGGCCGAGGGCGACTCACGTTTCCAACTGATAGACATCGGGGAGCATGTACGCAACCTGAAGCAGTTCCTGGCCATACGCGACACGCATCCTGCCTTCAACGCCATACGCGGCAAAGGCTCCATAGGCATACCATGCTTCGTAATGGAAGACGGCAGTGTGCATTTCTCGGCCGAGGATGCCGGCATCGCTTTCACTGATGCCACGACCACATCCCCTGAGAACGACATCCACGATGGCGCAACATGCAGCCTCGACGGCACAGGATGCTGACTCCATGCCATCACCCCCTGAAACACGGCAGAGCAACATGGAACACGAATATATAGTACAAAGCGGAACAAAGGAGGAACGCTACTCCAACCTGCTGCCTCAACTTGCCGCCATCATAGAAGGGGAGCACGACACCATAGCCAATATGGCAAACATATCTGCCTGCCTCCACGAGACATTCCGTTTCTGGTGGACGGGGTTCTATCGAGTAATAGGCAGCGAACTGGTCTTGGGACCGTTCCAAGGCCCAATGGCTTGCACGCGCATCCACTACGGTCGCGGGGTATGCGGCACGGCATGGAAGCGGGGCGAGACCATCATAGTGCCCGACGTGAACCTGTTCCCCGGCCACATCGCATGCAGCAGCGCCTCGCGATCCGAAATTGTCATTCCACTGCGCCACGAGGATGAAATATGGGGAGTGCTGGACATCGACAGCGAACGTCTCAACAACTTTGACCACGTGGACAGAGTGTGGCTTGAACGCATTGCGGCCCTGCTATGTGGAAGCGGATGTGGCATCCAATGAATCAATGTCCATCAAAATACACACGGGCACATACATCATGTCCCCCGAAAGCGTAACCGACTTTCGGGGGACATGATGTTTTGGTTAGATATGTATCGCCACTCAACGTACAATCACTTTCTTCCTGTTTAATATCACCACGCCGGACTTAGGCAGGGCGTTCAACCGCTGTCCGCTCAGGCTATAGATAGCATTCACCGTTGCAGGTGCATTGCCGGCAGGTATCTCGTCGACGCCTACGGTCAGGTCATCCAAAGTGATATTGGGGTTCTCTATGATGTACATCTTGGAACCATGATCGCTCCAGGTCCAGTTACGAATGGGGTATGTGCCCTCGTTGGTACAGATGCAGGCAAAGTAGGTAGAACCATCAGAGTAACTGCCACCGGCATGGAAACTGAACGTACCGTCGCCGTTATCGCGTATCTTATCCAGAGCCTTCTTCTCTATAGAGAACATGTAGTCACGACCGTTGCGCGTAACATAGCACTCGTTGGCCGGCTGGTAGAGATAATAAGCATCTCCTTCTTTCATTATCTGCCACACGACCGTGGAGTCAAAAGGGAGCACCTCCTCCTGAAATATCCCGGCCACAGCCCCGTTGGAGGGAAGACCGTTGTACGAAGAATTGGTGAGTCCGCGGAGGCTTACATAGCTGTTGGTGATGGTGGTGTTCCATGCCAGATAACCCTCGCCGCTGGCTGCCTTGATGTGGTATGCCATATTGTTGCGCAACTCAGACAGGCTGTTAATCTGGCGATAAGCCAGAACGGGCTTGTAGGTGACGGTGAGCACGCCGTTCTCTGCATCAAAGGAAATGGTGTAGACATAACCATCCACGGGGACAACCTCGACATCATCCGCAGAGAAGTACTGCGAAGCATCTATCGTGGCATCATTTCCGTACGTAACGCCGGCATACACCACGCCGCCTTGACCTTCGGGAGCGCCCTCGATATGTACAGTATAGTGATTAGCCTGCTGCATGTCACCAACAATGCTGACGTATCCGCCACGTATACATTCGCCGGGGATGGTATATGTGCCATCTGCGGCTATATCCTTGGCTGGAACGGTCACCAGCACCCAGTTGGGATTGCCATTGTCGTCCAGCTGCTCCGTAGCGTTCACGTTGTAGCCATACTTCAGGGCGAAACCGTTCTGTACAAAGCCGTTCTCTGGAAGTATCTTCACCGTCACGGGCTGTCCGTATGAAGTCTGATAGTTCTGCAAGGGAGCCTCTCCATCTGCCAATACTATGTCACCATTGAGCTGCGAAGCACTGATGCTGACAATCTCGCCATGCACGTCCAGTGTCACATCGGCCAAGGCACCGCCGTCTGATATGATCGTGGCCGAACCAGCAGGGTTCATTCCTGCCCAGTCCACCCTGTAGCGCATGCGGTAGAAACCGGGAGCCGCATCGGCAGGCACCGTGAACGTGGGCACGCCGGAGCCGATATTGTTACCATTGCTCACCGTGCTTCCATCACTCTTATACCACTTGTCACCCAGTTGTATGGCATTGTAGCTCACTGCATCACTGCCATCCGCAGGCGTACCGTTGTCATTGACATCGTATGAGAACACACCGTCGTTGCCCCAGTCGGCATAGACAAAGGCGTTCATCCATGCTCCGGAATACTGGAATGTGGGCTTTACCTCCTGCCCGGCCTTTGCCGAAAAGACGGCATCGGCCACATGATCGTAGTACACTTGCTTTCCTGAGAGAGATGCCGTCTGAGCCTTGCCATCCACGGTGAGACCTACGCCACGCAGGCTGCGGTCAGTGCGGGAGGGCACGGCCTCCTTGTTGAAGTCCACGGCATACTTGTCCGTACTGAAACGTTTGGCTGGATCATTGTCCACCACAATGTTGTCGAAGTATGCCACCCAGTCAACAGCATCGGCATGCGGCGAACGCACGTCGGGAACTATTACCAATGCATAGATGTCTATGCCGCTGTCCGCATTCTCTTCGCGTGAATAGGAGAAACCCTTGAAAGACACCACTACGTCCTGCCATCCGGCCTTGGCCTTGACGGGAGCATTGGTGATGGCCCAGAACTGCTCGTCCTCTCCGGTCTGCCACGCCCAACTTGCCTCGGTACGCTTGCCCAGGCCTATCACCATCATGCGTGAGTCGGCAGGCTTGTCCTTGAGGTAAGCCATCACGTGGATGTACTGCAACTTCTTGGTCACACGCAGAGGTTCCTTCAGGTCTATCCTCACACCAAAGGCGTTGCCGCCATGGCGGCTTCTCTGCACGGCTACCACCTTGGCCGAAGGGTTGGGTGCAACACCCATGACGGGATCCACTGCCGTGTCAGGATTGTCGGCCACACCGGCATGTCCCTGCAGTGTGCCCAAAGTGAAGGGGCTCTCCGTCCACTGGTCATATGTACCTATGGAACGGTAGTCCTCCGTATCGAAAGTAATGGCTGTCTGCGCCATGGCAGTCATGGCCGCGGGCAGCAGAGCTGCCGTAAGTATATGCTTAGTCTTCATCATGATACTCTATTTAATATACGCTCAGGTTAGACAATAGGGGGCATGCCCTGCTATCGAGGATGGATATGCGCAGGCTGCGTGCGCTGTAGCCGTTCCCGTAACTCTCTGCGGTGCTGCCGTTCAGGGGAATAATTCTCTTGTAGCCCACGGTAGTGGTCTGCATGTTGGGGCACAGGGGCTTCCATGTAGTACCGTCGGTGCTATACTCGATATTGAAGTCCTTGATACGCTGACCAAGGGCAATGGGCTCCTGCATAAGGAGATAGCGCAAGGTCTGCGGCTCGTCCCAAGTGAGGGTAATGGTGGCCGAGCGTGTCTCGTCGTTGGTTCCCCAGTAAGTATCTTTGTCGCCGTCAGTCAGGTTGGCAGCTTCATACTTGCCGCCCGTACGCGTTTCACTCACCTCGATGGTAGCCGTCTTGGCCAAGTCAGTTGCAGCAGTACTTTCGTCCTGACCATACACGGGCACGGCCAAACGTTCATGGAGCATCTTGCCCAGTTTCTTCAACTCGTTCACCGTGTTCGTGGGCAACACGCCGTACTCGTCAGGCGGACAGTTGAGGATGAGGGTGGCATTGCGTCCCACAGTCTCCAGGTACATCTGGAACAGGCGGTCGGCACTCTTCATCGTCTCACCGCGGTGCCAGAACCATCCGTTGTTGGTAGCCTTGGCGTCGCTCTCGCCCGGATGCCAGAACCATCCGTTGATATCGCCCTCCTCACGGACACCGCTGCCTCCGTAGTCGGTAGTAGCCCAGTTGGTCTCACCGGCATATCCGGCCTCGTTGCCTATCCAGCGGGCCTCGCCGCCCACGCCCCACAGGACACAGTTGGGGGCTATGCTATGGACACGTGCACGCAGATTGGGCGTATCATAGTATATATCGGCATCCACCTGGCGTGTACCGCCCTCGCCGCCATAATAGCCGTCGCCGCCATTGGCACCATCGAACCACATCTCGAACTGGTCGCTGCCATACTCGGCCAACTCCTCACATTGCTTAAGGAAGACCTCCGTGACGTAGGTATCCTTGCCATAGTGTGCCGAATTGCGGTCCCAGGGCGATACATAGAAGCCGTACTTCATGTTGTGCTTTCTGCTGGCCTCGGCATAGAGCAGAGGTATGTTGGCCTGACGTCCGTATTCGCTGCCGGCACCTACGATGCTGTGCGTGGTGGTGGCGGTGGGCCACAGGCAGAAGCCGTCGTGGTGTTTGACCACGGCAATGCCGCCGTTCATGCCGGCTGCCTTCACGGAGGTTATCCACTGTTCGGGATCAGGCATACCCTTGGGAGCATAGATATTCTCCTTCTCGTCGCCGTTGCCCCACTCACGGCCTGTAAAGGTGTTCATGCCGTAATGGAAGAAGGCATAGAACTCCGTCTCGTTCCACAGAATCTGCCTCTTGTGTGGCAGAGGATGACATGGTGCCGGGGCATTGTCGGGATTGGGAAGCTCCTGCGATACCACGTTGAATTCCTGAGCATGTCCAGCCAAAGGGAGGGCAAGCCCGAGGACAAGGGTCTTAATTTTCATAAGCTTGTTTGTTGGGTTAAGTTATGTGTTTAGGTGTGTTTGATGTCGCTATGACTGCAAATATACCATTATTCCGAGAAAATCCAAGGAAAATGAGGCATTATTCCACTCGGTGTGGCATAAAAAACGTATCTTTGTGAATAGACACCCACATAGACACGCAGGAGAGACGCCATTATGGGGCTATACCATACCTAATATATAATACGTGCGTCGCACACCGGACGTCATACATTTAACTTCCCTATACATAATATGATGCAACAACAATCCATCTCTGCTACAAAACCCGCCATTCCAGAACGCCTGGTCTGGTGCGACGCCATTAGACTCCTGGCATTCTTCTTCCTCCTGTGTTGCCATGCCGCCGACCCGTTCTACGCGGCCGCAACTTATGCCGCCGGTGGCGATACCGCCGCCCCCGAACTGGTGGGCTGGGGCACACGCTGGGGCTCGCTGGTGCGCCCGTGTGTGCCGCTGTTCGTGATGCTCACCGGCGTACTCTCCCTGCCTGTGAGGGGAAGCATGACCCGGTTCTACGGGCGCAGGATACCCCGTGTGCTGTTCCCGTTCCTGATATGGTCCGTGGCTTACTACATGACACCGTGGCTCACCGGGGTATTGAACTTCGACAGTAGCGCCGTGCGCCACATGTTCCCATGGGCCGAAAGCGACAGCCAGACCCTGCAGGACGGCCTCGCACTTGTGGCACGCATACCTTACAGCTTTAGTTTCATCGCCTGCCACATGTGGTACATTTACATGCTGATAGGGCTGTACCTATACCTGCCTATATTCTCGGCTTGGGTGGAACGGGCCACCAGACGTGAGAAGGAGATATTCCTGCTTCTGTGGCTGCTGAGCACCATTCTCCCCTACTTCACTACGTACGTCAGCCACTATTGCTTCGGCACCTGCGAGTGGAACTCCTTCGGCCTCTTCTATTACTTTGCAGGTTTCAGCGGGTATATGCTCCTGGGGCACTACATCCGCGAGTACGTACACTGGGGATGGGGACGCACCATGACGGTAAGCATACCACTGCTGGCCGTGGGACTGGCCACTACGTACATGGGCTACTCGCATATCATGGCCCTGCCCGACCGCACACCGGAGATGGTGGAACTATTCTGGACCTACAACACGCCAAACGTGGTGATGATGACCGTGGCATGGTTCCTGCCCATGTGCCGCCTGCGCATGGACGCTAATGGACACATGGCACGCCTGCTGGCCAACCTCACGGCCTGTGGCTTCGGCATATACATGATACACTACTACTTCGTGTACACGGGTTTCTGCATGGGCGAATGGCTGGGTATACCCGCTCCGCTGCGTATCCCCTTCTCTGCTGTGGTAATCCTCGTCTGCTCGTGGAGCATAGTGGCAATGCTGCGCCACCTCATGGGCAAGTCGGCACGATATTTGCTGGGCTAATCCAGGGGCTGCCGACCTACGCAAATCGCACTCTGGGGCAGGCGCCTCGGAGTGCGATTTATCGTTTTAATATGGCGGGGCACCGGTCCCCGTATGATGCGCTATATATATTCCGGTTCTTCTACTTCAATAAACCGGTTCATTCGCATCAGCAAACCGGTTTGTTCATCCAAATAAACCGGTTTTTGGAGACCGCCCCACACGAAGACAAAAGCGTCGCCCCACAGGGCCGCAACCTCATCTCCGTAGAAATGCCCCTGCACATCCACAGAAACAGAGTCTCGGTCACACGACATCTCAAAGCAAGCTGTTCATGCGTGCCAAGTATTTACCGATGATGTCGAACTCGAGGTTTACCACGGTACCGGGTTTGATGTTGTGGAAGTTGGTGTTCTCGTATGTATAAGGAATGATGCATACCTGAAACGTATCCTCCGTTGGGCGGCATACCGTGAGGGAAACACCATTGACGGTGATGCTGCCCTTGTCCACGCAGTAGTATCCGCGACGCACCATCTCGGAGGACGTCTCGTAGCGGAACGTGAACTGATAGGAGCCGTCCTGATCTTCCACGGACACGCAGCGTGCAGTCTGGTCCACATGCCCCTGGACAATGTGTCCGTCCAGACGTCCGTTCATCATCATGGAACGCTCTACATTCACCTCATCGCCCACTGTCAGCAGACCGATATTAGAACGCATCAGGGTTTCACGCATGGCGGTGACCGTGTAGGTGTCGTCCTGCAAGCGAACCACTGTGAGACACACTCCGTTGTGCGCCACACTCTGGTCTATCTTCAATTCGTCCACAAAGGAACAGGACAACGTCAGATGCACATTGTCCCTGTCTTGTTCTATGCCCACTACGCGGGCAGTCTCTTCCACTATTCCACTAAACATGTCTTCAATACATTTGTCGATTATACTCAATACTCTGCCCGGATACATCCGCGCTGGCACAAAGGTACAAAGAAAACAGGAAAAATCAAGCGTATCGATGCTGCAATAATATCAGAAGGGGGCATGTGCCCAACTTCCCACATACAAAGAAAGAGTCCGGCACGATACCGGACTCTTTCTTTGCGACAGGGAAAACATCACCTGTCTGTTCATGGAGTGGCGCATCACGGTTTGTGATTGATTTAGCCACATAACTGCATTTACTACTTCTGATTCCAGAATGCCTCCTCGGCCTTCTTCTTACGCATGTATTCCTCATACTCGGCCTGCATCTTTGCATTGCTTGCCTGCTGTGCGATGGCCTCCTTCAGCTTCTGGGTGATGTCTGCGGCACGGTTGGCATAGGTGATATCAGCCTTACCAGCAAGGTCGCAGTAGTTGATGGCCCCCCTAAGGTCGTGAGCCTTGATCAGGCTCATAGCCATCTGCCAGTAAGCGGCACCGGTCAGAGAGGGATTATACTCTATGGCCTTCTTTATATACTCCTCACCCTTGGCAAAACCACCGCTGGAGATAAGGGCCTGAGCCACCTTGATGCAGATCTTGCCACGAGTGGCGTCGTCGGAAGCCAGTTCCAAAGCCTTGTTATAATATGAGAGGGCTTCTGCTGCCTTGCCGTCCTTCTGTGCCTTCTGTGCCAGACCGATGGATGAGGTGAATGTGGGATTGAGGTCATAAGCGGCCTTGGCATAGACAAAGTAGATGGAGTCGTTGTCGCAACCGTTCTGAGCCATCAGGTTGAGGGATGAGTTAAGCTTGTCGATATCGTTCTTGTAGGCATTGAACTTCTTGGTGTAGATGGCAATGATCTGCTCACGGTCTGCGGCACCGCTCGTAGTAAAGGTTTGCTCAATCAGAGCCAAGGGACCTTCGTACTTCTTCAGCAACTTTTGTGCCTTGACCGTATCGCCGGCAGCCTGTGCCTCCTTGGCCAACTGAAGCATGGTCTCGCAGGCCTCCTTGGAGTCCAGGTAGTCCTGCAGGTATTGCTCGCGCAGGGCATTGGGTGCACTCTTGTACATCGCATCGGAAGTGAGGAAGAAGTTCTGCAGCACAGAGCCCTCAACATCACGTCCACCCTTCTCGTTGATCATGCGGATAGCCTCGGAATAGTTCTTGTAGCTCTGGTTCAGAGTATAGTTGGAACCCTTGGTGGTGGGAGCCGTCCAATTGTAGTAGTCGGCCTTGATGGCAAGCACGTCACCCAAGGTGCTCTTTAGTTCTTCACGTTTCTCCAGGCTATTGAGAGTGTCCAGACGTGCGGCACGCTTATCGAACATGTCCATAAGGTCGTTGAAGTAGGCTAATTTCTTTGCCTCGTCCTGCTCAGCTATGATCAGCTGATAGAGCATGAAAGGAGCGTGTCCTTTATAGAGGGCAGAAATTGAATATGGCGCGTGGCGCATGAGCCATTTCCATGATATATGTGCATCTTGCCAGTTCTTGTTTTCTATACCCATTTGGAAGCTGCTGATATGACCACGGCCAACGGCAATGCTGTCTTCACCGGCTGTGGCGGCAATTCTTTCGTCTACGGATGTTCCTTCAAACTGAGCCATGGCAGTGGATGCAAATGTTGCCAAGCATGCAAAAGCTAATGTTTTGATTTCCATGATTACGTGTGGAAGTTTCCTAATAATTATAATGATGTCTTTGTGTTATTTCTCTTCGGTCAAAGTCCGCTCGGCCCACAACTCTTGCATTTGTGAGACGTTTACGGCCTTCAATAATGTCTCGCCGCCGTCGGTTGTGGTGAGGCAAAAACGATCTGTATAGTTGCGAATGCTTCCATATATAATGCCGCTACGCCCCGTTATCTCGCTCTCTTTCCTGAGGTAAAGGGTGTCTCCGTCATCAGTGATAAACTCTATCACGCTCATGCCTGTGGCTTCTCCCAGATGTCCCCACAGAGCCCCCTTGGGCATTGTTATCAGCAAAAGGGTATCTGTATCGTTGACATCCGTAGCGGAAACCTGTGTTTGGCTGGCCGAACCACCCTTGTTCTCAGCAGCAGGACCGCATGAAACTATATACAGACTGCATATGGTTGCTATGAATATGTAAGCTATTCTCCTCATATTTCACCACAAAGATAGAGCTTTTTCTCCACAATAGCGCATTTTGCACACTTAAAAAACATAAAAATGCTCACGTGGACATCAATTCATGCAAAATTGTAATACCTTTGCTTCATGTTCCGTGTCAGCACGTCCCTGAGGGTGAAGCATTCGACATTACAATATATGATAGGGTATCGATAACCACAGCAGGAGTCTTAATGATGCCCCATACTGTATAGCGGAGCATTGCAGATCGGAGATACAAACATAATTATAATACGACATGTGGACAATAATACTTGACATACTTATCCTGTGTATAGGTATAATAATTGTGGTATGGGGGGCTGACAAATTTACGGACGGCGCCTCCAGCGTGGCACGTCGATGGAATGTTAGCGAAATGGTTATCGGCCTCACGATAGTGGCCATGGGAACCAGTATGCCGGAATTTGTAGTAAGTTTTTTCAGCGCCCTCGAAGGCAAGGCAGACATGAGCATAGGCAACGTGGTTGGAAGCAACATCGCCAATGTGCTGTTGATTGTTGGAATGTCCTCTGTGATCATCCCTATGGCGATGACAAAAAAACTACTTGCACGCGATGTCCTCTTTGTGGTGCTGTCCTCACTCGTCCTGGTGGCTTTATCCTACGATGGGAATGTTAGCCGGAGCGACGGTTTTGTCCTGCTCATGTGCTTTGGTATGTACATGATATATTCCTTCTACGTGGCAAAGCATAATCCGGACAAGGAAGAGACATGCGGCGCAGTATTCGGTTGGGGCAAGACGTTGTTGTATTCCCTGCTGGGTTTGGCTTGTCTTGTCGGTGGCGGCCAAATGCTGGTGTCGGGAGCCTCCGCGCTGGCCCTTACATGCGGAATGAGTGAAAGAGTAGTTGGCCTGACAATACTGGCTGTAGGCACAAGTCTTCCGGAATTGGCCACCAGTATCGTAGCAGCACGCAAAGGCAGCACAGGTTTGGCATTGGGCAATGCCATAGGCAGTAACTTGTTCAATATCTTCTTTGTATTGGGAACAAGCGCCACTATATGCCCACTGAGTATTCAAGGCATAACGTTACTGGACTGGACGGTTTTCGTTGGCAGCGGAGCACTGTTGCTTGTATTTGGTGGCACCGAATACAAAATTACGAAAGCAGAAGGCACAACTATGCTTTCCCTATACGTTCTGTACCTGGCCGCACTGGTCATGGGCTGGCAGATTAGTTGGAGTTTTTGACCATTCTTAGGGTAGATGCGATCTTGTGCAACTTGTTCCCTACCGCCCTCTTCACTAAGACAATACCGACAAGCTTGAGCGTGTATGTACTGTCGTTGAATTGTGTCAACTCAGCCTATTGGGTTTCGCTGCCCAAATCATTTGACATGCGCAAAATCGCCTTATCTTTCTTGAGCTTAAAGGATGTAATTGTCCATACTCCATAAACATTTCCACCCAAATATCCATGCATAGGCCCGAATATCTCCATGCCGGGCACCATGATGCTTTCTTCCTGTAGGTCAATCTTCAGGACTATACTCTCATCACGATCTATCAAACTCAGTTTCCACAGCTCCGATGCATGGGATAGCAGACAGACTGCCAGCGAAATAAGCACAAACAAGCGTTTCATCATGTGTCCAGTTTAACGTTACGACACACAAAGGTAGCCATTTTGCGTATCAAAACACCTCTAAATGATATTTAGACATGTCAAATGGCTTTGTTTTTAATAAAAAGTCGTATCTTTGCACGCGATATTGAGTAATTTTAAACTTGAAACTATCATAATGGCCCACACAACACTTAAACCTGACTATATTTTCGAGTCCAGTTGGGAGGTATGCAACAAAGTTGGTGGTATCTACACAGTTCTTTCCAGTCGCGCCAAAACGCTGCAGAGCGCAATGTCAGACAAGTTGATTTTTGTTGGTCCGGATTTTGGACAAGACAAACCTAATCCACTTTTCTGTGAAGACAAGAAACTTTGGAAGTCTTGGGTCGAGACAGCACGCAAAGAAGGGTTGGACGTACGCGTCGGCCGTTGGAACATACCTGGCAAGCCCTGCGTGGTGCTTGTTGCATTCCAAAAGTATTTTGAATTGCGCAACCAGTTATATGCCAACCTGTGGGAATACGCAAAAGTAAACAGTCTGCACGGCTATGGCGACTATGACGAGGCAAACATGTTCTCCTATGCTGCGGGACTTGTCGTTGAAAGTTTTTACAATAACGTTCTCAAAGGCACATACAGCAACATAGTGTATCAGGCACATGAATGGATGACATGTTTGGGAGCAATGTACATTCAACAACATGTACCGGAGATCGCCACAATTTTCACTACACATGCCACCACCATAGGGCGGAGCATAGCCGGCAACGACAAGCCTCTTTACGATTACCTTTGGGCATATAACGGCACACAGATGTCACAGGAACTGAACGTGGAGGCCAAGCACAGCATAGAGCGTGAAACGGCTCACCGTGTGGACTGCTTCTCAACAGTAAGCGAGGTTACCGCCCATGAGTGCGAAGAATTGCTGGACAAGAAATGCGACGCCATACTTCCAAACGGCTTTGAGGCTGATTTCGTCCCCAAAGCGGCTGAGTTCAATCGCAAGCGTAAAGAAGCCAGAGAGATGATATTGCGTGTGGCAAACTGTCTGACAGGATATACGTTCCCCGAGGACACGCTTATCATTGGCACAAGCGGCAGGTACGAATTCCGCAACAAAGGCATCGATGTGTTCATTGAGGCCATGAATCGTCTTGGACGCGACAAGAACCTGAAAAAGCAGGTTTTGGCCCTCGTGGAAGTACCGGCTTGGGTAGGCGAGCCCAGAGAAGACTTGGTGGAACGCCTTTGCAGCCCAGACACATTCGACACTCCCCTCCCCTGTCCTATCATAACACACTGGCTGCACGATATGACGCATGACAATGTCACCAGCATGCTAAAGTACAGCGATATGTGGAATCGGGCCGAGGATATGGTCAAGATTATCTTCATTCCCTGCTACCTGGATGGCAACGATGGCGTGATGAATAACAACTATTACGACATCATTATAGGCAAAGACCTGAGCGTCTATCCCTCATACTACGAGCCTTGGGGCTACACGCCATTGGAGAGCATTGCTTTCCATGTTCCATGTGTCACCACCAGTCTCTCTGGCTTTGGCATGTGGGCAAACGGCGTGAAGGGCGGAAACTCCACATTGATGGACGGCGTGGCAGTAATACGCAGGACGGATTACAATTACAGCGAAGTGGCCGACAGAATAAAGGATACCGTGTCGACATTCTCCGCTCTGAGCGATAGCGAAGTGAAGGAAGTTCGCAAGAAAGCCAAGAAGCTTTCGGACAAGGCTCTGTGGAAACATTTTATCCGCTACTACTTTGATGCCTACGACATAGCGTTGAAGAACCGCGACAAAAGGATGGCCGCTATGGCGACAGGCAAATAAGCATATCAGTAACCTGCATACATAGCCTATACCTTACTTAATATATATTAATCCAGAGTCGTGCGTCTTGCCATGACCACCCATTGCACTGCAAGAAAAGATGAAACAGCCATAGCCAAGACGGGTATCCAAGTGCCTCGACATCTGACATAATAAAAAGACATATAAACCAAATAAACAATTATGAGAATTAAAGCAAGCAACGCCAATGCAGCTGCATGGAAAACAGTTTCGGCAAAGAGCAACATCCCTGTCGAGTTGGAAAAGTTGAATGATTTGGCTCACAATATGTGGTGGGCATGGAATCATGATGCACGCAGCCTGTTCACCAGTCTGGATGCACAACTGTATGCCGAATGTGGTTACAATCCCGTGCTTCTTTTAGAACGTCTCTCTCACGAGAGAATGGAAGAGTTGGCACACGACAAGGCCATCGTCAAGAAGATGAACGATGTCTATGCACAGTTCCGTGCATACATGGACGTAAAGCCCGACACCACACGTGCTTCCGTAGCATACTTTTGCATGGAGTACGGTTTGAACCAGGTCCTGAAGATATATTCCGGCGGTCTGGGTATCCTGGCAGGTGACTACATCAAGGAGGCCTCAGACAGCAACGTGGACATGTGCGCCGTAGGCTTCCTGTACCGCTATGGCTACTTCACACAGACACTGAGCATGGACGGTCAGCAGATTGCCAACTACGAGGCTCAGAACTTCGGCTCACTGCCCATCGAGCAGCAGCTCAACGCCGACGGCACCCCCATGGTGGTGGACGTTCCCTATATGGACTACTATGTACATGCCTATGTATGGCGTGTAAACGTTGGTCGAGTCAAACTATATCTGCTTGATACCGACAACGAAATGAACAGCGAGTTCGACCGTCCCATCACCCACGCCCTGTATGGCGGCAACTGGGAAAACCGCCTGAAACAGGAGATTCTCCTGGGCATCGGCGGCGTACTTCTGCTGAAACAGCTTGGCATCAAAAAGGACGTTTACCACTGCAACGAGGGCCACGCTGCCCTGTGCAACGTACAGCGTCTGGTAGACTATGTCAAGGAAGGCTTGAGCTTCACCGAAGCTCTCGAGTTGGTTCGTGTAAGTTCTCTCTACACCGTACATACCCCCGTACCTGCCGGTCATGACTACTTCGACGAACCCCTCTTTGGCAAGTACATGAGCGGCTATCCTCAACTTCTGGGCATCACTTGGGATGAGTTCATCGGCATGGGCCGAATGAATCCCGACGACAAGGGTGAGCGTTTCTGCATGTCAACATTTGCATGCAACACCTGCCAGGAAGTAAACGGCGTGAGCTGGTTGCACGGCGAAGTCAGCAAGAAGATGTTTGCCGGCATTTGGAATGGCTACTACCCCGAGGAGAGCCACGTAGGCTACGTTACCAACGGCGTGCACTTCCCCACATGGTGTGCCAACGAATGGCGCAAGCTTTATGCCAAGCACTTTGATACCAATCATCTGGCCGACCAGAGCAACGAGGAGATCTGGCATGCCATCTACAATGTCAGCGACGACGAGGTGTGGAACACCCGCATGCAGTTGAAGAACAAGTTGGTAGACTACATCCGCGAGCAGTTCCGCGACAGCTGGTTGAAGAACCAGGGCGACCCCTCACGTGTTGTCAGCCTGATGGACAAGATCAACCCCAACGCACTGCTCATCGGCTTCGGCCGCCGCTTCGCCACCTACAAGCGTGCACACCTGTTGTTCACCGACCTGGAACGTCTGGAGAAGATCGTCAACAACCCCAACTACCCCGTACAGTTCCTTTACACCGGTAAGGCACATCCTGCCGACGGCGCAGGCCAAGGCTTGATCAAGCGCATCTACGAGATCAGCCAGATGCCTCAGTTCCTGGGCAAGATCATCTTCCTGGAGAACTACGACATGCAGTTGGCACGTCGCTTGATTTCCGGTGTTGACATCTGGATGAACACTCCCACACGTCCCCTGGAGGCCAGCGGTACATCAGGCGAAAAGGCGCTGATGAACGGTGTTGTCAACCTCTCCGTACTGGACGGATGGTGGCTCGAGGGCTACCGCGAGGGCGCTGGCTGGGCATTGACCGAGAAGCGTACCTATCAGAATCAGGCTCATCAGGACCAGCTCGACGCTGCCACCATCTACAGCCTGCTGGAGAACGAGATCATGCCTCTCTACTACGCTCGCAACGCCAAGGGCTACAGCACTGGCTGGGTAAAGGTTATCAAGAACTCCATCGCAACCATCGCTCCCCACTACACCATGAAGCGTCAACTGGACGACTACTATAGCCGCTTCTACAACAAGCTGCGTGACCGTGGCAATGAGCTTCGCAAGGATGGCAACAAGCTGGCAAAGGAAATTGCCGCATGGAAGGAAAGTGTAGCATCCAACTGGAACAATATCAAGGTTGTCAAGGTGGAGGCCGACGAGGCATTGCAGAATGGTCAACTCGAAGCTGGCAAGAAATATGACGTTAAGGTCGTTATCGACGAGGCCGGTCTGAATGATGTCGTAGGTATTGAGATAGTAACCGTTCAGACCGACAAAGACGGTGTGGAAAGCATCTACAGCATCGACCAAATGCAAATGACAGGCAAGAACGGCAACGAGTTCACCTTCCAGGGTAGCCACTCATTGGACAATGCCGGCAGCTACAAGACTGCATTCCGCATGTATCCCAAGAATGCCCTCCTGCCTCACCGTCAGGACTTCTGCTACGTAACATGGTTCTAAACCACACCGCGTACAGACATCTGCACAGGTAACTGTCTGTAATGTGCTGTCATATCGTGAGCACATCGCAGACACATATCAACAATATCGAGGGTCGGTACAATACCGGCCCTCGCTTATATCCCCACAAAGCCACAGAACGTCTTCCACGGGAAGCAGGCAGAATGTTTCAGAATATGCGGCCGGATATTCCGGTTTTCACAATTGGAAATTCCGGTTTATACAAGTCCATAATCCGGAATATGCGTCTGTTGCCCCATGGAGCCGCCCCTACCGAACCGCCATGCTGCACTGTCAAGGCCACGGTATAGCCCCACATTCATCTGCCTGGCAACAGTCACAACCACATGGCGCATAAGACGCACAAACGTATCACGGAGATATTTCTGTGCCAAACCTCCTGAGTGCAATCCACCACCAATTATCGAATTAGCAACAAGATGAAAAACTTTACCCCCAAGCCGTGGGTTCTCCCACAACCCGTGCTGATTATCGGCACGTACAACGAAAACGGAGTTGCCAACGCCATGAATGCCGCATGGGCCGGCCAATGGGACTCCAAGGAGATAATGATTTCCATGGGAGCGCACGCAACCACGACCAATCTCAACCGCTGTGGCGAGTTCACCGTGGCCTTTGCCACCACCGACACGCTTGTGGCAGCGGATTACATCGGTCTCGTCAGCGCCAAGACCCATCCCACCAAAATGGAGAAGACCGGCTGGACATCCGTCAAGGCCGAGCTGGTCAATGCCCCGGTCTTCACCAACTTCCCCATGACCATGGAGTGCCGCATAAAAGAGAAACTCCACGAGAGCGAGACAGGCTACTACATCGTGGCCGAGATAGTGAACATTCAGGTCAAAGATGAATACATCGCCGAGGACGGTACGCCGGACATGGAAAAGATGAGCCTTATAGTCTACGACCCCATACACCATGGTTACCTGCAACTTGGATCCAAGGTCGGACAGGCTTTTTCCGATGGCAAGGCTCTGAAATAGTATGGACTCACCTATCGTTATCCGCAAGTCCACCCCGACAGACATCCCACACATGTTGGACATCTTTGCCTACGCACGCCATTTCATGTCCTGCACCGGCAACCCGGACCAGTGGACCAATGGCTATCCAGACCGGGACTTTCTGCTCAGTGACATCCGGAAAGGCGCCAGCTATGTCTGCCTCGTGGACAAGAAGATTGTCGGCACCTTTGTCATGCAGGAAGGTGCCGACCCCACCTATTCCTGCATCTATGACGGCCAATGGCTCAACGATGCTCCGTATGTCACCATACACCGCATAGCCGGCAATGGCGAAGCCAAGGGCTTGCTGCACACAGCCTTACAATTCGCCTTGCGACAATGCCGGAACATCCGCATAGACACCCATCGCGACAACACAGTGATGCAGAACGCCCTCCGCAAGGAAGGCTTCCGTTACTGTGGAATCATACGCTGCTGGAACGGCGACGAACGTCTGGCATTTCAATTGGAACGATAAGGACTTTGAACCGAAAGCTTATAACATGAGCCATCACTTATGGGCTGCGGAGAGGAGAGTCACACAGACTCGCGGATAAAGTGAGGATACAGTTCTTCACCATGGTTGACAGCATAGGCAAAGCCTTCATAAGCAAAGGCCCTCAACTGCTCCGGCGAAGCTATCCGATTTGAGAGAATATACCTTACCATGGCTCCACGGCATGACTTTGCCCACACGGCTTGCATCCTAAGGGTGCCATTGGACTGACGTACATAGAACAATGGATGGACGACCTTGACCTCTTCCATTACTCGCTTCCAATCAAAAAGGTGCTCATACTCCTCAGTAGACAGATGAACCAGAATACCGTCGTCTGCCTTCACACTATCAATCAGTGTATCGGTCAGCTTGTCTTTCCAGTATTGATGTATAGGCCTGTTACCAGTGGCTTGCAGGCAGACACAATGTTCCATGCGGTAAGGCACGATTGCGTCCATCGGCCGAAGCAGCCCATACAGGAAACAAGTTATCCAAAGATGCTTCTGCCCGAAAGCCAAGGCTTCATCCGAAAGCATGGCGGCTTTCAGATGTTTATAGGCCTGACCATTGTAGGCAAGGATAGCCGGCATGGTACCGGCACAACAGAAGTTCTGATAGCGCTGCCAGTTCTCTGCTGCCAGTTTCCTGCTGCAATCCAGCTGGCGGGCAAGTTCATCAATATCCATCAGGGCCATCTCTGCCGCCAGTTCATTAGCCACCGACTGAAAGAGAGGAGTAGTCTGAGCATGCTTTCCAACCTTGTCATACATTATTTTAGCGTTTGCAAGAAGTATTTGCATAGAAGTGATCAGCCTTAATGCCACATTAAGCTCCCTCGTCATTAGACTTGGGGCAAAGCGTTGCAAAATTACAAAGAGTTATTGAAAGATAAGCATGCATGCGCCCAAAAAGACACTTCGAGACGCATAATTCCAAATTGATCGCCAATGGGGATATTACCATTGTCTTTTCTGGCGTTTTGCCTTTCTATCCACAGTCTTGTTTCCCGTGTTGCCTCGCCATAGCTCGCTATGCCTTCGCCGACACGGTTGCGCTCCAACAAATATAAGGTCGAAACACCATTTGCATCTAATGGACGATTGAGGAAATCCTCACTATATCCTCTCGCCATGCCGGATTTGCAGATGTAAGATAAAGTTTGTATCTTTGCACAATCATTAACCGAAAATGGATATGACATGGAAAGCAGAAAGAAGATAGCGGCAGAGAAGAAGCGCTGTGGCAGCCACAACTGCACGCAGGCCGTGCTATGCACATATTGCGACTACACAGGGCTGGACGAAGAAACAATCAAACATGTAGGCAATGGCTTTGCCGCAGGCATGGGCAACATGGAGGGCACTTGTGGTGCCATCATCGGTGCCGGAGTGGTGCTTGGCCTGTCCACCAAGGATAAGGCCAAGTCTGTGCGTGGCATGCGCCAGCTGATGGAGAAGTTCCAACAACGCAACGGCGCCACACAGTGTAAACTGCTGAAAGGAGTAAATGGCGGACAGACCTTGCGCGAATGTCCCCTGTGTGTGGAAGATGCCTCGGAGTTTCTGGAGGAATTGCTGGAGCAAAACAAACAATAAATACACACTATGGCCAAGTACAAAGCAGAAAACGAACGTGACCGATGTGTGGCATGCGGCGTGTGCGTGTCCATGTGCCCACGGGATGCCATCACCATCTACAAGGGGTGCTATGCCGTGATAGATGAAGAGACGTGCATCGGGTGCGGTATATGTGAGAAGAACTGCCCTGCGGGAGTGATACATAAGGTATTGAGATAGACGGACACTATGACAAAGCAAAAGACAAAACGTTGGAGCGACTACATGTGGATAATCTCCGCCACATACTTCGCACTGGGTTTCTTCAACATCGTGTTCGCATGGCTGGGTGTCATCTGCTTCATGATACCCCTGCTGATGGCCATATTGGGCGGAGGTAAAGGCTATTGCAACAAGTATTGCGGTCGCGGCCAGCTGTTCCTGCAGATAGGCAACACGCTGGGATGGTCACGCAAGCACGTGGCACCACGATGGCTGTCCTCTCCATGGTTCCGCCACGGGTTCCTGATATTCTTTCTGTTCTTCTTCATAGAGATGATTTGGCTCACGGTGCAGGTGGCCAACGGAATAGAGTCGTTGCACGAGACCATCCATCTGCTATGGACCTTCAATGTGCCCTGGCACTGGGCCTATCCTGTAGCCATAGAGCCATGGAAGGCGCAGTTTGCATTCGGCCTATATGGCATCATGCTTACATCGCTGATAGTAGGTGTCATACTCACAGTCATCTACCGTCCACGCACATGGTGTGTGTTCTGCCCCATGGGCAACATGACGCAAATGATAAGCAAGATGAAGGCCAAGTGATTTGTGGTCCTAATTATGGGTCTGCCTGTATTCATTGGGCGAGAGTCCTGTGATACGTTTGAACAGCAAACTGAAGTATTGCACATTGGGATAGCCCAACGTCCGTGCCACTCTCACTGGGGTATTGGCTGGCTCGAGAAGGAGTTGCTTGGCCGCGTCCAGACGTTTCACCTGGAAACATTCATCAAACGTCCGGCCTGTCTCGAACTTCAGCAGGTCGCAGAAATATGCGACTGACAGGCCCAGTCGTTCGGCGCAGTACCTCTCTGTCGGTAGCATGTCCTTGGCCAGTCTGCCCGATGTGATATACTCGCAAATGAGTTTATCCATCGTTTCCAATATGGTCTTGTTCTTAGCCTCACGAGTGATGAACTGCCGCTCATAGTAGCGTGTGCAGTAGTCCAGTAGCAACTCGATGTACCGCGACAGGATGATGTTGCTGTGCGCATCTATCGAGTGATGCAGTTCCTCCTCTATATTCCACAGGCAAC
>DBLZ01000111.1 GCA_002297545.1 Prevotellaceae bacterium UBA711 | reverse complement strand
CCCATTTGGCCACTCTGGTAACCACCCGTATGCCCATTTGCAGGTGCAAAATTAGGCATATTTTTTGAAACCGCCAAAACTTTTGTCTGTTTTTAGCGTCTTGTATTACTTATTTTTGTGCTTTTCTATCTGACGTTCCAGAATTCCGCACGTTTTATCCACTGCTTCTTCAAATGTGTCGCATGTTTCTGTAGCAAAAAGACTCTTGCCAGTAACATCTGCCTTCAAGTCCACCTGTTTATTCATGGCAGTCTCGGGCTTTACGACTTTCAATGACACCTCTACCTTTCCTATTTCAACTCCGAAGCGCGCCAACTTACCGACTTTCTTCTGAATGAAGTCCTGAAGTCTCTCGTTCACATCAAAGTGAATGGCCTTAATTCTAATGTCCATAATACCTCCTTTTGTTTTTAAGCCCGAGGATGGGCTTGGTTATACAAGTTCTTCAGTTCCTCGAAAGTCGTGTGCGTATAGATAGCCGTCGTACTCAGGCTTTGATGCCCTAACAGTTCCTTCACCGACTGGAGGTCTGCAGAATGATTCAACATTGAGGTTGCAAAGCTATGCCTCAAGACATGCGGACTTCGCTTCGATTGCATGGTTACATTGGCAAGAGCATCTCTGACTGCCCGACGCAGATACTGATAGGTTATCCGTTTACCTTTGGGAGTACCCAAGAAAAGTGCGTCTGTCGGTTCCTTATCCTCGAGAAATTCCTTCCTCGCCTGCAGATAGTCGCGCAGATTTTGCACCAATTCAGGCACCATAGGTATCAAGCGCTGTTTATTACGCTTACCTATAACAGACACCACGGATTCCGCAAGGTCTATGGAAGACAAATCAAGAGTCATCAACTCCGACGCGCGCATCCCGGTGGAATACAGCATGCTTACCATTGTACGATCACGCCTGCCTTCATACGTATCCGGAAACGTAACATCATCCAAAAGATGATCCATATCCTTCTCGCGTATAAAATAAGGTAGCGGACGTGCTTTCTTCGGAGCATGTACCCCGTAAGCCGGATCAACCTCTACCAGTCCCCGCTTCAACAGGAAACGATAAAAAGATTTCACGGCACTCAATTTCAAGCACACCCCCGAAGGCTTTGTACCTTTTTCCAGCAGGCTCACCATCCACGAGCGCACGACATCAGACGATACTGTCTTCCATGTCAGTTCCTCGTCCAAGGATTTCACATACAGTCCGAACGCTTTCAGACTGGTGCCATATGCCGTCAGTGTCTGCTCGCTATAATTACGCTCATACCTGAGATAGGCAAAGAAATCCTCCAACCACGTATCCATTCAAGTTCCTCAAATGCTGTTTCTGAGGATAAAGATAGACATTTTTTCAAGACCACACAAGTAGCCGCTTCGAATATTAAACTTCTTTAATACTTTTTCAAGCGTATGAACTTAGTCCTCCACACGCTGAAGCTGCTGAACATAGATAGCACGCTCCATCTTCAAGCGGTTCTTTACAGAGGGCTTATCGAACTGCTGACGAGCACGCAGTTCCTTGATGACGCCGGTCTTTTCAAACTTACGCTTAAACTTCTTCAGTGCGCGTTCAATGTTCTCACCTTCTTTTACAGGTACTACAATCATTGTGTTAGTATAAATTGGTTAATGTTATGCAAAAAACACTTTTTGCGGTGCAAAGGTACAATCTTTTAACGAAACGGCAAAAAAATCGGCATGTAATTAAGGCTAACTCTATAAATTGGCACAAGATTCAACCCAAATCGGTCGTACATTTGGGTTAAAGGGTAGTAATTATTTTGTTATAGAAATACCTGTGTGTGTACTAAAGAGGCAACGGATCGACAATGGACAACGAGGCAGGGCCATTCCACATGTTTATGCACATTCCAAGGGGATGTGGCGGACAGCCATCAATTGGACAAAAAAAGGAGGTCGGTGGAGATGGAGACGAGACATCGGTAGGAACGAGGGTGAATGTCCAGTGGAGATAAAGTTTACGTCCAATAGAGTCGAGGGCGCGACTCTAATGGAGATAAAACGTAGCATCGGAGAGCAGGAATGCCCAACATGGCGGCAGCAAAAAAATACCTCAATAAAGATTTATATTTCAACGCATTGGCATCGTCAAGTAGAATTACTAAAGTCTATACTTCCAACACATACAGAACAATGACCGTGACCTACGGACCTACGCTACAAATATAGGTAAAAGAGACAGACATGTCCGCAGGAGAGAGGAGGCAGATGCGGATAAATATGCAGCATATTTGCCCGCAACCCCACATAAACGCGCATCAATCATGAGGGGGGAGCAGGAGGTGCACCCGAACGATACGTCTACTAAGGTTACCTTCGTATGATACAAAGACCTATAACAACCATGAAGAAAAAGCGACCCTGCCGGACTCCCAGATAGCCATCATGCAAAGGTCATCACGAACTGTGCCCCGTGTCCTTCCTTACTCGTTACTGTAAGGTCGCCGCCGTGAAGACGCATTATCTGGCGACTGATGCACAGGCCAATGCCGGTACCTTCCGTATGGGTTGTGAAGAAGGGCTGGAATATGTCTTCCTTTATGTCGTCTGCTATGCCTGTACCATTGTCGCTTACAGTGATGCAGGGCTTGCCATCGGGCGTGGATGCAAGAACCTCTATCAGCGGATGCTCTCTGCCGGATGTCGCTTGTATAGCATTGGTTATCAGGTTTACCAGCACCTGGTTGAGCATCGCCTCATCCCCTTCGACAGTCATACCCTGACCCAAGCCGAAACGTAGCTCCACATTCCGGTGCTCGGGCTTTTGCAGCTCCTGCGCGAACAACTGCCTGATGTGCGTCAGCATCCGGCAGACATCTATGCAGGCGTTCTGAGGCTTGGGCAGATGGGTCATCTCGTAATACGAGTCGAGGAAATGCTTGATACTGACGCATTGACCGTGTATGACCTCCAGTCCCTCGTGGAGTGCCCCACCATGATACACCTGCGGACGCTTCAGCATATCATGGGTCAGAGAGACTACAGGGGTGATGCTGTTGCGCAACTCATGGCTCATAATCTTCAATATGCGGTCATAGTAATGTCGCTTGGTCTCTATCTCCGTGAGGCAATTACGGTACAGGGCCGTAATATCGTTCATGGCACTGAACATCTCGCACAGCTCACTATCGTCGCTTTGGGGAAAACGGATCATGAAGTCATTGTTTCTGAGTGCACTGACGAAGGACGACATCTGACGGACAAGTTGCCTGGCAATGTGCAACAACCGTATCACCAGTACCACAAGAGCAACGGCAACGGCAGACATCAGCACGGTATGTCCGGTTCCAACCATCAGTGCCCCGAGCCAGACGGACAAGGCTATAATACCGATTATGAGCAGAATGATATTCAGTCTGAAGCGTTTCATTTCATATGCGTGTGGGGAGGCTTTTTCATCTGGTTATACAGTGTCTGCCGGTTTATTCCCAAGCGTGAGGCGGCCAGGGTCAGATTGCCGCCACATTCCTTCACTACATTATTTATATGATCGGCCTTTATCTCCTCCAGGGTCATGTTCTTTCTCTCGTCAGCCCGTTCCCGGTAGAGGTTGGCCTCACTCACGGCCGACTGTTCAGCCTTTTTCATCCGGCACTTTTCCATCGCCCTGTTCAACTTGTCTATCAGGTCGTCGTTGTCCCATGGTTTGGTGACAAAGTCCTCTGCCCCGCGCTTCATGGCCTCCACGGCCAGCGGCACATCGCCAAAGGCCGTTATCAGCACCACGGCGGGGGCACTCGGACTACTCTTTATCCGAGTCAGCCAAAACAGACCATCGCTGCCGTCCAGCCTGCATGTGTTGAAATTCATGTCGAGCAGTACGGCATCCACATCACCGGCACTGAGCATGGCTGGCAGAAGCTGTGGATTCTTGGCCGTCACCACATGGTCGAACACGCCCGTGAATACCAGCTTCAAGGAGCGAAGCACCGCCTCGTTATCGTCAATAATCAAGAGTTTCATGATGCAAAGTTAACACTATGCACCGTTTCCACAAAACTTATCCACCACCTTTGCACATACCGGAGGACATGATGTCTAAAAATTAGACGTTTTGACCCATGAAAGATGCAATTGGAGATAAATGCCGACCCACCATGCACGAAATGCACTACTTTTGCATGCAGAAACATAAGACAACCATAGGAAGCAGGACGATGCCCCTATATGCTGTTATTCCCCAGTGGTGGGTGTCATGGGTGATGAGCTTACCGGCCTTCAGTCCGTTTTGCTTGGAAGCTGCGACTATGAATAACATAAAGTACTACATGATGCAGACACAACAGTTGATTGTTAGCTTGGTATTGGCGTTTCTCACGCATGGAGCATGGGCACAGGACAGAGTGATGTCGCTGACGGACTGCCTGGCGTATGCCCGCGAGCATGCCTTTGCCAACAAGTCCAACCGTCTGGCAGTGGAACAGACCCGAATGGACAAGCATATACAGGCGTCGGCCATGATGCCAAGCGTCGGCCTGTACACAAGCGGGAATGTGAGTTTCGGACGTAGCGTGGACCCGGAGACCAACACTTACGACACGAAGAACACGTTCAGCAACGGTTACTCGCTGACCATTAGCCTGCCGCTGTTCGACGGTCTGGTGTCCATCAACAACTACCGTGCGGCACGCATGGCAGAACTGAGCCAGAAGAAGTCGGCCGAGAACGAGGCCGACCAAATCTCCCTGGCCGTAATCAGGTCGTTCTATAACATTATATATTATGCCGCCCTGGAGACACAGATGGAGAAGCAACTTGAAAGCGACCGCCACAACCTGGCGGTAACGGAACGCCAGGAAAAACTCGGTGTGAAGTCCAGGGGAGACATTGACGACATGCGGGCCATTGTGGCCGGCGACGAGTACGAACTGCTGAACCAGCAGAACCTGCGGCGGAAGGCGATGTTAGAGCTGAAGGCACAGATGGGCATGCCCGTGGACGAGGAGATTGCCGTAGAAGAGGGAACGCCAGATGACGGGCTGACGCAGGAAGCCTCGTCGTCCTCTGCATTCCTGTCCGCATTCAATGTCCATCCACGCATCATGCAGGCTGCGCACGAATTGCAGCGCAGTCGCTACCAGGTTCGTGCCGCCTATGGAAACTTTATGCCCAGCATATCGTTGAGCGGCGGCGTGTCCACCTCTTATTACAAGATGCTCGGCAGCGACAACAAGGCTCCGAGTTTCTCTTCGCAATGGCACAACAATATGGGTCAATACGTGGGCTTCTCGCTATCCTTGCCGTTGTTCAACGGATTGGCGAACATCAAGCGTCTGAAGCGTGCAAAGTTGAACTACAACCAGCGTCAGGTGGAACTGGACAAGACGCGCTATGAGATAGAGCGCACTCTGAGCGAGGCCCGGCTCGATGTGGATGCGGCGGAAAGCGAATGGCATGCCGCACAAACTCGCGCAGAGGCCGAGGAGGTGTCCAACCGCGCCATACAGCGCAAGTACGAACTGGGCGGTGTGTCGCCCATGGACCTGTACACCAGCAACACCAAGCTGGCCTCGGCCCGGGCCGCCCTTGTTGGAAAGCACATACAGCTCGTTATCAACAGAATGGTTTACAGTTACTATAAAGGAGAAGGATTCATATCATGGACAGGGAAATAAAGACGAAGCATCCGCGACTGAAACGGATAGCGAAGATTGCCGCTCCGTCAACGGCGATTGTGGCATTGATGGTGTGGGCATTCACAGGCACAGGCACTCCGACCTATCGTACCGATGGCAACGCACTGACGATAAGCGAAGTGAGCGAGGGCGACTTCAACGATTATATACGCCTGAACGGACAAGTGGAGGCGGGTATGGTGGTACAGGTGTCGGCACTGGAGACCGGCATAGTGGAACAAAAACTCGTTGCCGAAGGTTCCATGGTGAACGAGGGGGACATCATCCTCAGGCTGCGCAACCCCAACCTGCAGCAACAGATTCTCGATTCGGAGGCACAGCTGGCCGAGAAGCAGAACATGCTGCGCGACACGGAAATAGCAATGGAGAAGGAAAGGCTGTCACTGCGTCAGGACGTGCTCACCACCCGAACGGAACGGAACCGCATGCGCCGCGTCTATGACCAGCAACAGGCGCTCTACGACGAGGGTCTTACTTCGCGCGAGGAGTATCTGAGGGCAAGAGAAGACTATGAACTGAGTGAACAAAGGCTCAACCTGCTGCGCGACCGCATACGTCAGGACTCGCTCTACCGCTCGGTGCAGGTAAATATGATGCGCGAAAGCCTGTCCAACATGATGCAGAACCTCACCCTGGTGCGACAGCGCGCCGACAACCTCAATATCCGCGCTTCGCACAGCGGGCAGTTGGGAAACCTCAATGCCGAAATCGGGCAGAACGTATCGGCAGGACAGACCGTAGGCCAAATAAACGTGCTCAACGACTACAAGATAATCGTACGCATAGACGAACATTACATCGACCGTGTGACCATCGGTCTCGACGGCAAATTCGAGCGTCAGAACTCGCAGTACACCGTGCATGTGTCCAAAGTTTATCCGGAAGTGAAGAGCGGGCAGTTCCGCAGCGACCTGGTATTCGACGGCACACGGCCCGATAACATCCGTGTGGGCCAAACATACTACATCAACCTACAACTTGGCGAGGCTACCCGGGCCATTCTCATCCCGCGCGGCACGTTCTACCAGACTACAGGCGGCAAATGGATATACGTTCTCAGTGCCAACGGCAAGGAGGCCGTACGCCGACAGATAAAGATAGGCCGTCAGAACCCGCAATACTATGAAGTCATAGAGGGACTGAAGCCAGGCGAGCGAATAATAACCAGCAGCTACGAGAACTTCGGCGAGGCGGAAAAAATTATAATCAAATAAGGAAACAACATGAAGAAGACATTCATAAAGGTCATCTGTCTCGGCCTCGGCCTTGCCATGGGACTGCTGCTCATTGCCAAGATCTACTTCGAACAGACCTACGACAGCTTCTATCCTGATGCCGACAGGCTTTACAAGGTGCAAGAGAGCTTTGTGATGAACGGTGAGTATGTTGAATACGGTCAGACATCCGGAGCCATAGCCCCGGGCATCAAGGAATACACTCCACAGGTAGAAGCCGCCACGAGATTCACCTATCTGTCTGCGCAGACCACCGTGGTGACCGATGACAAGCGCAAATTCTCGGTCAAAGCCATCTGCATGGCCGACAGCTGTTTATTCGACGTGCTGCCCCGCGACATCATTGCCGGCGACTACAAGCAGGTGTTGAGTGTTGCAGACCAGTGCATGATACCGCGCTCACTGGCAGAGAAAATCGGTGGCGATGTTATAGGCATGCGGCTAAGCGCACCGGAGCTTTCGGCAGAGGCATCGTGCATTGTCGGCGGCGTGTACGAGGATTATCCGCTCAATAGCGATGTACCACAGGCAATATACCTGTCACTAAAGAGCATCGGCAGGTATATGTACGACGGCACGGAGAACTGGGCTGGTAACGACCGTTACAAAACATACTTGAGACTGGCCGAAGGTGTGGATCCAGAGACTACAGTGACCTATCTCGACAAGATGCTTCGCGAGAATGTTGACAAGGAAGAATTAGACATGTGCCAATACAAGGTAAGGCTTACACCGCTCAAGGACGTGCATCTTAGAGAAGAGTCGGTACAAACCATGACATGGATACTGACGCTGCTCGCCACACTGCTGCTGGTCAGTGCATCGCTCAACTATCTGCTCATAGTGTTCGGACAGATGGTGTGGCGCAGCAAGGAGATGGCCATACGCAAGTGTTACGGAACCTCGCCACGAGGCATCATCGGAATGGTGCTCAGGGAGAGCACCATGCACCTCGTCTTGTCGCTCGGAGTGGCAGCCATGCTGCTATATGCCTTTCAGGACGAGGTGGGCATGCTCCTCGGAGCCGACGTCACCGAACTGCTTCTCAATCAGGGTATCGTATGGATTTTGGCAGGGGTATGCCTCCTTATATTGCTCGTCACCGGAGGACTGCCGGGCTGGATATATGCACGGATTCCCGTGTCGACTGTGTTCCGCAACTATAATGCAAGCCGCCGTGTGTGGAAACGCTCGTTGCTGGCTATACAGTTCGTTGCCACAGGATTTCTGTTCTGCCTGCTCATCCTCATCGGACGTCAGTACAGTCGTATGGTAAATGACGATCCCGGCTACGACTGCAACAATCTGCTGCACATCAGTCTGTCAGGCATCCCACACGGCGAGCGACTGAAAGCCATTGAGGAACTGAAACGTCTCAGCACCGTAAAGGATGTCACAGCATCCTATCAGGACCTCCTGGACAGAGTGTCCGGCGACAACGTATGGGAGGAAGGCAAGGAGGACAGACAGTTCAACATCGCCGACATGTATGACTGCAACGCCAATTTCTTCAGCGTGCTCGACATTCCTGTTATACAGGGCACCACGTTCTCCGAGCGCACGGACAGCATCAACAACCAGGTGATGGTGGATGAGGTGTTTGTCCGTGAGATGAAAAAGCACTTCGACTGGGACGACGATGTCGTAGGGCGAAGTTTCATGATTACAGGACACTACAATCAGGACCTGTTCACCATCTGCGGAGTGTTCAGGCACATACGCCTCGGCAATATCTGCAAGGAGGATCCGCGCGGTGCCGCTATCTTCTACACTCCATACATCATGAACAACCTGTATATCCGCCTCAATGTCCCGGCTTCCGAGGCGATGGCAGAGGTACAGAAGGTCATCAACGAGATGTTCCCCACAAGCGACATCACGGTGTATAACGTCAAGACCGAAATGGCAGGGCAGTACGACACTCAGCGCAACTTCCGCGACTCGGTGATGATAGCCGGCATCGTGACCATCATCATCGCATTCATCGGACTGGTGGGCTACACCGCCGACGAGGTCAGCCGCCGCAGCAAGGAGATTGCCATACGCAAGGTCAACGGCACAAATGTAAAAGGTATCGTGATGCTTTTCATCAAGGATATGCTCATCATCTCCGTGCCATCGCTCATCGCGGGAGGCATTGCCGCGGCAATAGTCGGGAACAGATGGCTGTCGCAGTTCAGCGAGCAGGTGACTCTCGCCCCATGGCTGTCCGTCCTATGCATCATGGCAATAACAACCATATTGGTGATAGTAGTGATACTCAACTGCCGCAGGATAGCCATGAGCAACCCCGTGGACTACCTCAAGAGCGAGTGAAAAACAAAAATCTGACCCGTCAGACAAGTCCGACCTGTCCAACAACATCAACATCAACATCAAACGACATACAACAATGAGAATCGAAATCAAAGACATGGAGAAGGTATTCCGCACGGACAGTGTGGAGACCGTAGCGCTGAACAATGTATCTATCACAGTAGAGGACGGCGAGTTCGTGGCCGTCATGGGGCCTTCGGGATGCGGCAAGTCTACCCTACTCAACATCCTGGGCCTGCTCGACAATCCCACATCCGGCAGCTACATGCTGGACGGTGTAGAGGTAGCAAAGCTTCGCGAGAGCGAACGCACGGAGTACCGCAAGGGCAAGATAGGCTTTGTATTCCAGGCCTTCAACCTCATCGAGGAGATGACCGTGGAGGAAAACATCCAGTTGCCGCTCAACAACATGAAGATGGACAAGGCGGAGAAGCACCGCCGTGTGAAGGAGGTGATGGACCGCATGGCCATAAGCCACCGCAGCCGCCACTTCCCTGCCCAGCTTTCGGGCGGTCAGCAGCAGCGTGTGG
>DBLZ01000045.1 GCA_002297545.1 Prevotellaceae bacterium UBA711 | reverse complement strand
GGCGACGACTCCAACACCAACGCTTGTGTCTTGGCCGAGTACTATGCAGCCAAGAAGTATGGCGTGCAGGTTATTGGTTGCCCCAAGACCATCGACGGTGATCTGAAGAATGAGCAGATCGAGACCTCTTTTGGCTTCGATACTGCTTGCAAGACCTATTCCGAGTTGATCGGTAATATCCAGCGCGACTGTAACAGCGCCCGCAAGTATTGGCATTTCATCAAGCTTATGGGTCGCAGTGCATCTCACATCGCCCTGGAGTGCGCTTTGGAGACACAGCCTAACATCTGTCTTATTTCCGAGGAAGTTGAACAGAAAGAGATGTCTCTTGACGATGTTGTAACATACATTGCCCAAATTGTGGCCGACCGTGCTGCCGACGGCAACAACTTCGGAACCGTGCTCATCCCTGAGGGGCTTATCGAGTTCATCCCTGCCATTAAGAAGCTCATCCGTCAGCTCAACGAGGTTCTCACCGATCCCACAACAGGCGAGTCTCGCGAGTTTGCCAATGCAGAAGATCAGATTGCCTTCGTCAAGGGCAACATTGCTCCCGAGAATTTGGCTATTTTGGAGTCTCTTCCCGCTGATGTTGCACGTCAACTCTGCCTGGACCGCGATCCCCATGGCAACGTACAGGTTTCTCTCATTGAAACAGAAAAGCTCCTCAGCCGTATGGTTGCTACCAAGTTGGATGCATGGAAGAAGGAAGGTAAATACTGCGGCAAGTTTAGCGCACAGCACCACTTCTTCGGATACGAAGGCCGTTGCGCAGCTCCCTCCAACTATGATGCTGACTACTGTTACAGCCTTGGTTACAACGCCAGCCGCCTGATTGCCAACGGCAAGACCGGTTATATGAGTGTAATCAAGAACACTACGGCTCCTGCTGCCGAGTGGATTGCAGGTGGTGTGCCCATTACCATGATGATGAACATCGAGCGTCGTAATGGTGCCGACAAGCCAGTTATCCGCAAGGCTTTGGTAGAACTGGACGGTGCTCCTTTCAAGTTCTTTGCTGCTCATCGCGAGGAGTGGGCCAAGCAGACCGCATATGTATATCCCGGCCCTATCCAGTACTGGGGACCCACAGAGGTGTGCGACCAGTGCACCAAGACTCTTGCTTTGGAACAGGCCAAGTAATAGACGATGCCTCGTCACAAGAGAACAAACAACAATACCCACCGGACTCCTTCCCATTCCAAAGGAGTGAAGGCCGGTGGGTCTTTTCTTTCCCGCATGCTGGGACATATCCCCATCTGGTGGAGCGTGGCAGGAGGTGTAGCTATGGTGTCTCTGTATTGCTTCTTGCTATATCACTTTTTTGTTAACCCCTACAGTTTCCAGTGGAAGGCCATTTATGGTGAGACAACATATCCGCCGTCCTATACTATCCGTGGCATAGACGTCAGCCACTATCAGGAACGCATCAACTGGCATCGCTTGTGTCGCACAAATATGGGTACTGATCCAGTCTCCTTTGTTATAATAAAGGCCACTGAGGGCATCAGCCTAAAAGACAGCTACTTCGACGAAAACTTTTCCCAAGCACGCGCAAATGGTTTTGTAAGAGGTGCCTATCACTTCATGACACCGGATGTTACTGCCAGAGAACAGGCACAATTTTTCATTTCGTGTGTCAACCTTGTTCCCGGTGATCTTCCTCCTGTCCTCGATATAGAGGATGAACGTAAATGGTTGGCCTCAGGCAAGAATAAGGCCGATATTCAGTGTATGGCCAAGGAATGGCTGGACGCCGTGGAACAGCACTACGGAGTAAAGCCCATAGTCTACAGCGGTTATCGTTTCCGCCGTGATATTCTCGATGCCCCTTGCTTCGATGCCTATCCTTTTTGGATGGCCCACTATTACGTATCCCAACCCGCCACCGACATCACCTGGAGTTTCTGGCAGCACACCGACTGTGGCAAACTGGATGGCATTCGCGGTCCCGTAGACTGCAACGTCTTCAATGGCGATGACGATGCTTTCGAGGAGTTGCTAATCAAATAGACAATTTTGGAGATATGTCTTGTCTCGATTTCGATAGACAATGTAGCCTGTGGTCTTTTTATGTCGCGTTTCAAATAGAGTTACAGCAGTTTGATGCGAAACTCATCACTTTGGACAGCATATTGCACTTGGATTCAAATTTATTTAAAATATCCTTCAAAAAAAATAGAGGAAATGGAAAAATAATTATAAATTTGCAATGCAAACCGTCATTGCAGAAGCCACGTTGAGGGGTAATGTGCGGTGGGGGATGCAAAAACATAATAAAGAAAGCGTTTATCCGCGCTGATTCTTGACTGCTTGGAATTCTCGCAAAATTCATATCAAAGTCAAGGAGTGAGCAACGGTAGATGCCTGTGGATATGTACATGTGCATTGGTATGTGCTTCAAGACAAGCATAACTATATGCATTATATACATATTGGCGTGGGCTTCTGCGTTGCCGTCCGACTTTGATAGGGCAATGCGAGAAGCCTCAAGCAGTAGGACGGTAACAGATACAGATTCCTACGCTTTTTTCATATAAACCAATCTAATGCCAACGAGGGGATGACCGAGGCAATCGTAAAACAAAATGAAGAAATTCAAATTTCTGACATTTGTTGCTATTTTAGCAGCAGTTATGTGTACCTCATGTGGTGATGATGAAGCCCCCGAACCTGCCCCCGGAGAAGTGGATGAACTTGTCGGCACATGGTATCTTGAAACAACAGCATCAGATGATGGCACCACTGCTTCACTGTCTATGAAACTTACGTTTAACGAAGATAAAACTGGTTCTATTGTCGAGACATGGACGTACACAACAAGAGCAACCGAATCTCAGCGTTATTCTATGAACTTCGGATGGTCAACTACATCCAATTCCAATGGTGAAGATATTCTGAGAGTAAGTTATGTTTCTGGCGACAAAAATACAGAGCTATTTATTGGTTCCAGTAGTACCGTCTTATGGACTCGTCAATACGTTGTTACCGGGGACATTCTTAATATGTACGTAGGAGGTGGCGTATTGGTTTTCCACCGTCTTTAATTTTACGCGCCTTAGAGTTAAGACCTCAAGAAAAAGCAACCGGGCCAAAAGTGGCTCGGTTGCTTTTGCCGTTATTATATTATTGCTATTTGAGTTTTAGCGGACAGCAATATTTTTTATACGCTCTTTGTTGGGATGGTATTTTGCCTGTGATAAAGAGGCATACGAGACTCCAGTAGAAACAGGGGCGAGACTCTACTAATAACGGGACAACGTTTCTATTAGAGTCTCGAACGCGTTTCTATTAGAGTTTCAAACGCCTTGCCAATAAAGAGGTAAATTTCGTTCTTGACTGACCGCATGATATGAGGAGATGGCATTATCGGGTATGTTTCATCAAATGAGTGATTTATACAGGGGAATACATTTGTTGTTGACAGACTGGTGACCAGGCTTTGAATATGGTATTGTGAGTGCCCAAAAGATGATAGGTCCGCTCCCTATATCCGGGGACATAATTTAGGGGTAAAAGGGGAGAAGTATATTGGCTATTATTTGTGCGATGAATAGATAAAAATGCTTCAGTAGGACGTTAACGCTTGAGTGGGTATTGCTTAAATGTATAAACACTATTTGATGTGTACCTTGGACACTTCTACGCTGTTGTCGGAATAGGTGCGGCGTATGATGTAGAGTCCGCCGGATGGGGCATGAACGATTTGGCCGGATGGCGTAATGTACTCGCTTTTCTGTAGGGTTCGTTGATTTGGGGTGACGTCTGAGATAGCGTTCTGTGTAGATTGTCTTGAATAAGAGAACACCCAGTCCAGTCGCTCTATAGTGTAGCTTTGTGTGCAGACATCTTCGTGCGACCAATCCTCTTCGATGTCGAATCGGTATAAGGCACCAATGTCATCCAGTTCTGAGAGAAAATCCTTTACGGTTTCGATATTCATGATCTTGTCGCCTGTACCCATGACTGTGAGTAGCGGTGTTTTAGATACATTTTCTACATTGCATCTTGAGGGATTGCCGGCTACGGGCATTGCGGCGGAAAACAATTCCGGATAAAGGGAGAGCATGCTCCAGGTGCCTGTTCCACCCATGGAGCCACCGAAGATATATACGTCCTAAATGGACGGGACGTTGCGGTTGACTTCTGAAGGTTTGGCTTCCACTTTCTTCCTGTTGATGTACTTGAATATCTATGTGATTGGACACATTGTGGACGAAAAAGTTTAACCATCAGGTGATCATTAGAGCAACAATGGGCCGTAGGATTGGTTGATTGTCATGTTAAAGCCGAAACATAACTTGCAATCTAATGACGCTCGTTTGCATCATGATACCAGAGACTCATCCTGTGAAGGAGTCTTTCCGCGCTTGGCTTCTATCCAGCACTCTTTTTCGGTAGTGCTGTGATGTGTCAGCCAGGCGCGGAAGTCGCTGCGGGGGGTATATCAAGGATGTGACAGGGTGTCATTTCTGCCTTACAGTTATCTCGCAGTCAGCCGGTTGGCTGATGTATTTGTCTATGGTGACAGAGCCTATCTCATCGGCCACGATGCGCCCGGAGGTTGGGTTCTTGATATTTGTGATGGAGCCTCGTATGTCGGCCTGCACGGTACTGTATTCAAAAGCGCGGTCGCAGTCTGGACCGAATGTGCAGTTCTCCAGCACCAGGTTGTGGGCATAGCACAAGGGTTGTTCTCCTGTGATATGGCAGTTGATCAGGCGCAGGTTGCGGGAATGCCATCCAAGGTACTCACCATTGAGTTCTGAGTCGTATATGGTTACATCCTCCACTTCCCAAAAGGCATCCTTTGTGGTGATACGGGCATTGTGTATCTCTGCGTCCCTGACATATTGGAAGACATACTTGCTGTCACTTACCATTCCGTCCACGTATATATGGTTGCTGAACATGAAAGGGTAGGTTCCGCCGTGCAGTTCAATGTTCTTGATGCGTATGTTGTTACAGCGCCAAAATACCTCGTCGGCATCGTTTATTGTCACATTCTCCATGTCAATCTCGGTCATTTCTCTGAACATCTTTGGGGCGTCTATCACCGTATTGGTCATCCTCAGGTTGTCGCTGTACCACAGGGCGGAGCGTCCGCCTACATCAAAGTAGCACCGTTCTATCATGAACCTGTGTACATGCCAGAACGGATAGTTTCCCTCGAAGCGGCAATCCTCGGCCACGATATTTGTGCATTCCTTTATGGCAGACTCTCCTTCGCGAATGATGACGTTCTTCAGTCGCAGGTCTTTGGAGCCAAACAGGGGACGTTCGCCTCCGAACTCGGTATCTTGTATCAGCTTCATAGTGATATGTTGTTGTGCTTCGCGCGTGTTATATATTAAGGTATAGGTGTATGTTTTATTCTAAGTACACCTCTATTTCAGGTTCTCCTTAAAGAAAGCTTCCATCTTGTCGAACGGAATGATGTCTGTCCTGTCGTATAGGTCGGTGTGTACGGCTCCGGGAATGATCAACAGGTCCTTGTTGTTGCCTTTCAGCTTCTTGAAGGCGTCCTCGCTGAAGTAACGTGAGTGTGCTTTCTCGCCATGAATGATGAGGACGGCGTTCTCTATCTCGTCTGCACGGTTCATCAGGGTAAAGTTGATGAAGGGGATGGCTCCTGTGGCGTTGCGTCCCTGGTTGGAATTGAGTGAACGCTTGTGGTATCCTCGTGGTGTCTTGTAATAGGCATGATAGTCTTTCATGAACTGTGGGGCATCGGCAGGCATTTCTTCCGGAACTCCGCCACCGGGTTTGGGGAAACCGTTGCGATAGTCCTCCGTACGTTGTGCAGCCAAGGCCTTGCGCAACCTGTTGTGTGCTTCGGCATTGTCATCGGCATCAAAGTATCCGTTGGCATTTACACGGCACATGTCGTACATGGTTGAGGCTATGGTTACCTTGATACGCGGGTCGGCTGCTGCAGCATTTATGGCCAGTCCGCCCCAGCCACATATACCGATGATACCTATCTGTCCGGCTTCCACCATGTCGTTGGTAGCCAAAAAATCTACAGCAGCCGAGAAGTCCTCGGTATTTATGTCGGGAGATACCACATAGCGAGGTTCGCCTGCGCTTTCTCCTGTAAAGGACGGGTCAAAGGCTATGGTGAGGAAACCACGCTCGGCCATTGTCTGGGCATACAGGCCTGCAGCCTGTTCTTTTACGGCTCCGAAGGGGCCGCATACGGCTATGGCAGGCAGTTTGCCGGAAATGCCCTTCGGCACATACATGTCTGCTGCCAGCGTGATGCCATATCGGTTGGCGAATGCCACCTTGCTGTGGCTTACCTTGTCGCTTTGTGGAAACGTCTTGTCCCATTCCTGTGTAAGATTCAACTGTACCATATTCTTATTGTTTTGAGTGTTCTGTGCCGTGGTCTCTGCGAGGTCGAAAAAGCAGATGAATGCTGCTGCTACGAATAGTGTCCGTTTCATAAGCTGGGTGCTGCTGATACTTATTGTACTTTTATATCTTTTCGCCTGCAAAGTTACGCCGATTTGCACAACGCCCCGGTAGACACATTACAGATAGTATGACCACAATTACAGAACCGTCCTTTTATCTTGTTCCAATGTTCCTTAGCCATCGTTCGCGTTTCAAATGGATGAGGAAGATGGTTCCCCTGAAACAAAGTTCTATGCACATGGCCACCCACACGCCTTTAAGTCCCATTGTCGGAGCAAGCCATGCCGCAAGGGACAGGCGTACTGCCCAAATGCTGGCAAAGTTCATAAGACATGGCACCAGTGTGTCTGCCGCTCCCACGCACACGCCGTATGCAACTATGGAGGCTGCGAACATGGGTTCGGCAAAGGCTTCTATGCGCAAGGCCATCACTCCCAATTCGCGTATCTCGGCAACCGGAGTCATCAGTCCTATAATCTGAGGAGCAAACAGATACATGGCCACACCCATAAGCCCCATGACTGCCATACCCATGAGTACGGTAATCTGAGCAAAGCTGCGTGCCGTTTTCTTGCGTTTTGCTCCAACGCTTTGGCCTACAAGAGTGGTTGCCGCATCGGCTATGCCGTAGCCAGGCATATAGCAAAGGCTCTCCGCTGTTATGGCAAAGGAGTTTGCCGCTATGGCAAAGACGCCCAATGGAGCCACTATTACCGTGGTCATAATCTGTGCCCCGCAGATGACGGTATGCTCTATGCCCATGGGCAGACCTATGTGCAGTGCCTGGTCAAGGGTTTTGAGCCGTGGTATGAAACTGCCTTTTTCGTGTGAGAGCCTTAATGTCTCGGAATGTGTACACAGGTACCACATGACCACTCCTGCCATTAAGGTCTCGGCCAATACCGTGCCGAGTGCCGCACCTCCCACTCCCAGACCTGCTCCGGGAATGATGAGTGTCAGTCCTGCCAACGTGCATGTGCGCGTAGGGAAGATAAGGAAGAAGTTGAATATGACATCCAGTATGCACATCACCACGCCCATCAAGCTGGGTATGTGCATGTTTCCGCTACAGCGCAACATGGCGCTGCCCAGGAAACCAAGCTGCAGGGCAGGCAGGAAGAGTGCAAAGATACAGAAGTACAAGGTGGCCCCCTGGCAGATGGAGACGTCTCCTCCCAGCCAATGTGGCAGGCTGCCGCTTATTGCTATACCTATGACAGCCAACAGACTGCTGAAGGTGAGGGTGGATGTTATGGACTGCCTCAACACATCGCGTGCCTCCTTCATCTCTCCAGCACCTATTCTATGGGCCACCTGTACGGAAAAGCCTGTGGCTGCGGAAGTACACATTCCCCAGAAAAGCCATGTGGTTGTGGATACCAGGCCTATTGATGCCGAGGCTTCGGCACCAAGGCTTCCCACCATCGATGCGTCTATATACTGCATGATGATGGCCGAAAGCTGAGCCACTATGGCAGGTATGCTCAGTTGGACCGTCAGGACGAACTGCTGCCAGAAGGTCATGGGCTTGCCCTCCATGATGAGGGCCAACAGTTTGTCTGTACTTCTTGTCTTTGATGCCATGTATATCATTACACGCGGAATAGCCTTGTACTCTCAGCACAAGGCTATTCCGCAGATGGTTATGGTTTATAGACTGTTCTTTAGTATGGTGATGACGTCCTCACGGGTCAAGTCCTTGTAGCCTGCCTTCATGAGAACCGTAGCATCGGCTATATCTCCGAGCATGTCCTCTGTTACGCCAAGGGACGTTATCTCAGTAGCAACGCCTATTTCCTTCATCCAGGCCAGCAGAGCTTCAAGGCCTTCATTTGCCAGTTGTTCTTCTGACTTTCCAGCTTCATGAATGTTCCATACTGCCGTAGCAAAACGTGCGAACTTGGCCAGTCCGTATGTCTTGATGTGGTGGTAATAGGCTATGGACACTCCGGACAAAGTCATGCCATGTGTAGCATTCGTGTGAGCACCTATGGCGTGACCTATCATGTGCACCATCCAGTCCTGTGTCTTGCCCATGCCTATGAGAGTGTTAAGTGCCCAGGTAGATGTCCACATGATGTTGGAACGTGCCTCGTAGTCCTGCGGGTTCTTCACGGCGATGCGGCTGCTATGTATCAGGGAACGCATCAGTCCCTCTGCCAGATAGTCTGATGTGTTGTTGTCTGTGCCGGAGAAATACTGTTCCATGATGTGGCTCATTATGTCGAAGATGCCGGACACCATCTGGCGTTGTGGCACGGAGAATGTATAGCGAGGGTTGAGTATGGCAAAGCGGGGCATTACGTTGGTTCCGAAGACCTTGCCTATTTTCATCTTTGTAAGATGGTTGGTTATGACCGAGCCACCGTTCATCTCAGAGCCTGTGCCCACCATAGTCAGTACCGAGCCCACGGGAATGATGCGCTGGCCGGCATCGGGCTCGTTCTGCCGGAGGTAGAAGTGCTCCCAGGGGTCACCATCGTACCATGTCGCCACGCTGACGGCCTTGGCATAGTCAATGGTGGAGCCGCCGCCTACGGCCAAAATGAGGTCAACATTGTGCCTGCGTGCCAGTTCTGCACCTTCCAGAAGCTTGTCCGTAGTGGGGTTGGGCATTACTCCGGGCAACTCTATGATTTTCTTACCGCTTGCATGAAGCGCAGACAATACCTCGTCGTAGATACCGTTCTTCTTGATGGAACCGCTGCCGTAGGTCAAGAGCACCTTTGGACCGTATTTCTGTAGTTCTGTTGTCAGATTGTTTTGGGCATCCTCGCCAAAGTATAGTTTGGTGGGGTTGCAGTAGCTGAAGTTTCCTAACATATTGTATTATTATTAAAGGGTTGTCTTTATGGGAGCGTTGGCACACATGTCATCGGCCATCGATCTGAAATACAATGCAAAGGTATGACTTTTCTCCGTTATCCCGGGTAGATGGATTACAGATTTTCATCCAGTGTTGTACCTTAATTACAGAAAGCCACTCACCGGGTGGCGCTTCGTGCCTCCCCATGACATCCTCCATCGGTAATTCGGGTACATACCTGAGATATTATCCGTAATAGAGGTTATGGTGTTACGGGAAATTATTGCTACTTTTGCACTGGAAAACATATTCTGACACAATATGGCAGAGAATGAAAAGATAGTGAACCTGACCAGTGTGGACCAGTACAACCGTATGTTCGGTCTGGAGACGCTTAACCCTTTAATTACTGTGGTAGACCTTAATCAGGCAACACGTGCCGTGGACTATGTGCACTGGAACTATGGACTATATGCTCTGTTCCTGAAAATGGAAAAAGCATGCAGCATCATGTACGGAAGGCAACCCTACGACTATCAGGAGGGCACTGTGGTGTGTTTTGCCCCCGGGCAGACAACGAAAATCACACCCATAACCAATCGTGTGAAGATAAACACCTATGGCATACTCTTCCATCCCGATCTGCTGAAAGGCACGTCCCTTGGCAAGACCATCAAGCAGTATACATTCCTCTCTTACGAGGTCAACGAGGCTCTGCATCTGTCGGAAGAGGAGCAGAGCATCTTTGTGGACTGCCTCAGGATAATCAATCAGGAGCTGCAACATGGACTGGACAAGCATAGCAAGACGCTGTTGGTGAATTATATTGAGTTGCTGCTCAATTACTGCGTGCGCTTCTATGAGCGTCAGTTCACCACGCGTACCAAGGTGAACAACGACATCCTTGCGCGCTTCGAACGCCTGCTCAATGATTACTTTCATGGCGGACGGGCCGAAATGGAAGGCCTGCCAACAGTGAAGTACTGTGCCGACAAGCTGTGCATATCGTCCAACTACTTTGGCGACATGTTCAAGAAGGAGACGGGAAAGACTCCTCAGGAGTACATACAGGACAAGGTCATAGAGCTTGCCAAAGAGCGCATGGCAGACACAGATAGCACTATCAGTGGCGTGGCATATTCTTTGGGCTTCCAATATCCGCAGCACTTCTGCCGCCTGTTCAAGAAAAGGGTAGGGTGTACTCCCAATGAATATAGGAATACCTTAAACAGCTGACCCGCGGATGCAGGCAAAGACTCTTGACATAAAGACCGTGTGCGAGTGCAACCGCTGCCTCCACTGCAAGACCTTGCACCCTCAAGTCAGCCTCATCAATTTGGAGACTCCTCCCGTCTTGCAGGACATCATAAGGTTCGACTTTTATGCCATTCTGCTCATAGAAGATTGCCGGGACGGGGGGACGTGTTGCGGTCGTAGGTACTATGACTATTCCAATGCCACAATGGTGTTCCTGATGCCGGGTGAGGTCTTTTGCATGACAGAAAGCAATACTTTGCCAGACAAGGGCTATCTGCTTGTGTTCCATCCGGACTTGTTGTTCCGTACTACGCTGAACAACCACATAGGCAACTACACCTTTTTCCGCTATGCCAAGGAGGAAGCGTTGCATCTGTCACAGCGTGAAACGGAAAAAGTTACATGTTGCCTGTGGAATATAGAGGA
>DBLZ01000110.1 GCA_002297545.1 Prevotellaceae bacterium UBA711 | reverse complement strand
GGGTGTACCTGCTGTACATACATCTGCGCCTCAGCCGCTACAGGTGCTCGATGTGGGGATACGTCCTGCTCATTCTGGCTTTCCTGTGCCTGCAGATATGCTGGTATGGCGTAAACTACCTGCCGGCGGCGCAGGGCAGCATGCATGTATACTGATGTGGGCTGCGGCTGGAACCGGTGAACGGGCACGTTAGACGATAAATGGAACTGTAATACTAACTAATAACACGTAATGAGATGAAAAGACTTCCAAAGTTACTCTTAGGCCTGGTGGTGCTGGTGGCCGTGCTGGCCGTGGCCTACCGGGCTGTGAACAAGGCTCCGTCGGCCGACCTTCCGGCCAACGAGCAGTTGTTGCAGGTGTTGGCCGACGGTGGTTGTGCCAGTTGCCACTCGGCCAATCCAGAGTTGCCTTTCTATGCCAGCCTGCCAGTGGCAAGGAGCATGATTGCCAAGCACGTGGCAGATGGCTATGCCGTGTTTGACATAGCCCCCATTATGGAGGCGTTGCGCAACGGTACTGCACCCGACGAGGTCTCCCTGGCCAAGGTGGAGCGTAGCATAGCCGACGGTTCCATGCCCATGATGGAGTACTATCTGGTGCACTGGGGCTCATCCATCACCGAGGCTAAGGAAACGGCCGTGATGGCTGCCGTGAAGGATCTGCGCGCAACGTTCTATCCCAACGAACTGGCTGCCGCCGAATTTGCCAACGAACCTGTGCGTCCTCTCCCCGACAAGGTTGCCTATGACGAGCAGAAGGCTGCGCTGGGTAACTTGCTTTACCACGATACCCGCATCTCTGCCGACGGCACCGTGTCTTGCGCCACATGCCATGGACTGCCTACCGGCGGTGTGGACAACCTGCAGTACTCCGAGGGAATCGGAGGCCAGTTCGGTGGTGTCAATGCCCCCACGGTGTACAACGCCTATTTCAACTTTGCCCAGTTCTGGGACGGCCGTGCCGCAGACCTGGCTGAGCAGGCTGCCGGTCCTCCATTGAATCCCGTGGAAATGGGCGACCAGACCTTCGATGACATTGTGGCACGTCTTTCAGAGGACAAAGACTTCGTCAGTGCTTTCATCGCGGTATATCCCGAGGGCCTGAGCGAGGCTACCATCACCAATGCCATTGCCGAATTCGAGAAGACGCTGGTGACCCCGAATTCTGCTTTCGACCGCTATCTGAAGGGAGACAAGGAGGCTATGAACGCAGAGCAGGTGGAGGGCTATGAGCTGTTCAAGGAGTACAACTGTGCCACCTGTCATGCCGGGGTGAACATGGGTGGACTGACCTATGAACTGATGGGACAGCGTGCCAACTACTTTGAGGATCGCGAGTTTACGCAGAAGTCCGGACTGACAGATGGTGACAACGGCCGTTGGGCACAGACCGGTGTGGAGCGCGACCGTTATCGCTTCAAGACTCCTACACTGCGCAACGTTGCTCTGACATGGCCTTACTATCACGACGGCAGCGTGGCCACGCTGGACGAGGCTGTCAGCATGATGGCCAAGTATCAGGTGGGCCGTACCATGAAGGATGCCGAGGTGGCAAAGGTGGTGAACTACCTAAATGCTCTGACCGGCGAGTATAATGGCAAGATTCTGACCAATACCAATGTGCAGAAGAACTGACACTGACATGTAGTGTCGTATCGACATATAGAGCGCTGCCTACCTGGGCAGCGCTCTATATGTTTCTGTCTTAGTAGACGGTAGTGTCCCTTGTCTTTATAGGGACGAAAATGTGGCTCTGCGAAGATGTACTCCGACCTATATACGAAGAAACCTCCCTGTCTGGCGAACCGGAAGGGAGGCTCCTGAGAATTCAGTCATCTGTGTGCTTACTACCTAAAGGATGATGCAGAAGTCTCAACCCTAAACAATCTATAAATTAACCAAACAATTTCCTTCCATTGTAGATGGGTAACGTGTTGCCATCTCTGTCCTCGTGTGTCGGGGCGCCCTCGCTTGGGCTTTCTGTTTTATCTGCTGCAAAGGTAAGACCATTTCTGCAATGGGGCAATGGACAAATCTCTAAATCGTGTAGGGATTTCCCTCCGGTGAGCGTCTGAAGTCCTCCTGTAGTGGCAAGGGACTTTCAAAATGTGTTTCAACGACATACGTCAATGGCTCACAATTTACGACGCATCGCTCGTTCGGATGAGGTGAACGGGCGATGTGTATGATGTTTGGTGCGGGCTTTTATTTGCTCTTCAGCCACTGGCGGATGCTCTTCTCTGTGGCACCGTTCAGCAGCTTGCCTTCCTGCCACTTGATGTCGGGGTAGGCTTTCTTCAGTTCCTTCACGCTGTTGTCTATGGTGCTGCCGCCCGAGGTAGCGAATGGTATCACATTCTTGCCTTTCAGATTGTGTGACTCGATGAAGGTATTCAGAAGTGTGGGGGCAATGTTCCACCAGATGGGATATCCCAGGTAGATGGTGTCGTAGTCGGCGATGTTGGCCTTCTTGCCTTTGATGGCGGGGCGGAACGAGAGGTTGTGCATCTCCACGTAACAGCGTGATTTCTCGTTGCGCCAGTTGAGGTCGGCATCGGTGTAGCGTATTTCCGGTGCTATCTCGTAGAGCTCTCCGCCGGAGACTGTGGCCAATGTATGAGCGACCTTGGCGGTGGTTCCGGTCATGGAAACGTATGCAACCAGGGGCTTGTTGCTCTTGTGCTGTGCAAGTGCGGTTATGCTGCATGCCATGACCGCCAGGAGGGTGAATAGAATCTTTTTCATTGTAAGGATGTGATTGGTTTTGTTGTATTTGATGTGTGGGCAGTTATCTCCAGCCCATGAACATGCGTGTGGTGTCGGCATCGTGATGGTCGAAGAAGAGACTGCGGCCTGTGTCGAGTGTGGCTATCTGTTGCATCTCGGAATCGCTCAACTCAAAGTCGAAGATGCCGAAATTCTGCTGCATACGCTCCACGTGTGTTGACTTGGGGATGATGATGATGCCGCGCTGCAGAAGCCAGCGTAGTGCCACCTGGGCAACGCTCTTGCCGTGTGCGGAACCGATGGCGGTCAACGTCTCGTTATGGAACATGTTGTTGCGTCCCTCGGCAAGGGGGCCCCATGACATGGTGAGGGTGCCGAACTCGGCCATAATCTGTTGCTGTTGGCGTTGCTGGTTGAAGACGTGGGTCTCCACCTGGTTTACTGCCGGCACAATGTCCACGTTGCTGGCCAGGTCGATGAAATGGTCGGGATAGAAGTTGGATACGCCTATGGCACGTAGCTTTCCGTCTCGGTAGGCCTCTTCCAGGGCGCGGTAGGCTCCGTAGCGGTCGCAGAAAGGCTGGTGAAGCAACATCAGGTCGATATAGTCGGTCTGCAGTCGGTGCAGGCTCTCGTCTATGGAAGCCTTGGCTCGTTCGTATCCATAGTTGGAAATCCATACCTTGCTGACGAGGAAAATGTCTCCACGGCCTATGCCGCTTTTCTTCACGGCACGGCCAACTCCCTCCTCGTTGTGGTAGGCTTGTGCCGTATCTATCATGCGGTAGCCCACACTGAGAGCATCTGCTACGCAGCGTTCACACTCTTCGGGTGTAACCTGATACACTCCATACCCCATTTGCGGCATTACTAAGCCGTTGTTCAGTTTCACGTAGTTCATATCTGTATATCGTTGTCTTTGTGTTTAGATGTAAGTTTTATTGTTGCTATGGATCTTCAGTCTCCCCACGAACTGCTCTGTCCTGTACATCTGTGCCGGACTGTAGATGCTCAGTGGGCAATGTGGTGTGCACATGGCACTTCGGCGGTCCTTGCCCATGCTCATGTTACGTGTCGTTCTTTTGCAAAACCGATGCAAAGATAGGGAATCAGTGCGTAAGTATATATACCCGAATTACCGATTTCGGTACATATTTTACCGAAAAGGCACGACCGGCGTAGCAACAGGTCACACACGTGGGACAATTCTATCATGGCAAAGTAAAGACATCGGCCGTTGGCGGATAATTACGCCAACGGCCGATGCCTTTGCTCCTGGTATAGATTAGCGCCTTGCCTTTGTTTGCCTATTGGCGGCGTCATGGCTACTCTCCCGCGTGCATCTGATATAGTTAAGTATGAAGGACCATTTATTTCCAGACGTCAGCCATGTCCTTGCGGAGTTTCTGTGGGGCCTCGTCAGCCGCATACCCTATGGGGACGAGGGCTACAGGTTCCAATCCCGGGAACTGGGATATGGTATCGTGGAACTGATTGATGTCGAAGTTGCACACCCAGCATGTAGCCAGTCCCTGCTCCGTGGCAGCGAGGCAGAGATGTTCTATGGCTATAGCCAGGTCAATGTCAGCATGGGGCTTGTCGTCGTAACGGCGTGTCCAGCACTCAGCTTCGTTCTTCATACACAGAATGATGGCAGGGACAGAGTCTATCCAGTCGCGATGATATGTGGCCTTGACCAATGAGAAAAGTTCCGGCTGGCTGTTGTCTACCAAGACAAATCGCCAAGGCTGGCGGTTGACGGCAGATGGAGCCAGACGTACACACTCGCGGATGTATTCCAACTTATCGTTCTCGATAGGCAAGGCTTGGTATTTACGGCAACTGTAGCGTGCCTGACATAGGTCTTTGAAGTTCATGTGGGTATAGTTTTGGTTAGTGTTCCCTGGGAGTGCAGCAAGTATGGATGCCTGAGTTTTCTTCCTATGTGTGTCCTCTGTGATGGCATATCGCCCCTTTGTGGCACCTTTAATGCTTGCTACAGCGCAAATGTATAAAAAAAATGCAACATCGGTGGCATTTGACCGGGAAAAAGCGTATATTTGTGCTACGCTAAAGCACGATAATACTCCATAATCATGAACAATCATAAGACATATCTGGCATTCAATGTGGATGCTGTACGAGACAGCCAAAAAGAGAACCTGCACACGTTGAACCTATTGGGCGACTGGCAGAAGCGTTTCCCCAACCGCCTTTCATTCATCAATATCGGCACCATCAACTTCATGGCTACTCATGATGACTTGGTCGAAGCGTCGGTTAAGGGACACTTCTTCCGTCTGCTGGAGCAGGCAGACAACCTTATGTTGGTGGTTACAAAAGACACCGATGGTGACAATCCTTGGCTCAACTGGCAGATAAGCCGTGCTGTGAACCGTTACCATCTACCCGTGGTGGTAGCGTTTAAGGGACTGGATGTGGTTACAGACGAGACCTTGCAGGAATACTGGCCGCATCTGCCTCAGAAGATACGCAAGTACATAGGCCGTAACAGTGCCCGCATGTGTTACATACCGCTTACTCTCACCAAGGTGGAGATGGCTCTGGGGCATTTCAGCGTGAACAAACAATCATATCCCTGCGACAGTACCACGATATTCTGAACGCTTGTCGGTAGGGGCGACGCGAGAACCGGCTGTTAAAACGATATGGTGTCATGGCATACATAGGAAAGATAGAGATAGACTCCCTTTGGAGCGGAGCGCGGCGAGTGGAATGGAATCTGCGTCCCGACGTGAATATCCTCAGCGGGGTCAACGGTGTGGGCAAGAGCACCATACTGAACCGCGTGGTGAAAAAACTGCTGAACGTGGATCGCATGGCCAAGGCTGTGGACGGTGTGACGCTGACTTTCGTGCCGGAAGATGCCGAACAGGTGGAGTTTGATGTCATACGGTCCTTTGACCGTCCCCTCATATCCAGTGACATCCTGTCCAAGGTTGCCGACCTAAGTCTTCATAGTGAACTGGACTTTCAGTTGTATCAGCTGCAACGTCGCTTTCTGGACTTCCAGGTGAATATGTCAAACCGCATGGTGGCCCTCTTCACGGATCAAGTGCCTGACGCCCATTTGCGTGCGCAAGAGATAGCTGCGGAGAAGGGACACTTCTATGATGTGGTAGATTCTCTCTTTGCCGAGACGGGCAAGACCGTTTTGCGTACGAGTAACGAGATAATGCTGTTGCAACGCGATGAGAAGCTCACACCGTATCAGTTGAGCAGTGGTGAGAAGCAAATGCTTATAATCCTGCTGACTGTGTTGGTGCAGGACCGCAAGCAGTGCACCCTGTTCATGGACGAACCGGAGATCTCTCTGCATGTCGAATGGCAGCAAAGGCTCGTGCGTCTGATACTCGACCTCAATCCCAATGTTCAGATCATACTGACCACACACTCGCCGGCTGTCATCATGGACGGCTGGGCAGAATGTGTCACGGATGTGGAGGACATATTGTTCTGACGCCTTATATATAATAAGGTATAGACATCATTCATTCACGCAAGGAGGACGGCAATGGGGAGAAGACTGGTATCCAACGTCACGTCGGAGTATATCGCAGCCGCCAACAGGTTGAAGCCTAACAAAGCCAAAAAGTTCATCGTGGCCTATGTCGAGAGCTACGATGACATTGCCTTTTGGCGTGATGTGCTGGACGAATTTGAGACCGACACACTTGGCTTCCGCGTCATGCTGCCTTCGCGCACATCGTTGTGCAAGGGCAAGAAGTCTGCCATGATGAACAATCTTGGGCCCTATATGATAGCCTGTGTGGATGCCGACTATGATTGGCTCATGCAGGGAAGGACTCCGGTCAGCCGAGAGTTGTGTAACAACAAGTACATCCTGCACACGTATGTCTATGCCATAGAGAACTACCTCTGCTATGCCGAGGGACTGCATCGTGCCTGTACACGTGCTACCCTGAACGATCGCGAGTTGATCAATCTTGAAGCTTACATGCAGGAGTACAGCCGCATAGTGTGGCCCTTGTTCGTATGGAGTATATGGTCCTACCGCATGGGTAGGGACAACGAGTTCGGCATCATGCAGATGGTGGACACCGTCACGTATCATGATGTGAACATAGCCAACCCGGAAATCACCCTGGAGCATGTGCGCAGGCGCGTGAACAAGAAGATCAACTGGCTGCACCAGCACTTTCCGGAGGGCAAGAAGACATACGTTCCCGTGAGGGAGGAACTGCTCTCCAGAGGTCTGACTCCCGACACCACATATCTTTTCATGCAGGGCCACGGACTGATGGACGGAGTGGTGCTGCCTTTGCTGCAGCCAATCTGCCACAAATTGAGGCGTGAGCGCGAGAGGGACATCAACGACCTTGCCATGCACGAGACACAACGCCAAAACGAACTGGCCGGTTATCGGCACAGCAGCCTTTCCATCGATGAGGCTTTGAAGAAGAATGTAGCCCATCGCAATTCCATTCCTTATCAATGGCTTCGAAACGACATCGAACGGCTTGTCTCCGAGGTGGGCAGGACGGTCGTTTCTGCATCGGTCGATGCAGGAACTGAGTCCTCTGTGCCAGTTGTCGGCAAATCCGCAACCTCAATGGCTTAGGGCAGAGATTATGCGCCCTACGGTCGAGATGGGCGGAGTAAAGTAACAGTCTATTTGTCTTATCATGCCTGCTTTGCTGAACACAACCACACAGTCGCCTGGCATAATGGTGGTGTTGCCGCCGATGCTCATGCCCACACCATCGCGCACCAAGCCACCTAGAATTATGCCTGCGGGAAACCTGAATTCGCGTACCGGCTTCTTGGTTATGGGGCTGTCCTCTGCCGCGTAGAACTCCGCAACATCAGCATCGGCAATGGTCAGGCGTCGAATGTTGGCAACATCGGTACCCAGCAGCATGCGGTAAATGTGACTGGCGGCGATGGCCTTTTTGTTTACTATGGTGCCTATGTCCAGTTTGCCCGCCATGCTCACGTAGTCCATGTTCTCCACCTGCGCCACAGTTTTTCTCACTCCCAGGCGTTTGGCAGCCAGGCACGCCAGTATGTTGTTCTCCGTATTGCCCGTCAGTGCGGCAAAGCCCTGTACGTCGCGTATGCCTTCGTCTATCAGCAGGTCGGTGTCGCGTGCGTCGCCATGGATAATCATGATATCGTCATTGTCAAGCAGCTCCAGCAGTTCCTGGCAGCGTTCCTCGTCCTGCTCTATTATTTTCAGACTGATGTTGTCCGGCTTGGCATGTGCCACGTGCACCGTTATGTCGCCGCCTCCCATTATCATGGCCTTGCGTACATCGGCATACCCCTCCTTGCCCACTATCTTGCGTATGAGGGAAATGTCCTTGCGCGTAGTCATGAAATAGGCGATGTCGCCAAGCCGCAGCTCTGTGTTACCATTGGGAATGATGGTGGCTTCGTCCCTCTTGATGGCTACGATGTGGTATGGAGATGTTGGGCCGCACAGTTCTTTCAGCGGCTTGTCCAGCAGTTCGCCGGCCTCTTCCCTTAGCTTGATCCCCATCAGGCACAAGGCACCGTTGTGTACTTCCCAGTACTGGCGCACCCACGAGCGCTTCAGTCCGTCGATTATTTCCTGGGCGGCCAGTTCCTCGGGATACACCAGTGAGTCTATGCCCATCTTCTTGAACACCTCGCGATAGTACTCGGTGGTGTACTCGCTGTTGTCCACACGTGCCACAGTCTTCTTGGCGCCAAGGGTGTGTGCCAATATGCAACAGGTGATGTTCATGGTCTCTTCCGGCGTCACGCCTATGAAGAGATCCGTGTGTGCAACTCCGGCCTCCTTCAGTCCGTTGATGCTTGTCGGCGAAACGTTCATCACCAGTATGTCATAGTTTCCCCCGGACAAGGCCTCGGTCTTCTCCGGGTCCTCGTCCATGAGAATTATGTCATGATTTTCCTGGGATAGCAGTTCGGCCAGATGTGTGCCTACTGCACCCGCACCTGCGATGATTATCTTCATGTCCTATGTGCTGTAATGTTGATGTTGTTGGTGGCATGCATCGGGGTGGAGAGACGAGGCTATTCACCTATGATGCCCTGCATGCCGGTGATGGCCTGTAAGATGCCCTCTTTGTCCAACCCTACGATGTGATAAAGCTCGGCCGGTTTGCCGTGTTCCACGAAGTTGTCGGGAATGCCCAGGCGTCTCACGTGTTTGGAGTAGCCGTGGTCCGATAGCCATTCCAGCACCGCCGAACCGAAGCCGCCGTTGCGCGCCCCGTCTTCCACGGTGATGATATTGTCGTAGTTCCGCGCCACTTTCTCCATAATGCTCTCGTCCAGCGGTTTGAGAAAACGCATGTCGTAGTGGGCGGGCAGGGGAGTGCCCTCGTCCTTTTCCTCCAACTCCTTGATGGCTTCTGCCACCACATTGCCCAACGGGCCGAGGCTAAGCACCACGGTGTCTGGTTCCTTTCCTTGTTGCCCGCGTCCGCTGCTGATGCAACGTCCGGTGCCCGTTTCCACCGCTTCCAGGGGGCATCGCCAGTCGGGCATCACACCATTGCCTCGCGGATAGCGTATGACGAAGGGCCCGTCCTGACGCTCTATGGCCGTGTACATCAGTCGTCGCAATTCGGCCTCGTTCATGGGCGAGGCTATAGTCAGGTTTGGCACGGCACGCAGCGACACCAGGTCGAACACTCCATGGTGTGTGGGGCCGTCCTCGCCCACAAGTCCGGCCCTGTCCAGACACAGCACTACGTGCAGCCTGCTTATGGCCACGTCGTGTATTATGTTGTCATAGGCACGTTGTGCAAAGTTGGAGTAGATGTTGCACACCGGTATCAGCCCATCTGCGGCCATACCTGCCGAGAACGTCACGGCATGTCCCTCGGCTATGCCCACGTCGAAGCATCTGTCCGGTATCTCATGCATCATGATGTTCATGGAGCATCCGGTGGGCATGGCCGGAGTCACTCCTATGATGCGTTTGTTCAGCCGTGCCATCTCCAGGAGTGTCTCTCCGAAGACATCCTGATAGCGTGGCGGTGTGTTCTTGCTGCCTGCGTTTGCTCCTGCGCGTTCTCCCGTCTTGGGGTCGAAACATCCGGGAGCATGGAACGTAGTGGGGTCGTCCATGGCCGGCTTGTAGCCAAATCCCTTTTCTGTGAGTATATGCAGCAGGCGCGGGCCCGACATATCCTTGATGTTGCGCAGCGTACGCACAAGCTCTATGACATCATGTCCGTCCTGTGGTCCGAAGTAGCGTATGTCTATGCCCTCGAAGATATTGTGGCGCTTGTGCACGAAGGATTTGATGGAGTTGTTCAGACGTATGATGCGCTTCTTCCCCTCCTCGTTGAGCCATCCCCACGACGACAGTTTGCGTGCAGCCTCGTTTCTCAGGTGATTGTACGTTATACTGGTGTGCAGTCGGTTCAGGTAATTGTTCATGCCTCCCACCGCATGGTCTATGCTCATGTCGTTGTCGTTCAAGATGATGAGCATGTTGTTGGGGATGTATCCTGCATTGTTCAGGCCCTCGAAGGCCAGTCCCCCGCTCATCGCGCCATCGCCTATCACGGCCACCACGTGCCGCTTGCTGCCTTGTTTCTTGGCAGCCACGGCCATGCCGAGGGCTGTGGAGATGCTTACCGAGGCGTGTCCGCACGTGGAGGCATCGTATTCGCTCTCTGCGGGCGAGGGGAATGGCTTTATGCCACCCAGGTGGCGGTTGGTGTGGAACTGTTCGCGGCGCCCAGTCAGAATCTTGTGCCCGTATGCCTGGTGCCCCACGTCCCACACTATGCGGTCTTCCGGTGTGTCAAAGACATAGTGCAGCGCCACTGTAAGTTCCACAACGCCCAGACTGCTGGCAAAGTGTCCGGGGTTCCGGCTGAGTTCATCTATAAGGAAAGCGCGTAATTCGTTGCACACCTGCGGCAGCTGGTCCACGGACAGGCGCCTTAGGTCCGAGGGGTAGGTTATGGTGGAAAGCAGCTTATATTGCTTCGTATTCACGACTGTCTGTTTATGATTGCATAGCAAAGGTAAGAAAAAAAAGCTATCCTATGGCCGTGGTCACCTCTTTTTTCGTACCTTTGTGTGTGAAACCGTAGAAAACATCAGGCAACCATGTTGGACAGAGACCAAAAGTACGTGCTTTTAGGTTCGTGTTTCTCCCAGAACGTTGGCGAGAGAATGCAGGCCGAGGGCTATCCGGCCGTGTGCAATCCGCTGGGTACGCTTTTCAATCCCGAGAGCGTGCGCAATACCGTTCGCCACGCTCTTGCGGGAAGCGCCGCAGAGTTGCCCATGTTCCTGGATGAGGCCATGCAGGAATGGCGATGCTGGTTGGCCAATACGCGTTTTCGCCATTCGCGGGAAGAAGAGGCGCGCAACATGGTACAGCAGGCCTATGCCGGCCTGGGTGAGGCCTTGCGCCGTGCCGACCGCCTGTTCATCACCCTGGGCACCAACGTGTGCTATCGTCTCAGGGATGGCGGCATGGTGGTGAGCAACTGCCAGCGTCAGCCCGACAGCCTTTTTGTGGAGGATAGCCTTTCCTTGGACGACACCGTACAGATACTGTGCGAGACCATCGGGATGTTGCTGCACAGCAACCCGACATTGAACATTACATTTACCCTGAGTCCCTTCCGTTACCGCAAGTACGGATGGCACCGCTCTCAACTGAGCAAGGCCGTCCTGCTCCTGGCTATCGACCGCACATGCGGCATGTTCCCCGGGCAGGTGGACTATTTTCCGTCGTACGAGATTATGATGGACGAACTGAGGGACTACGCTTATTATGCGGCGGACGGCTTGCATCCGGCACCTGAAGCCGTGGAGATAATTTGGAACAGACTATGCGAATAACTACTATTGCCTCGTACTATGGGCTACAGCTCACCGCCGGGGCGGAGATGGATGTGGAATGGTTGCTGACCGACAGCCGCAGCCTGTGTTTCCCCGAGAACACGTTGTTCTTTGCCCTGCGCACCGAACGTGGCGACGGGCACCGATATGTACGCGAGCTCTACGAGCGTGGTGTGCGAGCCTTCGTCGTGGACACGCTCCAGGAGGGCATGCCGGATGCCGTCCAATTGCTGGTGCCCGACACGCTCACGGCTCTGCAGCGTCTGGCTGAGCGCCATCGCGAGACTTTCGATATACCTGTCATAGGCATAACGGGCAGCAACGGCAAAACTGTGGTCAAGGAGTGGCTCTATCAGATGTTGTCTCCAGACATGACGGTGACGCGCTCTCCACGCAGCTATAATTCACAGATTGGAGTGCCGCTGAGCATCTGGCAGTTGAACTCCAAGAGCGCCATAGGCATCTTCGAGGCCGGCATCAGCAAGCCGGGCGAGATGGCAACGCTGCAGGGCATGATACAGCCCACTATAGGAGTGTTCACCGGCCTGGGCGACGCACATCAGGAGAACTTCGAGAGCATGGAGCAGAAGCGTGCCGAGAAGATGCTGCTGTTCAAGGATTGTCCCGTGGTGTTCGGGGCAGACGAGGCGAGTGGCACTGATGCCTTGCAGCGCGACAAGGAACTGTGTGCCCGCGTTTGTCGCCATCTGGGCATGCCGGAGGACGTGATACAGGAGCGTCTGGCCCGTTTGGAACCCGTAGCCATGCGTCTGGAGGTGAAGACGGGGCGTCACGGGTGTACGCTCATCAATGATACATGCAATAGCGACCCCGGCAGTCTGGACATAGCTTTGGACTTCATGAACCGTCGTGCCGACGCGAACCGTCAGCACCGTGTGCTCATACTGAGCGATATTCTGCAGACGGGGCTGCCGTCGCACGAACTCTATGCCCATGCGGCGCGTCTGGCCTGTAACCGTGGCGTGGAGCACTTCATAGGCATAGGTCCGGAGATAACGGCATGTGCCGGCTGCTTCCGCCAGACGGGTATGCGCTGCTCTTTCTTTGCCGACACGGCCTCGTTCATGGCCGGGGCGGAGTTTGCGGCATTGCGCGACAGTCTGGTGCTTATAAAGGGCGCCCACGCCTTTCATTTCGAGGCCATCACCGAGGCCATGGAGCAGAAGGTCCACGAGACCATATTGGAGGTTAACCTGGGTGCCGTGGTTGAGAACCTCAACTACTACCGCTCTTTCCTGTCTCCTTCCACGCGCATTGTCTGCATGGTCAAGGCCGATGCCTATGGAGCCGGAGCCGTGGAGGTGGCCAAGACGCTGCAGAGCCAGCAGCAGGTGGCCTACCTGGCTGTGGCCGTGGCCGACGAGGGCGCCTTGCTGCGTGCCAACGGCATCACCAAGAATATCATGGTGATGAACCCCGAGATGACCAGCTTCAACACCATGTTCGAGTACAACCTGGAGCCGGAGGTCTACAGTTTTCGCCTGCTGGATGCCCTCATCCATGCCGCAGAGCATGCCGGTATCACCGACATGCCCATCCACATCAAACTGGACACGGGAATGCACCGTATGGGCTTCGACCCGCTGAAGGACATGCCGAGGCTGATAGAGCGACTGCAGGGGCAGACGGCCGTGGTGCCACGCTCGGTGTTCTCGCATTTCGTGGGCAGCGACTGCGACGGCTTCGATGACTTTTCTGCCGAGCAGTACCATCGCTATCTGGCCGGTGCGGATGCCTTGCAGGCTGCCTTCCGTCATCACATCCTGCGCCACATGTGCAACACGGCCGGCATAGAGCATTTTTCCTCCCGCCAGATGGACATGGTGCGCCTGGGACTGGGACTGTATGGTATCAACCCGCGCAACAACGAGTTGCTGCACAATGTCTCCACGCTGAAGACCACCATACTGCAGATACACGACGTTGCGGCCACCGAGACCGTGGGCTACAGCCGTCGGGGGCAACTCACTCGCGACTCGCGCATTGCCTCCATCCCCATAGGATATGCCGACGGATGGTTCCGTCGCTTTGGCTGCGGGCGTGCCTACTGCCTGGTACATGGGCAGCGTGCCCCCTACGTGGGGAACATCTGCATGGATGTCTGCATGATAGACATTACGGACATACCCGATGTGAACGAGGGCGATCAGGTGCTGCTGTTTGGAGAAGAACTGTCTCCGGGCATACTTGCCGAGGTGGCCGACACCATACCCTATGAGATACTGACATCCGTCTCATCGCGTGTGAAGCGCATCTATTACCACGAATAGCCTTGCGACTCACCGCATTATGGGCGGACTGCCGTGCTCCGGCACGGGAAACAACCGGTTTATCGGACCTTGACAACCGGTTTGTGCAGACAAATAAACCGGTTGTCGCACTCCGACAAACCGGTTTGTCGGAGCGTCATTCCAAGGGGACTTGTCCCGCGCCTCGTGGAGTGAGCGTGTCTACATCCTGCCGATGAGGTAGGTAGCGTCTTCTCGACATTCCCTACGGACTCCGTCTTGATATGGAACAAGAAGCTATGTTCATGGGGACGATTATTTGCCACGGACCTTGTCCCTATGGATAATAATCAGTACCTTTGCCCACTCCTTGTGGCTGCATGCTGCGGCCGCTATACCTTAATTTAATATAATGGAGATATGGAAGAGAAGGAATACCTTGACCGCTATGAGCAGAACCTGACGCGGGAACTGCTGAAGGTGTGTACCCAGCAGGGGCGTCTGGACGGGCAGTTGCTGCCCAGCGAAGATCTGGACTGCAAGTGGGAGGACCTGGCGCAACCGTATATGGGCGATGCCGTCAGGGAGATTGCGTCGTATCCCACCGTTGCCCTGGGATGGATGATGTACCTGGGCATGGCCGTGGCGCATTACTGGGATGTGGACTGGGCCTTGTATGGCAAGATGGAACGTCTCTATGAGTACGTACGTGACAAGCGCGGTTTCGACTGCATGGACGAGTATATCAGGGAAAAGGTGTTGGGGCTGTCTCCGGATGCCAAGCCTGCGGAAGGCAAGTGCATGAACGAGTATGACGCTCTGGAGGACTTGGTGCGTATGCTGTCCACAATTTGCCTGACACAGATACGCCGCGAACAGATAGAGCCGCAGAGTCCCATGGCTTTCCGCGTGTATGTCCGCAGCATACATGCGCTGTATGTCGTAGGGGCAAGCGTGGAACTTCACAGGCTTGGTTACAAAATGACAGTATAAACGCCACATTCGTTGCACTTTTGCTTGCCAAGAAGGAAATTTGTTGTAACTTTGTACACCTAAATGCCTGAAAGAGGTTATAAGGAAACGGAAAGTCAATGAATATGAAACACCAGTTGAGGAGTGCCGTATGCACGGAAGGACGTCGCATGGCGGGAGCCCGTGCCCTTTGGGTGGCCAATGGCATGAAGCGGGAGATGTTTGGCAAACCCATCATTGCCATCGTTAATTCGTTTACACAGTTTGTGCCCGGGCACACGCATTTGCATGAGATAGGTCAGATAGTGAAGGCCGAGATAGAAGCCATGGGATGCTATGCTGCGGAATTCAATACCATAGCCATAGACGACGGCATAGCCATGGGCCACGACGGCATGCTTTACTCACTGCCCAGCCGCGACATCATAGCGGACAGCGTGGAGTACATGTGCAACGCCCACAAGGCCGATGCCATGATATGCATATCCAACTGTGACAAGATAACGCCGGGTATGCTGATGGCTGCCATGCGACTGAATATACCCGCCGTGTTTGTGAGCGGAGGTCCCATGGAGGCGGGCAAGTACAAGGGAGAGAATTTGGATCTGATAGCCGCCATGGTGAAGGGTGCCGACAAGACGGTGAGCGACGAGGAACTGGCCGAGGTGGAAGACCGTGCCTGTCCCGGGTGTGGCTGTTGCAGCGGCATGTTCACGGCCAATTCCATGAACAATCTGACCGAGGCATTGGGCCTGTCCTTGCCTGGCAACGGCACCATCCTGGCCACACACACCAACCGTGTGCGGTTGTTCCGCGATGCTGCCCGTCAGATAGTCAACAATGCCATGGCATACTATCGTGATGGGGATGACAGCGTGCTGCCACGTAGCATAGCCACACGCCAGGCTTTCCTTAATGCCATGACTCTGGACATAGCCATGGGTGCCAGCACCAATACCGTGCTGCACTTGCTGGCAGTGGCGCAGGAGGCCGAGGTGGACTTCACGATGAAGGACATCGATGTCTTGTCACGCCGTACGCCGTTCCTGTGCAAGTTGGCTCCCAATAGCCAGAAGTACAGCGTGCAGGAGTGCGGACGTGCCGGTGGCATGCTGAATCTGCTGGGCGAGCTTGCCAAGGGTGGACTGATAGACACTGCCGTGAAGCGCGTGAACGGTGCCACACTGGCCGAGGATATAGAGAAGTACTCGATACTGAAGGAGGACATAGGCCCCGAGGCCAAGCGTATCTACAGCAGTGCCCCGGCGGGCGTATTCTGTAACCGCATGGGCGCTCAGAATACGGTGTACGAGACACTGGACACCGACCGTGCCAATGGCTGCATACGCGACATAGAGCATGCCTATACCCGCGACGGCGGCATGGCCATACTGTTCGGCAACATAGCCCAGGACGGTTGCGTGGTGAAGACTGCCGGTGTGGATGAGAGCATCTGGAAGTTCTCGGGTCCGGCCGTGGTGTTCGACTCGCAGGAAGATGCCTGCGAGGGCATATTGGGCGGCCGAGTGAAGAAAGGCGACGTGGTGGTCATCACCCATGAGGGTCCCAAGGGAGGTCCTGGCATGCAGGAGATGCTTTATCCCACCAGCTACATCAAGTCCATGCACATGGGCAAGGAGTGCGCCCTCATCACCGACGGACGTTTCAGCGGAGGTACATCCGGCTTGTCTATAGGGCACATCAGTCCCGAGGCGGCGGCCGGTGGCAACATAGGCAAGATCAAGGATGGTGACATCATAGACATCGATATACCGGCACGCAGCATCAACGTGCGACTTTCTGACGAGGAACTGGCCGCACGTCCGCAGCAGCCATTGCGCCGCACTCGTGTGGTGAGCAAGGCACTGCGGGCATACGCCCAAAGTGTGACCAGCGCGGACAAGGGTGGTGTGCGTGTGATAGAGGGCTGATGAGCCCATGCCATGTGTGGTATCAAGCAATACTTACTGACAAAAGTAAATGGAGACAGAAAAGGAGAAGATAACCGGTGCCGAGGCGTTGATGCGCTCACTGGAATATGAGGGTGTGGATGTGCTCTTTGGCTATCCGGGCGGTGCCATAATGCCAACTTATGACGCCCTGTATGACCATCGCGATACGTTGCACCACATACTGGTGCGCCACGAACAGGCCGCCGTGCACGCCGCACAGGGTTATGCCCGTGTGAGTGGCAAGGTGGGTTGCGCCATAGTGACCTCTGGCCCTGGTGCCATGAATACCATCACCGGTGTGGCGGATGCTATGATAGACTCCACCCCCATGGTGGTGATCTGCGGCCAGGTGGGTGCGGCCATGCTGGGCACGGATGCCTTTCAGGAGGTGGATGTTGTGGGCGTGACGCAACCGATAACCAAATGGAACTATCAGATACGTCGTGCCGAGGATATTCCTTGGGCTGTGGCACGTGCCTTCTATATTGCGCGTAGCGGACGCCCGGGCCCTGTGGTGTTGGACTTTGCAAAGAACGCGCAGACTGCCATGATAGAGTATGTGCCTCAGACCGTGAACTTCATCCGTAGTTACAATCCCGTGCCGCAGCCCATGCCGGAGAGCATAGGCATGGCGGCCGAACTGATAAACGAGAGCCGGCGGCCGTTTATGCTCGTGGGGCAGGGTGTGGAACTGGCCGGAGCACGTCAGGAATTGCTGGCCTTGTGCGAGAAAGCACAGATACCATTCGGACAGACCATGTTGGGACTGTCTGCCGCACCAACGGCACACCCACTGAACATGGGCATGTTGGGTATGCATGGCAACCTGGCCCCCAATGTCATGACCAACCGGTGCGACCTGCTGATAGCCGTGGGAATGCGCTTTGACGACCGTGTAACCGGAGATCTGCATACCTATGCCAAGCAAGCCAAGGTGATACACTTCGAGATAGACCCTTCCGAGGTGGGCAAGATTGTGAAGCCCACGGTGGCCGTACTGGGCGACTGCAAGCAGACGCTGGCTCAGGTGACCCGGCAGGTGGTCCACGCCGAACACGACGAGTGGATAGCCGGCTTCCGCCCCTATGCCGAGCGGGAACAGCGCGTAGTGATAGACCCCGCGTTGCATCCCACGGAGGGACCCCTGTTGATGGGCGAGGTGGTGCGTAAGGTTAGCGAGGCATCACGCCACGAGGCCATCATGGTGACGGACGTAGGACAGAACCAGCTCTTCGGATGTCGCTACTTTCGGTATACGCATCCCCGCAGCATAGTCACCAGCGGTGGATGTGGTACTATGGGCTTCGGAATACCGGCTGCCATAGGTGCCACGTTCGGTGCTCCGGATAGGACGGTGTGCATGTTCTGTGGCGACGGTGGCTTCCAGATGACCATACAGGAGCTTGGCACCATCATGGAACAGCGTTGCCCTGTGAAGATGATACTCTTGAACAACAACTATCTGGGCAACGTGCGCCAGTGGCAGTACATGTTCTTCAACAAGCGTTACTCTTTTACTCCCATGCTCAATCCCGATTACGAGAAGATAGCTGCCGGATATGGCATACCATGCCGTACGGTGGTGGAGCGGGCCGATCTGGACGATGCCATCCGTGAGATGCTGGAGACCGACGGACCTTATCTGCTGCAGTGTGCCGTGAAGGAGGAGGACAACGTCATGCCCATGACGCCGCCGGGGGGGAGTGTGGACGACATGCTCCTGGAGATAGAGTAAACGAGTGGTGAGGAAAAATATAATGGCATGTTATTGTTGACATACCGAACAGACGATGACGGACAATAAGAACAAATACGGTGCCGCAGAGTGCGGCGATTGCAATACCTGTGGCAAGTGTAATGCGCTCTACGATGACACTGTGCCGGAACTGAAGAGCCTGGATGATGCCGTGGCGGCCGCAGCTGCTATAGACAGGGACTCGTATGAAAGGAATCTGACACGTCAGCGATATGCTACGTTCAACCGCGATAACGAACAGGGGCAACAGGTGGAAACCTTCACGCGCAATGCCGTGGCCCGTCCGTCCGTACCTGGACGCGAGGGTGCCATACTGAATGCGCATAAGGGTCTGACGCTGTATACTCTGATCATCTATTCCGAGAACTATGCGGGTATCCTGAACCAGATAACGGCGGTGTTCACACGTAGGCAGGTGAACATTGAGACTCTGAACGTATGTGCTTCCAGTACGCCGGGCGTGCACAAGTACACCATTACATGCTACTGCAAGCAGGAGATGGCGGAGATGCTCACCCGACAGATAGAGAAACGCATAGACGTGTTGCAAGCCAATTGTTTCGTGGACGATGAGATATTCATGATGGAGACTTCGCTATTGAAACTCTCTACGCCAAAGGTTTTGTCTGATAAGGAAATATCTCGCATCGTACGTCGTTTTGACGCCCGCTTCGTGGAGGTCAATACCACGTATTCTATAGTGGAGAAGACCGGTATCACGGAGGATGTGATGGAGTTGTTCCTGCAACTGGATGCCCGTGGCTGTGTGTTGCAGTTTGTACGCTCAGGGCGTATCGCTGTAACCAAGAGCCGGATAGAACGTTTGGACCAGTATCTCACGCAAAGGGAAATGGAGAGATGAGCATGGAAGACGCCAATACTACAAGTGTGCGGGATGCCGGGATGGGAAAGATAGACACCTATCCAATTTACATAGAGCCGTTTCACGTGGACTTCACCGGCCGTGTGTTCATGGGTGTGCTTGGTAATCATCTGCTCAATGCTGCCGGCAATCATTCGCAGAGACGCGGGTGGGGCATAGGGGCGCTGAACGAGAGCCGCCACACGTGGGTACTGTCCCGCCTGTCCATAGAGATGACTGAGATGCCACGCAATTACCAGCACTGCCGTGTGCGTACATGGGTGGAGAGCGTAATGAGGACTTTCACCAACCGTAACTTCGCCATAGAAGATGCCGAAGGCAGGCCCATGGGATATGCCCGCAGCGTCTGGGCTATGATAGACATGGAGACACGTCGTCCGTGCGACCTGTTGTCACTCTACGATGGCGATATTCTCAACTATGTTGTCTCCGAGGCAGAGAACGTCTGCCCCATAGCCGGCCACGGCCGTTTCCGTTTCCGCAATGCTGAGGCGGTGCGTACCATCAGGACGTACTACAGCGATGTGGACATAAATGGTCATATCAATTCCATCAAGTACATGGAGCACATATTGGATTTGTTCCCGCGCGAGCAGATGGAACGAGGCATCAGACGTTTCGAGATAGCCTATAAGGCTGAGAGCTACATGGGCGACACACTCACCTTCTATGTCCAGCCGGCGGACGACCGTGAGACGGATGTGGAGGTGCGCAAGAATGTTACTGACGACGCCTCCGGAGATGTGGTGTGTCAAGCCAGGGTGGTGTTCAACTAATGACCCAAGAGGCTGCCGTCTTCGGCTCTTCCTTGATATATGATGAGTAAGTATAACAAACAATAAAACAACAAGAACTATGGCAAAAATGAATTTTGGCGGTGTTATCGAGGAAGTCGTAACCCGCGAGGAGTTTCCCTTGGAAAAGGCACGTGAGATACTGAAGGACGAGACCATCGCCGTGATAGGCTATGGTGTGCAGGGTCCTGGTCAGGCATGCAATCTGCGCGACAATGGCTTCAACGTCATTGTGGGTCAGCGTCAGGGTAAGACTTATGAAAAGGCCGTCAACGACGGTTGGGTGCCGGGCGAGACTCTTTTCTCTATCGAGGAGGCAGCCGAAAAGGGCAGCATCGTGATGTGCTTGCTGTCTGACGCAGCCGTAATGAGCGTATGGCCCACTCTGAAGCAGCATCTGACTGCCGGTAAGGCTCTGTATTTTTCACACGGTTTTGCCATTACCTGGAGCGACCGCACCGGATGTGTACCCGAGAAGAACATTGATGTCATTATGGTTGCTCCCAAGGGTTCCGGCACCTCTTTGCGTACCATGTTCCTCGAAGGCCGTGGCTTGAACAGTTCTTATGCCATATATCAGGACGCCACCGGCCGCGCATTGGAGCGCACCCTGGCCCTCGGCATAGGCATAGGTTCCGGTTACATGTTCGAGACCACTTTCCAGCGTGAGGCCACCTCTGATCTCACCGGTGAGCGCGGTTCCCTCATGGGTGCCATCCAGGGATTGCTGCTGGCTCAGTACGAGGTTCTGCGCGAGAACGGCCACTCACCCTCAGAGGCCTTCAACGAGACCGTAGAGGAGTTGACACAGTCGCTCATGCCTCTCTTTGCACAGAAGGGTATGGACTGGATGTACGCCAACTGCTCCACCACTGCCCAGCGTGGTGCTTTGGACTGGTATCCTCGTTTCCATGATGCCATCAAGCCAGTGGTGCAGCAACTGTATGATAGTGTGAAGTGCGGCAACGAGGCACAGATCAGCATCGATGCCAACTCCAAGCCCGACTATCGCGTAGGCCTGGAGAAGGAATTGGCAGCCCTCCGTGAAAGCGAGATGTGGCGCACGGCCGAGACTGTTCGTCAGCTGCGTCCCGAGAATAACTAAAAGGCTACTATAGTCCATCATATCAAACGAAGCCGTGTCATCACAACAGTATGACACGGCTTCGTTATAAAGGAAAGCGTAAGCTATGGTTCAAAGACGTATCTTATAAGAGCTTCCGGTCTTTTACTTTATGTTTATCTGCTGTGAGCTTCCGATCTTGCCGTCTTTCATCATAGATACGCCATACACTCCTGACGGTACGTTGCCTGTGTCAATGGTAAGGCCATGTGCACCGGCCAACTTTTACATGGTATTTGTCGCTTAATTCCTGCCTGTGCATATCCGGTGGTTGTGATATGTATCTTGGAGTCATGAGAGAATGTATGTGTGTGCCAGTGTGGTCTTCAAGTGCTTGTGGTGACTAATACGGGATAAGATCGTGGGCTTGGAAAATAAATTTCTGCCGCTATTGCTTGGCGTGTGCGGGAAAATCAGTACTTTTGTGTTGGGGCTTGGATATGCCGGATATGTGTGTAGCATATATGCTGCGTGTATTCTTGCCTACATGCAAACAGGTAAGGTATGATTAGCATTGAACACAACACAGCGGAAAACATCTTCCGCGCCATGGAGAATGGTAAGGAGATTGGCAATCTCGAGTATGAATTGCGCGGACAGGTCATGACTATCACGCATACACGCGCCTTTATGGAGGGACGCGGCCTGGGACGCACCTTGGTAGCGGCAGCCATAGACTATGCGCGTAGCCGTGGGATGAAGATTTGGCCGGTCTGCTCCTTTGCCAAGGCTTTGATGGAGAGGATAGAGGAGTACCACGATATGTTGGCAGAATAAAGAGAGTTTAGGCTGCACGACAGTGCCTATATAGCCGAATGCTTCGAGGGGCAGTCGGACAGAATACCGAAGCAGGCGGCAAACACCATGTGGAGTGTTTGCCGCCAGCTTGTCTTATTGTGGATGTGTGCCCGGTCTTGGTGTCCGGGCGCAATGTGTCTTAATAGAAGAGATAACGCTTGTCCTCAACTTTGGCCTTGCTGTAGAGATCGTTCTGGTACGTGTTGATGGAGCGTAGAGCATTCTGTGTGAGAGTACCCTGTTCCTGCTTCAGGTCCACTGGAGTCTCGCTTTTGTCGGCTGCCAACACCTGGTAGGCATATATTGCGGCATTGCCACGGATGCCACTCTTGAAATCGCCCTTGGCTGCTGTGCTTACGCTACCGCAGAGAGCGGGTTCTATATTGCCGGTTCTGGATACAAAGAAAGGTTGGGCAAAGTTAATGCGACGCAGGGTATCGGTAACGGCACCGGGGAGCTTGGCTGCGTCGGCAACACTCTTGGCAGATGCCATCTTCTCGCTCAGCATGGCTGCCTTCTTGTCCTTGATGACTTCTTCTGTAAGGAATCTTTTCACCTCCTCGTTGTCCCATGCCAGGTAGCCCTTGGGTGTGATGCCTGTGAGAATGAAACACATGAGGTGGTCGTTGTTGCCACACTCATAGAGGGGGCTCACATCGCCCACCTTGGTGTCCTTGTTGAATATCCAGCGGAGTGCATCGCGTGTGCCGCTGACACCGCCGATGTTGTATTCCGTAGAAGGCATGTTGTCGCGCTGGAGCACAACGTAGCCAGCCTGTGCTGCCATGCTGTCGATGGCCTCGGCATCCTTGCCTGCCAGGAAGGAAGAAAAGTTGGAGAATGCCTTGTCGTAGGTCTGCTTGGAGAAGTCCATGACGGTCTTCACCACGGCAACGTCATACTTCTGAACCGGATTGCGTGTCTCCAGTACGTTGATTACGAGCACGCTCTGCCCGTCCAGGACAAGCTTCTTCAGTGTGCCTGCGGGTGCGGTGGTGATGGCCTCTATGATCTGCTTGTTGATGTCGTCGATGTTGCTTCCCTCGTACTGAGATGATGCCATCCACATCTTGTCGCCGCTCTGATTATAATTCTTGGCTATGGTATCGAACGGTGCACCGGCGTTGATGGCAGTGATGATGCTGTCTGCAGTCTGTTCTGCCTTGGCCATGTCCATACCGGGGATGCCTATCAGACGATACTGTATGCTGTCGGGCATGGTCTGGGCAGAGATGAGGCGTACTATGTTCATGGTGTTGTCCATGTTGTTATAGTAGGGACCCACCTGCTGGCCTGCGCTCATGCTGTCGAGCTGGTTGGCGATGTCTGCGGGCAGTACATTCCTGGTGACGGGGAGCGGAGAGTAGGCCACTACGGAACGTGCTTCGCGCACTACCTTGGCGGGAGCCTGGCCGTCGGCCAATTGCTTGGCATACTCGTTCATCTCGTTGTTCAAGGCTGCCTCGTCTTCCTTGCTGGCCTTGACGGCAATGTCGATGTACTTGATGTCGCGGGTCTCATAGGTTGCCTCAAAGAATTCCTTCAGTTCGTCGTACTTGGCCTTCAGGTCCTTGTCGGTGAAAGAAACCTCGTTGTCCCTGATGCTGCTGAAAGGGAGGGCGGCCATAAGGATGGTCTTCTCCTGAGTGCGTGCGTCGACGTTCTGCTGTGCTGCCACGGGGTTGCTGAGTATGCAGGCACCCAGCAGGCTCTCGTATTTTGCTGAAAGCAGGCTGTTGCGCAGGTTCTTTTCAATGAATTTCCACCACTGTGTCATATTGGTGGCCTCTTCCACGAGGTCGGCAGAAGCGTCGGGCGTGGTGAGGATTTCGTGACACTGGTCCAGAGTCTGCTTGAGCATGGCATAGTCGAACTTGCCCTGCTGGTTGCGGAACGGAGTCTTCATGAGCATGGGGTGCTCGCCCTTGATGATGATTTGCTGCAACTCCTTGTCGGTGACAGTGAGGCTCAACTTGCCTGTCTCGTTCTCGATGATCTTGCTTTCCACAAGATTATTCCACACCTGGTTGCGTATGCTCTGCATCTGGGCATCGGTGAGATTGGAAAGGCCGTTGCTGGTCTTGATTACGGTGGTGTACTCGTCCACCATGCTGTTGAAGTCTTGGAGACTCACGTTCTCACCATAGATAGAGCCTACGGTGTTGCGGCTGGATGTGGTGAAGATTTCCAGGACTCTCGCCCAGTCTGATGCAATGAAGCCTATCAGACCAAGGAAGACGGCGCCTACCACAAAGGGACCGGCGCTTCTTACTTTTTGTAAAGCTGCCATAGTTTTTTTTGCTTTCTTATATTTTGTTTTTGTTTGTTTTCCCGTGTGTCTTCGTCATGCACTCGCCGGGATGGCGATGCTCTTGCCGTGTGTGGCGGTCTTCGATGCCGATGGCATTGGGGCTGCCTTCACGCACATTTGGAGTACAAAGTTAGTGATTTTTATCGGATATACCTTAATAATAGGGCATTTATTTTGCCAAGGTGTTGGAAATAGGCCATGCGTTGTGCGGCCTGCGTGCACAGGGAATGCGTGGAGTGCCCTTGTGGCTACGGGGGCATGTCTACGTGGGGTGCAGGCTGCGTTTTCGTGTCGGTCGGGTGGTGAATACCGGTTTATCGGACTAAATGAACCGGTTCTTCTGCATACATGAACCGGTTTGTCCGATGCAAAGAACCGGTTTATGTGGCCCGCATCTCGTGGGGACGGCATGAAAATGTCGTGGGGTGGGGCGGACCGGGCGGCCGGCTATGGACTTCCCGCATCGTTTCGACATAGCCAGCTATGTTGCAGCTAAACGGTTGTAGCCCGACGAACATGAAGTCAGGACACCTGATGGAAATCCAATGGATGGTATGGGGTTATTGCTCCTCTTTCTGGAAATCGTATTTCGTAGGGGCCGGCTCCAGAACTATGGTGGCAGGGGCGTTGATGGCACGTTGCCGTGTGGGTGCGGGGGCCGATGGCTGAGGTGCGGAGACTGCTGCCGTAGTGTCTGCTTGCGCTTCCTGAGTTTCCCCGTCGGCATCCGTCATGGGGAATTCGCCGCTGGAGTTCATCACCGAGTAGCGTGTCATCTGTTCGTTGCTTTGGAATTCCGAGCCTTTGAGGGTGCGTTCCGGTGTGATGATGGTCATGTGCGTGTGGTTCCACATTTCGTGTTTGTTCAGGTCCCAGAACAGTTCCTCGGTGTTGAATCTGGTCCCTTCCACATTGCGTATGCGCACTCTTCCACGTAGCTCCCACAGTTTCTGCTGGTGGAGGTATGCCGTGTCGGCCTGTACGTAGAGGTCCACGTTCAGGTCCGTGTCCAGACGGAGCATGAGCAATCCCTTGATGAACTTCCACGTGGCGTTGGCGTTCGTAGGCGTGTATATGTCCCATTCCTCGGCCACCAGATGATAGCGTATCACGCCTGAGTCCGATATCAGCGTGCTCACCCCCACGCTGTGGAGCGAGGGCAGCGAGTCCTCGGTCTGTGGTGCGCCTGTGGGGTGGCTATGTGTGTCGTTTCCGTGGTGAGTGTCCTGCTCCGTGCAGGAATATGTTAAGGCTGCTGCCAATACGAAGAAGCATCCCACCCGTGTCATGGATGAGATGCGTGTCTTCCCTGTGGATTTGTCTTTGAGACTATGCCAATGCATTACTGGATCTTGAATTTCATGAACCAGCGCTCGTTGAACGTCAAGCCCAGATTCAGCACAAAATAGTTCTCGGTAATCAGGTTGGCCGATCCCGGAGCGCGGCGCAACCATTGCATGCCTATGTTCAGTCTTGAACGGCTGTATCGGTTGCTGATGGGTAGCCCGAAGCCCAAGCTTACGGCCAGCTCGCCGGGTCCCTCGTATGTGGCAGAGGAGGCACCGCTGCCTGTGTCGATGTTCATGTGGGGGCTGCTGTATGATACGCCCATGCGGTACCTGATGCGCTTGTAGTATTTGTCTGTGTAGAAGAGGCTTGGAGTGTATTCTATACCGGCCTTCAGGCTGTAGTTGTTCTTATACATCCTGCTGGTGCTGGGGTATGTCACCACCCCGTCTGTTATTTCCATCATGGGCATGCGGCAGTCGCCCCATGCCTGATAGTGCATATCGGCCGACACAATGAGGTTGTTCTTGTGCTGCCATGCTATGCCGCCGGCATAGGTCATGGGTATGTCGAAGGCATTCTTCTCGGCCTCCACCTTCAGCGTGTCGCCAGTGGTCATGAAACGGTAGAGGGCTGCGTCTCCGTCGAATTTGTGTCCTATGCCCACGGTGGCACCCACGGTGAGCCAGTCCTGATGGCTTATGCGGAATGCGTATTGCAGACCGAAGTCCAGCTTGTAGGTGAGCACGTCTGACTGCTGTACGAAGTTGAAGCCGTCAAAGTTGGAACTGCTGCTGTTGTCTGCCGTGAAGCCCTGTAGCATGAGGTGGGTGTATCCTCCCCACATGATGCCCACGTTGGCACCTATGGAGAAGTTGGAAATGGGCTTCCAGCCCAAGCCGGCAAAGATCTGGTTGAGGCCGCCCGAGCCGGTGTATTGCGTGGTGTTGCGGATCAGCTCTCCGGTGTTTTCGTCCCTGAAGGCTTCGGGGCTGGTTGTCGTGTAGCTGTAGCCTACGGTGCTGTAGGGCTTGAAGCCGAAAGACAGTCCAAGGTTCCTGCGAAGACGGAAGCCGGCCACAAGGTAGTCGAAGTTGGCATTGTTCACGCTTTTGCTGCTGTTGCCCATGCTCATGCTGCCGAAGTTGCCGGACATGCCTACGTCCAAGATGAAGCTAAGCGAGTCCAAATGGGCATACGATGCGGGGTTCATGGTGTTGAGCTTGTTGCCGGATGGCAATGCCACACCGACTCCGCCCATGGACTTGTTCCATGTTTGGGATTGGTCGTTGAGCAGACCCAAGCCGAATCTGGAGTAGGAGGACTTGCCGCCACCGTTCTGTGCGTGCAAGGGGATACAGGGTAAAAGTATGGCGAGTGCCAGGACGAAGCGGTATGTACGTGTGAGTCTGATTAAGTTCACGTGAGAAGGAGTTTTTTGTCAAAGGTTATAATATGCGTGTGCAAAGGTACAATAAAACATCCAAACGGCCAAGTGTGCCCAAATACAAAATGACATGCCTATACCTATTTTATATATAATAGTGTGTCGCTCCGTGGCATGTAGCGTATAATTTCTTAACTTTGTACCCAATGAAACGTGTAATCCTGTATTTGCTTCTGTTGGCGGGTACCATCTCGGCATGTGCCGAGGGTGGGATAGAGGTCAGTGTGCTGACGTGCTCGCCCGGCAGGGAGGTGTACTCGCTTTATGGACATACGGCCATTCGTGTCCGGGAGATTGGCGGGACACGGGATGACGTGTTCAACTACGGTGTCTTTGACTTCAACAGCGATTACTTCGTGTGGAACTTTGTGCTGGGCAAGACCGATTACCGTTGTGCTGCGGTGCCTTGGGTGTATTTTCTGCAGGAGTATCGTCAGCGTGGCAGCAGCGTGGTGGCACAGGTGCTCGACCTTACTCCCGAGGAGGCCGTGGCCGTGAGGGATTATCTCTGCGATAACATACGCGAGGAGAACAGTGTCTATCGCTACAACTATCTGACCAACAACTGCACCACCCGTGTCATGGACTGCGTGGATGCCTGCGTGGATGGTCCGGTGACTTATTCGTGGGAGACGGAGCCTCGCACCTACCGTCAGATGATGCACGAGTACACCGTGGACTTTCCCTGGGCGCAGGAGGGCAACGACGTGTTGCTCGGAGCCGATGTGGACACGACGCTGTCGCACAAGGCCACCTGTTTCCTGCCCGAATACTATTTCCGTGCGCTGGCCGGCGCCGTGGTACGCGATGAGGTGAAGGATACACGTCGTCTGGTCCGGCAGACGGTGACAGTGCTGGAGGCCGATGAGGCGGTGGCCAAGGCTGTGGCCTCCGGGATGGACTTCCCCATGACTCCGCTGGTGTTTGGCTGTGTGGCCTTTGCCTTGGGAGTGGTGCTCATGATAGTGGAGTTTCTGACGCGCAAGATGTTTTGGCTCCTGGACGTGCTTCTGATGTTGGGGCACGGCATGGCAGGATGCCTGATACTGTTCGTGTTCCTCTTCTCGGCACACCCATCGTTGGACAGCAATTGGCTGGTGATTGTCCTCAATCCTCTGCCGTTGGTGGCATTGCCATGCGTGGTCAGGGCCGCATGGAAGGAACAAACGACATATTGGCACCACTTCATGGCTATATGGCTTGCGCTGTTCCTGCTGTTCATTCCATGGATGCCGCAGCAGGTGGGTGTGCTGGTGGTTACCCTTGTGGCCACGCTTCTTACCCGCCAGGTGTCCTACTTGTTGCACTACGGACGCATGGAGGGCGCGGTACGTGCCTCTCGTGCTGCCACCGAAAAGAAACATGCTAAATCCCCCAAGAGGAAAAGATGACTCCTATATCAACATACAAGTTGTTCACCACGCTGGCCGTGCTGATGTCCTTCTGCAATGCCGAAGCACAGACGGCGCCTGCGTTGCCGCGCCTTGTGGTGAACATAATGATAGACCAGCTGCGTTCCGACTATATGGAGGCATTTTCGCCACTGTATGGCGAGCGGGGCTTCCGCCGGCTCATACAGGAGGGATGCTTCTATACCGAGGCGGAATATCCGTTCGCCTCACCGGACAGGGCCAGTGCCACCGCATGTCTGCATAGCGGAGCCACTCCGTATGACAACGGTATCCCATCGGAGCAGTGGCTGGATCGCCAGACTCTGCGTCCCGTCTACTGCGTGGACGACAATGAGCATGCCGGTCATCTTACGGCAGAGAAGTCGTCGCCCGTGCACCTGAGTGTCTCCACCATAGGCGATGAGCTGAAGGTGGCCACTGAGGGCAAGGGTATAGTCATCAGCGTGTCGCC
>DBLZ01000084.1:5797-6059 GCA_002297545.1 Prevotellaceae bacterium UBA711 | reverse complement strand
GGCTTTCTGTGTCGCCAATTTCGAAGCCCTCTTCCTTGAAGCGCTTCAAGGCGTAGCGGGTGACCTCCCACAGGGCTTCGATGCGCTCGGGCTCGGTCTTGAGGATGTGCAGAGCCTCGCGTGCAGCTGCCGTGGCTGCTGGTGTGCAACTGGCACTGAAGATGTAGGTGCGTGCCGTGTGGCGCAGATAGTTGATGATGGTTCTGTTGGCTGCAATGAAACCGCCTATGCTGGCAAGGCTCTTGGAGAATGTGCCCATGAT
>DBLZ01000084.1:0-5465 GCA_002297545.1 Prevotellaceae bacterium UBA711 | reverse complement strand
AGAATGTGCCCATGATGAGGTCTACCTCCTCGGTCAGGCCGAAGTGGTCGCAGACACCGCGTCCGTTGCGTCCGAATACACCTATGCCGTGTGCCTCGTCCACCATGATGGCGGCGTTGTACTTGTGCTTCAGCTCAACGATTTCGGGCAGCTTGCACAGATCGCCCTCCATGGAGAAGACGCCGTCGACGACAATCAGTTTGATGCTCTCGGGTGTGCAACGCTTGAGGACACGTTCCAGGTCGGCCATGTCGTTGTGCTTGTATCTCAGTTGGGTGGCAAAACTCAGACGGCGGCCATCCACTATGGAGGCATGGTCGCGGTCGTCGCAGATGACATAATCGTCCTTGCCCAGCAATTGGGGTATGACGCCGCTGTTTACGGTGAAACCTGTAGCGAATACCAAAGCGTCGTCCTTGCCTACGAAGTCGGCCAATTCCTTTTCCAGTTCTACGTGTATATCCAGTGTGCCATTGAGGAAACGACTGCCGGCGCAGCCGCTGCCGTATTGTCTCATGGCTGCCACTCCGGCTTCAATGATACGGTCGTCTCCGGTCAGTCCGGTGTATGCGTTGCTGCCGAACATCAATACTTTATGGCCACCCATGGATACTTCGGTGCCCTGTTTGCCTTCTATTTCTCGAAAGTAGGGGTAAATGCCTTTTGCCTTAATTTCGTCTGGCAAGGTGTACTTGGCCAGTTTCTCGTCTAACAATCCCATATTGTCAGTTGTCTAAGTGTTATTATATCTCGATATGGTTATCTCCGTGCAAAGGTACGCTTTTTCTTCGAATAAAGTACATAATGCTGCATGAAATCTTCCTTTGTGTGCAATTAAAAGCCCTGTGGTAGTTTACATCAAAGGATATTACGGTCTTTTGCATAACTTTGCATCGTAATAGCATGTTAGATGGACAGATACAGAATATGGTTCATTGTGAACCCCATTTCGGGCACCGGCGGCAAGTCTGGTGTTGTCAGAAAGATACCAGAGTTTTTTCCTGAGGAGAGGTTCGCAACAGAGGTGATATATACGGAGTATGCCGGCCACGCGGCTGAGATTGCCCGCAAGGCTGTGGAGGAAAAGGTGGACATTGCCGTGGCAGTGGGAGGCGATGGCACTGTCAACGAGATAGCCCGTGAGTTGGTGCATTCCGGTGTGGCTTTGGGCATAGTCCCCTGCGGCAGTGGCAACGGACTGGCCAGGCATCTGAGCTTGCCCATGAATCCCGAGGGCGCCTTGCAGGTAATCTCGGAATGCAACATCCACAATCTGGACTATGGGCTGATCAATGGCAATCCGTTCTTCTGCACGGCCGGGGTCGGGTTTGATGCGTTCCTGTCCGACAAGTTCAATAAGTCGGGCCGGCGTGGTCTCCTTTCGTATGTGGAGAACGCTCTGCTGGAGGGATTGAAGTACGAGCCCGAGACCTATGAGCTGGAATTGCTTGGAGAAGAGGAGGGAGAGAGGCATACCTACACGGCTTTTCTCATCACCTGTGCCAATGCTTCGCAGTATGGCAACGACTTCTACATAGCACCGCATGCTTCCATGTCGGATGGGTTGCTGGATGTCACCATAATGGAACCGTTCACGGTTTTCGAAGCACCGCAGATAGCTTTTCAACTGGTGCATAGGACGATAGGCAATAACTCGCGAATCAAAACGTTCCGCTGCAAAGGGCTTGTCATCAGGCGGACTACGCCGGGTGTAATACATATCGACGGCGATCCCAGGGAGGAGACGGCCAACGTGCAGGTGTCGCTGGTGCACTGTGGCATACGCATGGTGGTGAACCTCAACAAGGGTGAATGGCAGCCACCGCTGCTGAAGATGTTCTCGGACCTCTATAACGAAGTGAGTGCGCCGTTCCGCCAGACTCCGAAGAAGATATATCGCATAAACAATGACTTGATAAGCAGGTTGCGCCGTAGAGATGGCGGCAACAAGCCAAATGACACAGACAATGATACTGTATCCTAATTGCAAGATAAATCTTGGCCTCAATATCGTGAGGAGACGAAGTGACGGATACCACGACATAGAGACCGTGTTCCTGCCCATTCCTTTGGCCGATTGTCTGGAACTGACTCCTGCTGCCGAGGATATGTTTACCGTAGATGGGCAGCAGTTGGACTGCTCGGCCGGTGACAACCTGGTGGTGCGTGTCCTGGACATGTTGCGTGCCGAGGACATTGATGTGCCCCCGGTGGCCATACGTCTGACAAAGCGTATCCCGTCCGGGGCCGGTTTGGGTGGAGGCAGTACGGATGCCGCATTCATGATGAAGGGGTTGAACGACCTGTTCGGCCTTGGCCTCACCGACAGACAGATGGCCTTGCGTGTGGGGCGCTTGGGAGCAGATTGTCCGTTGTTCATTTCCAACAGACCGGTGTATGCTGAGGGCAAGGGAGACGTATTTACGTCCTTGGATGTGCCGATGGTGAGAAAACGCTATTTTGCCTTGCCTCCGGCGGGAACCACCTTGCCCCCGATGATAGAACTGGACATGCCTTCCGCTCTGGAAGGTTATTGGCTGGTGCTGGTCAAGCCAGATGATTTCATCTCAACAAGGGAAGCGTATGCTTGTGTCACGCCAAGGCCTTCGGACGTGCGTCTGACAGATGTTTTGGCTCAGCCTATAAGGACATGGCGCGGCCGCATGAAGAACGGTTTTGAGGAAAGCGTATTCCCGGCGCATCCCGTGGTAAGCGGCATTTGCGAACAGCTGTACATGCTGGGTGCTTCCTATGCGGCCATGAGTGGCAGTGGCAGCACAGTGTACGGTTTCTTCCGCCAAAAGCCCATACTCGGCGATGTTTTTGCCGACTGTTTCCAGTGGCAGTGCCGCCTGTGATCAATGTAGCAAAGATACGATACGGATGGCGATGTTCGGTTGTCGTCACCTGGCAAACAAAATAATATGTCATGATGAAACGCGAGAACAAGTGGAAGGTTTTGGAAAGCGAGTACATATCCCGCAGGCCGTGGATGACGGCACGCAGGGACGTGGTGCAGTTGCCCGATGGGCGTATAAATCCGGAGTACTGGGTGCTGGAGTTCCCTGACTGGGTCAACGTCATAGCCATTACAAAGGATGGAGACATGGTGATGGTGAGACAATACCGCCATGCCTTGGGCGTGACAGAGTATGAGTTGTGCGCAGGAGTGATGGAGGAAGGCGAGACACCGTTGCAGTCCGCGCAGCGCGAACTGTTGGAGGAAACCGGTTTTGGCGGAGGCGAATGGACGGAATATATGAACATATGTGCCAATCCGTCCAACCACACCAACATGGCCCATACGTTCCTGGCAGTGGGAGTGGAGCGTATTGCCGAGCAGCATCTCGATGCCACAGAGGAACTGACATATCATGTGATGCCGCAGGAGCAGGTGTTGGAGATGTTGCAGCGTGGCGAACTGATGCAGGCGCTGATGGCGGCTCCGCTGTGGAAGTATTTTTACGAGAGAAAGTAGACTGCCAGACGTCACCGTCTGGGCATAAACATAGTTGTTGCTATGGGACAATACTGGACAAGGAAAGGAGACCAGGAGGACAAGGACGAGCGGACCGTTTGTCCCTGGACGGAGAGAGTGGGGCACGGTGACAGGAATTTTCCGGATCCGGAGCCTGAGAACATCGCCTGAGCCTATGCCAGAGAGGCAAAGACTGATGCTGTGATCACTGTGAGTATGCCGCTGGTTACGATCGAGAGGGAGCTCATGGCTCCTTCGGTCTGCCCCATTTCCATTGCCTTGGAGGTGCCTATGACGTGTGAGGCCGCCCCGATGGCTATTCCTTTGGCTATGGGATGGTTGACACGTATCAGTTTCAGAAACCTTTCAGCGAAGATGTTACCCGTGATGCCGGTTATCACAATGGTTATGATAGTGATAGGCACATTGCCTCCCAATTCGTTGGATAGGTCCATGCCTATGGCCGTGGTGATGGACTTGGGCAGAAGGGTGACGTAGGAGACGTGTCCCAATCCCATGATGACTACCAAAGCTAAGATGGACAGCATGCTGGCCAGTACACCGGCGGCAATGCCCATGGTGACGGCATGGACGTTGCGCTTCAGTTGGTCTATTTGTTCGTATAGCGGAACTGCCAGGCAGATGGTTGCCGGTGTGAGCATGTATTTGATGATGTCTGTTCCTCGGGAATAGGACTCGTACGGTATGTCGGTGATGTATAGAAACGCTATGGTCAGGACAATGGACACCAACAGGGGATTCATCAGTGTCCAGCCCGTTTTCTTCCTGAGCCAAGTGCCTATGCCGTAGGTTCCTATGGTCAGAAGCACTGCCATATATACGGAGTCGGTCAAAAATTCAGTTGCCATTGTCTTGCGATTTTGTGTGTGATTTCTCTTTCCACCTGATTACACCCTGTGTCATCCATCCTGCCGCGGCTATGACTACGAAGGTGCTGAGGACGGTTATCAGCAGGTATTGTGACCATGTATCCTGTATGTTTTTCCATGTCTTCAGCAGACCTACTGCCGGCGGAACAAACATGACTGGCATGGCCATTATAAGGGTGGTGCTCACCTCACGTATCTGATGTACTTTTACGAGCTTCAACTCCAGTGCAGCATACAGCAGGATGATGCCGTATATACTGGCTGGCAGTGGCAGTGGGAGGGTGCTGTGGAGAATTTCGCCTGCAAACGAGAAGCAGATGATGATGAGTAATTGGAAAACGTAGCGCATGATCTGAATGCATTCAAAAAACAAGGAGGGCAACCTTTCGCCATAGGCTTGGTTACTCCTACTTTTCTTCTTCACCTGTCTTTGCTGTGCGCAAGATGAGTGTGGTGGCGCCTATGGTGATGATGTCTCCGTCGGAGAGGCTCACCTTTTCGTTGTCGCGCAATATGTCGTTCATGTAGAATGTACCTGTGTTGGACGGGGCATCCCTCAGGATGTACTGCAATTTGCCTCGCTTGTTGCGCTGAACCCGGATGATGCAGTGCTTGGTGTCCACGCTTGGATCCACCGTCTCTATGGGGAGGTTTATGTCTGTGCCCTTGACATATCGTCCCAGCACGTTGTCGCCCATGGTCAAAGGCAACACCTGCTTGTAATGAAAGACGTTCTCCACCACCACAATGCTGCCGCATTGATCTTTGTTGGCTTCTTCGTCTATAGTCTCGTTCTTGCGAGTGTCGCGTACCTTGCTGGTGCCCAGGCGTATGCCGAACTGTTTGGAGCACTCCGGGCACTGGAATACCAGTTGTTGTCCTGGCTGGTACTTGGTTTCGTCAAATGTGATGTAGTTGTCACACTTGGGGCAACGTACGCGTTTCATGTTTAAACGGGTTTAGGGGGGGACGGATGTGTCAGAACTTCTTGATCCACGAGCCGGAGTAGAGCTTGTCAGTGGCTCTTACGACAGTGGCGTGTGCACGTGCGCTTGCTTCGTCGCTGTATCCGGTGAGCAGAACTCTGAGCATGCCTT
>DBLZ01000080.1 GCA_002297545.1 Prevotellaceae bacterium UBA711 | reverse complement strand
AGCCTTCGGCACCGGTGGAGAAAGTCATCAAGTTGGCATTAAAAATGCTATGAGGCACACAATAAACAGAAGTATGGCCTCGTTTTATTAGCGTGAAGATACGGCCAAGACTCATAATGACAGTACTGGTGATGGGTATGCTACTGCCCATCACCACGCTTGTTGTACCCCATCACACACCTTTTTTTATTACGCACGCATACGCGCAAGGAACACAGACGAAAGGGAAGGACAAGACCAAGGCCGGGGACAAGGAAGAGCCCGGCGACACTATCAAGAACAGGAAGCCCAGATATTCGGTGCGCCGTACCACAACGGAAACGACCGAAGATGTACGCCACCGCTCCACCGACCTGAAGAACCCGGACAACCTGAAAAGCGAGGTGACGTATGATGACAAGAGCAACACATACAACATAGGCACAACCCTGTCCAAGGATGACAAGAAAGGACAGGATGGAAAGAAAAAGGCCGACAAGCCACAGACCGGCACAGGCAAGTCCTCAAAAAACGACGACAAGCATGCCACGAACGTGAAACTGGGAAGCTTTCTGCCGGCCAACGCACTGGGACTCGACCTTACCACCGCCACCGACTACCTGACCCCTCCCGTGACAATGACCACGCAGGAGTATATGGACTGGAGCCTCAGGCAAAGCATGGCGCAATACTACCGCCAACGCAACCAGGAGTTGTTCCAGACACAAGGCAAGAACAAGTTTGACTTTACCGACATGCACTTCTCTCTCGGCCCGGCCGAGAAGATCTTTGGCCCCGGCGGCGTACGCATCAAGACACAGGGCTCGGCCGAACTGAAGATAGGCGGCAACATGCGCTCTACCGACAACCCTACCCTTGCAGCCAGCCGCCGCAACACCTTCGGTCTGGACTTCGACATGAAGATTAACATGACCGTGAACGCCAAGGTGGGCGACAAGGTGAACATGAACCTCAACTACAACTCCGACGCCACCTTCGACTACGACACCCAGAACCTCAAGCTCAAGTACGAAGGCAAGGAGGACGAGATAATAAAGCTGGTGGAGGGCGGCAACATATCCATGCCGTCCAACATGAGCCTGGTGCCCGGTGTCAGCAGCCTCTTCGGCCTGCGCACCGACGTACAGTTCGGCAAACTGAAACTGCAGACCGTATTCGGTCAGAAGAAATCGGCCAGCAAGAGCGTCTCAGGCCAGGGCGGCTCCAACACCACACCGTTTGAACTCTCGGTGACAGACTACGAGGAGAACCGTCACTTCTTTCTGGCCCATCACTTCCGCGACACGTACGACAAGAATATGCGCACACTGCCTACCATAGCCAGCGGCGTGACAATCAAGCGCATAGAAGTGTGGGTGACCAACAAGAACGGGACGACTACCAACACTCGCGACATCATCGCACTAACCGACCTGGGCGAGCCGCAGAACATCCATGGACACTGGCAGGGCACGGGAGGCACGGCACCACACAACCGTGCAAACGACGAGTACGCCACCCTGATACAGGATCCGGCCGTACGCGACATCACTCAGACCGGCAACATACTGGACAACACCTACGGACTGCAGGGGTCGTTTGACTACGACAAGTTGCAGTCGGCACGGTTGCTCTCGTCCAGCGAGTATGACCTCAACCCGGAGTTGGGCACACTCACGCTGAACACCACACTGCAACCCGACGACATCCTGGGCGTAGCCTACGAATACACCTACGGAGGGCAGACATACCAGGTAGGAGAATTTGCCGGTGACCTGCCAAGCACCAACCAGGCCCTGATGGTGAAGATGCTGAAGGGCAGCAGCAACACCCCCTCACTGCCCACATGGAAGCTGATGATGCGCAACGTATATTCCCTGGGAGCAAGCAGCCTGCAGAAGGAGAAATTCCGCCTGGACATCAAGTACCAGTCCGACTCCAGCGGCGTGTACCTCAGCTACCTGCCCGAGGAGAAACTGAAAGGCACCATTTTGTTGCGCGCCATGAACCTGGACCGTTTGGATGCCAACAACAAGCCATATCCCAACGGCCAGTTCGACTTCATAGAAGGCTACACCGTGAAGAAAGGTCGCATCATCTTCCCTGTTGCCGAACCGTTCGGCAGCCATCTCCGCCAGTGGATAGAAGAACAGGGCGGCAAGGACATGGCAGACAAGTACGTGTTCCAGGAGCTGTACGACACCACCAAGACAGCGGCCAAGCAGATGGCAGAAAAGAACAAGTTCCTGCTGACAGGACAGTACAAGGGATCGGCCGCCAACGAGATAGACCTGGGAGCCTATAACATAGCCCCCGGCTCCGTGGTGGTGACGGCCGGTGGCGTAACGCTGGTGGAGAACACGGACTACATCGTGGACTACAACGGCGGACGTGTCACCATCATCAATCAAAGCATCATAGATGCCGGCACACCGGTAAGTGCCTCCGTGGAAAGCAACGACACCTATGGCATGCAGCGCAAGACGTTCATTGGCTTCAATGCCGACTATGAGGTAAACAAGCACCTGACCATAGGCGGCACTTTCCAGTATCTGGCCGAACAGCCGCTGACAACCAAGGTGAGCATGGGCAACGAAGCCCTGAACAACATATTGTGGGGCATGCACATCTCGTGGAAGCACAAGGCACAATGGCTCACCAACTGGCTGGACGCCCTACCCTTTGTCAATGCCAGCCAACCCAGCCAGATCAACTTCGACGCACAGGTGGCCCAGCTGATTGCCGGTCAAAGCGGCACGGCACAAGGAGGCGCTTCCTATATCGACGACTTTGAGGACACCAAGCGCAAGACATCACTCATACAGCCCACATATTGGCAGATAGCCTCCGTGCCCAGTCCTTCGCGCAACAGCGTCCTCAACGGACGCTTCGCAGAAAGCCGCCTCACCAACGATGTGGCCTACGGCTACAACCGCGCCCTGCTGGCATGGTATTGCATAGACCCCATCTTCACCAACAGCAGTTCCACGCTGACGCCCTCACACATCAAGAGCGACCTCAACCAGCTGTCCAACCACTATGTCCGTGCCGTGTACGAGCTGGAACTGTACCCCAACAAGTCACAGACCTCATACAACAGCAATGCCACCCTCAGCATACTGAACATGGCATTCTACCCCGGCGAACGCGGCCCCTATAATCTGACACGCGACGTGGATGCACGAGGCAACCTGACCCGACCCGAAACACGCTGGGGCGGCATGATGCGCAAGATGGACAACACGGACTTCGAGGCACAGAACATCGAGTACATCGAATTCTGGCTCATGGATCCGTTCTTCTATGAGAAGCGCGACGGCACAACGAAGACCCACCTCGGCGGCGACCTCTTCTTCAATCTCGGCGAGATCAGCGAAGACATACTGAAGGACGGCAAGAAGGCATACGAGAGCGGTCTGCCCATAGACGGCAACATGGAATACATCGAGCAGACGGCCTGGGGCTACGTGCCAAAGACCAACAGCATAACCTATGCATTCAACAACGAGGCCGGCTCACGCGAGAAACAGGACCTCGGCCTCAATGGCCTCAACGACGAGCAGGAACGGGGCTATGGAGCCTATGCCGACTTCTGGAACGACCTGAACAGTGGCGCTCTGGCAGGCCTGCCGGATACAGTAAGGCAACAGTTGCTGGCCGACCCTGCCAACGACAACTATCATTATTTCCGAGGCACCGACTACGATCGCGACCGTGTCCCCATCCTGCAACGCTACAAGCGCATAAACATGCCCCAGGGCAACTCACCGGACAGCAACAATTCTCCCGAGAGTTACGAAACTGCATGGAAGAACACGCCCGATATAGAGGACATCAACACGGACTATACCCTGGGGGAGAACGAGAAGTACTGGCAGTACCATCTGCCCATCACCCCGGAAAATCTGCGGGCGGGCGGCAAGTATGTTTCGGACATACGCACATCCACCGTCACGCTGCGTAACGGCGACATCGAGAACATCAACTGGTACCTCATACGCATACCCCTGCAGGACCCGGACCGCGAAAGCATCGGCGGCATATCGGACTTCTCCAACATACGCTTCATGCGCATGTTCATGACCAACTTCACTGACGACATCGTGCTGCGCTTCGGCACACTGGATCTCGTGCATGGGGACTGGCGTAGCTACGAGAGCAGGCTCTACGAGGGCAACATCACCACCGCAGCCAACACGGACTTCACCGTCACGGCCGTAAACATAGAAGAAAACAACGACCGCGTGCCGGTCAACTACGTAGTGCCTCCTGGCATATCACGCGTTGAGGACGCCGGCAGCGGCACTCTCATCGAGAGCAACGAGCAGGCCTTGGCTCTGATGGTAAAGAACCTTGGTCCGAACGATGCACGCGCCGTGTACAAGAACGTGAAGTACGACATGCGCAAGTACCGTCACCTGCAACTTTTCACCCACGCCAACCAACTGGAAGCCTCGGATCCCGATGCCACTCCCCTGCAGAGCGGACAGATGAGCGTGTTCCTGCGCATAGGTTCGGACTATCGCAACAACTACTACGAGTACGAAATACCTCTCGAACTCACCCCCATACGCACAGAGAAGTACCGCGACACGTTTGAAGACCGAAAGGCAGTCTGGCCGGAGGGCAACATGTTCGACTTCAACCTGGACATGCTGGTGGACCTCAAGCGTCAGCGCAACAAGAACGGTGTCTCATACAGCCAGGTCTATACCGGCTACGACCCCGAGAAACCCAGCAACCGCATAGCCGTGGTGGGCAACCCATCACTGGGCGAGGTGAAAACCATCATGATAGGCATACGCAACCATGCCGATGCCAACCGCAGCATCGAAGTATGGGTCAACGAACTGCGGCTGCAAGAGTTCACCAACGAAGGCGGCTGGGCAGCCCAGGGCAATCTCAACGTGCAGCTCTCCGACATAGGCTCCTTCTCGGCCATGGGCAAGATGGTGACCGCCGGCTTCGGTGGCATAGAACAGAGCGTGTCCGAACGCAGCGACAAGGACGACTACCAGTATCAGTTCACCACCAATGCCGACCTCGGACGCTTCCTGCCCGAGAAGGCCAAAGTGTCCATACCCGTCTACTACAGCTACAGCAAGCATATCGTCAAGCCCAAGTACAACCCGCTGGACACCGACATGCTGCTGTCCGATGCTTTGGACGCCGCGCAGGACGACCACGAACGGGACTCCATCACTTCCCTCACCACTACCACCACCGTCAACCGCAACTTCTCCATCACCAATGCCAAAGTGAACATCGCCAGCAAGAAGCATCCCATGCCCTACGACCCGGCCAATTTCACCTTCTCGTACTCCAGCTCCAGCAGCGAGAACCGTGGCGAGACCACTGTCTACGAATACAACAGGTCATGGAAAGCCGCGATGTCCTATGGTTGGTCGCCCAACTGGAAGAACTGGGAACCGTTCAAGAACTGGAAGACCAAGAGCAAGTGGGCCCAAATCATCAAAGACCAGAACATCGCCTTTGCTCCGCAGAGCATCACCTTCAACACCGACCTCGGACATACTTACTACGAACTGCAGGAGCGCGACCTGGACAACATAGCCAACACACAGGCGCTGCCTGTGACATGGAGCAGCACATACCTGTGGAACCGCAACTTCTCCTTGCGGTGGGATCTGTTCAAGGCACTGCACTTCTCCTTCCAGAGTGCCACGCATGCCGAGGTGGAGCAGCCCAACGTGGTTGTGAACAAAGACCTATACCCCGACGAATACAAGGCATGGAAGGACAGTGTCAAGCTGAGCCTTGGCGGCTTCGGACGCCCGCTGGACTACAGCCAGAGCGCCACCATGTCCTACAAGCTTCCCTTGGAAAAGATACCGGCCCTGGACTGGGTATCCACGGATGCCAGCTACAACAGCAGCTATTCCTGGAAACGTGGCGCCGAACTGGAAGACGGCAGCAGCTTGGGCAACTATATCAGCACACAACGCAGTGTCAATGTCAACGGCAAGTTGAACATGGAGACGCTCTACAACAAGTCTCCCTTCCTCAAGGAGGTAAACCGCATCTTCTCCGCATCCAACCAGAAATCACAGGCCAACAAGAAGCGTACCGAGAAAGCACGTCAGAAGGAGCAGGACACAGCACGCAAGAAGAAGGAACAGGAGGCCAGGCAGAAAGCCGAAGAGGAAGCCAAACAGACCGGCGAGAGCGTTGACAGCATCCTTGCACGCACCATGCCCAAGGGCACCCAGTCCAACACACGCGGTACCTCGGCACAGAAGGACAAGCAGAAGAGGACACAAGGCTATGCCCGCGAAATAGTCCTGTGCCCCGACAGCAGCATGACAGTCAGCCACAACCAGAAGTCCAAGCGGCTCATAGTGCGCATACAGGACAGCAAGGGACACGACTATCCCGTGAAATACAAGAAGCTGGACGAAAACAAACTTGTCCTCATGACACGCCCGCAGGACTCTGTCAAGGTGCGCCTCAATGTCATCGCCAAGCCCAAACTTAGCGAAGAAAAGTGGTACCGCTGGGCACAGACCGGAGCACGTCTGGCCATGATGGTGCGCAACGTCTCCGTATCATACCGCAACACATACAATCTGTCCATGTCCGGTTTCATGCCCGAGGTAGGCGACCTGCTGGGACAGCGCATGACCTCGGCCCATGGCTTCGCTCCTGGAGTGGGCTTCGGCTTCGGCTTCGTCAACGACGGATACATCGACACCGCCAAGGAGCGCGGCTGGTTGCTCTGCGCCGACAGCCTGTCCACACCGGCCGTATCCTCCACCACAGAGGATCTGCAGATCAAGGCCACCCTGGAGCCCATCTCAGACCTGAAGATAGACCTCAATATGTCCCGCACCATGAACCGTTCACGCAGCATACAATACATGTATCAGGGCTCGCCAACCACACAGACGGGTTCTTTCAACATGACCATTGTATCGCTCGGTTCGGCCTTCTCCGGCACAGGCAACGCCTCCAACGGCTACTACAGCCCCACCTTTGAAACCTTCCGTTCCATGCTGCCCGTCTACCGCGACCGTGTAGAGCAGCAATATATCGGTATCAAAGACCCCGCCGGGCGCACTTATCTGGGCAGCAACGGCGACCCTGCCAAAGGCAATACCACACCGGTGAACATGTACGGTCCCGACGTGATGATTCCAGCCTTCCTGGCAGCCTATACGGGTGGCGGCACCACACGTGAGCTGAACATTTTCCCGTCTCTGGCACGCATGCTGCCCAACTGGACGTTGACCTATAAAGGCCTCTCCAACCTGCCTTGGATACGCGATTACGTAAAAAGCATCACCCTGACCCACGGATACAAGAGCGTCTACGCCGTAGGCTCATACAATTCCTACGCCTCATGGATGGAGTTCATGCATGGCACTGACATGGGCTTCACCACGGACCAGGCCACTGGTGCTTACATGCCCAGCAGTTGCTACGACATAAGCACGGTCAGCATCAACGAAAGTTTCGCCCCACTCATAGGACTGAACGTCACACTGCACAACAACATGACCGTGAAGGCAGAGTATCGCACCACGCGCGTCATGTCACTGTCCATCACCAGCGCCCAGCTGACCGAAACAGGGTCGCGCGACTTCGTCCTCGGATGGGGTTACAAGATCAACGACTTCCGCCTGGCCAGCCTCTTCGGCAGCAAACGTGCCAGCCAGAAGGCCCTGCGTTCCACATCTAAAAAGCGCGCCCTCAATAGCAGGCCGACATCCAGCGACGGACGCGAAAACATCAAGAACAGCACCTCCAAGAACAACTTTGCACATGCCCTGTCCTTGCGTTTCGACTTCTCCATCCGCAACCAGGATGCCATACGCCGCGACATTCAGACCGGTCTGTCCGAGGCCACATCCGGCAACAAGGCGGTGAAAGCCTCCTTCCGCGCCGACTACACCATGAGCCGCTACGTGACCATGACACTCTTCTACGACCGTCAGCGCTCCGAACCCCTGCTCTCCTCCTCGGCCTACCCCACCGTCACGCAAGACTTCGGCCTGAGCATGAAGTTCGCTCTGACCAGATAGCCCAAGCCACGTGCCGTTACGCCAGGGAACACACTCCTCCAGTTTCAGATTTTCGACAATACTCGCAGTAATCTGAGACAAAATGCGTAATTTTGCACCGCCCACTTCAGGAAATTGCGAGTACTCGCATAAAAATGAAACACAACCATGCTCACATGAACTACATCCTTCCCATCGCGTTGCTCATCACTTCCAATATCTTCATGACCCTGGCTTGGTATGGACATCTCAAGTTACAGGACATGCACGTGCTCCACGGCAACACCCCGCTCTACATCATCATACTGATATCATGGGGACTGGCCTTCCTGGAATACTGCTTCATGATTCCGGCCAACCACTACGGTTTCCGCGGCAACGGTGGCCCGTACTCCCTGTTCCAGTTGAAAATCATACAGGAGGTCATCACCCTGACGGTATTCACCATCTACACCATCACATGCTTCCGAGGCGAGACACTGCAATGGAACCATTTGGCCGCCTTCGTGTGCATGATACTGGCGGTGTTCTTTGTCTTCCTCAAATAAGGGCAGGAATACAGACAATCAGAAATCACAAACACCTGGTGTGCAACAAGTAACGTCACGCCACGAAAGAAAGTCCACAGACTTCCACGCCTTTATTGGAGCAAGCATAACTCAAAAACAATCGGTGGAAATCTGTGGATAAATAAAACGAAGTAACTGGCTCGACATTCACATGCCATGCCTTTCTGCGGATAACACCACTTAGAGGGGATACTCGTCAAATGCGTAGAGCACTGTCGACAGATATCTTTCTCCTGTATCCGGAAGCAGGACAACAATCTTCTTGCCCTTGTTTTCCGGGCGTTTGGCTATCTCGATCGCAGCAAATGCGGCCGCACCTGACGATATGCCTACAAGCAAGCCTTCCTCACGTGCAAGCAGGCGACCGGTGAGGATGGCATCATCGTTCTCCACGTCAAACACCTCGTCGACAACATCGCTGTCGTAGTTCTTTGGCACAAAGCCCGCACCTATGCCCTGTATCTTGTGGGGACCACTTTGTCCACCGTTCAATACAGGCGATGCCTTCGGTTCCACGGCAACAATCTTCACGTTAGGATTCTTCTCCTTCAGACGCTTGCCTATACCGCTCACGGTACCGCCCGTGCCCACACCGGCAACAAAGATGTCGATGTTGCCGCCAGTCTGTTCCCATATCTCCACGCCCGTAGTGTCGTAGTGCCTCTGCGGATTAGCAGGGTTCTCAAACTGTTGCAGGATAACAGCCCCGGGGGTGGCATCCCGGAGTTCCTCGGCCGCCTTGATGGCTCCGGCCATTCCTGCCGCACCGCTCGTCAATATCACCTCGGCTCCGTAAGCTCTGACAAGATTGCGTCTTTCCACACTCATAGTCTCTGGCATGGTCAACACAAGTCTGTATCCTTTTACTGCGCTTACGAGAGCCAAGCCCACGCCGGTATTGCCGCTTGTAGGTTCTATGATAGTCGCCCCCGGCTTCAGCAGTCCTTTCCTTTCGGCATCTTCAATCATGGCCAGGGACACACGGTCCTTGACACTACCGCCCGGATTAAAAAATTCCACCTTGGCGATAATCGGAACCTCTATACCCTGTGATTTAGAGAACTTGTCCAGTTCAAGCAGTGGCGTATTGCCGATAAGTTCTGTCAGTCGTCTTGCAATCTTTGTCATAACAATCCTCCTTTTATATTCAAATGTTTTTAAGTGCGTTTGCCAAGTCCCAGATGATGTCATCCACGTGTTCCGTCCCGATACTCAACCGTATGGTGGAAGGATGGATATGTTGCTGCTCCAACTCCTCGGGCGAGAGCTGCGAGTGTGTGGTGGTAGCCGGATGTATGACAAGACTCTTGACATCGGCCACATTGGCCAGCAACGAAAATATCTGAAGGCTGTCTATGAATGCCCATGCCTCCTTCTCACCGCCACGTATGTCGAACGTGAATATGGAGCCTCCGCCATTGGGGAACAGTCTGTCATAGAGCGCATGGTCGGGATGCGACGGCAGTTGCGGATGGTTGACACGTGCCACCTTGGGATGTGCGGCAAGGAAGTCGACTACACGTTTGGTGTTGTAGGCATGGCGCTCGACACGCAGGCTTAGCGTTTCCAACCCCTGAAGCAGTATCCATGCGTTGAAAGGCGAAATGGCAGCCCCAGTATCGCGCAGAATGACGGCACGTATGCGGGTGGCAAATGCGGCCTGTCCGGCCACATCGGCAAACACGGCACCATGGTAGCTCGGGTCCGGCTTGGCCAGTGTGGGATACTTGTCGGCATTGGCTTTCCAGTCAAAGCGTCCTGCATCCACAATTATGCCGCCAAGGCTGGAACCGTGGCCACCAATGAACTTTGTGGCCGAATGAACCACTACATCGGCACCATGCTCGATGGGACGTATAAGGAACGGCGTGCCGAAAGTATTGTCCACAATCACGATGGTATTATGTGCATGGGCAATTTCCGCAATACGGTCAATGTCAGTGACATTGGCATTCGGATTGCCGAATGTCTCCACTATGACGGCTTTCGTGTTGTCCCTGAACGCAGCATCCAGGGCATCGAAGTCCGAAGGATCTACTATCGTATGGTCCACCCCCTGTGTGCTGAGCGTGTGCGCTATGAGATTGTACGTGCCGCCATAGAGATTGTTGGCCGCTATAATATGGTCGCCAGCCTGCGCCACGTTTTGCAGCGCATAGGTTATGGCCGCGGCCCCACTGGCAACTGCCAGTCCGGCCACACCCTTTTCCAGGGCCGCCACACGTTCCTCGAGTACCGCTTGGGTGGAGTTGGTGAGGCGGCCATAGATATTCCCGGCATCGCGCAGGCCAAAACGGTCGGCGGCATGCTGCGAATTGCGGAACACGTATGATGTCGTCTGGTAAATGGGCACTGCCCTTGCGTCCGTTGCAGAATCCGGACTCTCTTGTCCGACATGCAATTGAAGCGTCTCGAAATGCAATCTGCCTCGTAATTCCTTTTCCATAGTCATTTGCTTTTATGTTGGTTATTCATTCCGTGCTTTCCCGCCATGGCACTACCCGGACACAACAGGCACAACCATTCTGGTGTACAGGAAACAATGGCGACACTCATAGTTTCGGACGCAAAGGTAGTGGTATATGAGAAACGTTCCAAGCTATTCGCCATATTCGGAAAATATGACTATATTTGCAACGCCCAATAGCAACATTATTCCGAAAAGCCTCACTAAACATGAATGAAACAGAACGCCTCGACCGTACGGACCTGCTCATCCTTGATGCGCTGCAACACAATGCACGAATGACCAACAAAGAACTTGCCGCAAAGGTACACCTGTCACCCACGCCCGTCTTTGAGCGCTGGAAGCGTCTCGAGCGCGAGGGATATATAAGGAAATACATTGCCGTGCTCGATGCGGACAAGCTCAACCGCGGATTCGTGGTCTTCTGCAGCGTGAAGCTGAACAGGCTGAACACCGAAACTGCCAACGATTTCACCACCCGCATCAAGGCCATGCCGGAGGTAACGGAGTGCTACAACATATCCGGTCACTTCGACTACATGCTCAAACTTCACTCATTCGACATGAAACAATATCAGCGCTTCCTGATGGACGTACTCGGCAAGATTGAGAGCGTGGCTTCGATAGAGAGTACATTCGTAATGGAAGAAATCAAGCACGAGTATGGAGTCGGAGTAATCGGATAATCCTATGTATGGCTATTCCCCTACGGCTCGTCTGTAAACACGGCGTGCAGTTTCGATGCAGTCACCTTCCGGTGCGGCTTGGTAAGGGGCAGTCTGCTTTGCCCACACTTCCTCCACAGCATACCAGTCGATGTCCTGATGCTTGGCCCCACGCAATTCCCTTGCGGTCTGGTCTATCCATATCTTCCAGCGATTACAATAGAAATCGCGGAGTATGCCGCTCCATTCCCTATGGGCATAGTCGTGAAGACCTTCGGATGCGGCACGGTCGCCCCATGTGGTAATCAAGGTACGCGCATTCCACTCGTAATGGTCTTTCTCCTGTGGGATGACACCCAAGTTACGCGCCATTTCAATCCATCTTCCCACCTTGAACTCGGAACGGGTAGCAAGCAGCTCATCCTGCAACATGATGAGCGTGAGGAAACGCCTGGAGGCAGCATCAAAGAGTTCCGGTTCGCGTGCCTGTATGGCTTCTCTCATGACGGCATGTACCATGCGACCCTTTTCGGCAACTGCCTGACGGACGATGTCTACAAGGTCGTATGCATAGTTGTTATTGCCGAGAAATCTGTCGGCAGCCGAAAGGAAAAGCCCGGCCGCATCTATGACATCCTGCGGATTGTAATAGTTGGACATCCCTACATAGGACGAAACCTGGAAGGCATTGGTCGACGGACGTGCACAGAAGATGGATTCGTGCGTACCCTCCTGAGTGGAAAGCGGAGGACAATTGTAGATGGAGTTGCTCAACAGCGTCCATGCCTTCTGTACGGCATCGTCAGCCTTTCCATAACGCGCCACGGTATATCGCTTCAACCAACTGTCCCTGTCCACAGGAGCGTCGTGCCATGGAAGTTCGCAAAGGAGTTCATACATGACAGGATTGTTCTCAATGCCTTCCATAGTCAGCCCAACGCCACGAAGTGTCGCATTGAATGGACTATTGCGGGCTTTGTAGAACTCGTCGATGACATGCTGCATCTTGCCATGCAGCCCCACATTGCCGCCAAAGTTCAGCAGCATGCAATATATCCAGTCATGTCCGTCATATCCGTTCGCACGTTTCCAACTGGATTCCATGTCGCCCCATTGCGGACGGCTCTCAGAGTACAAATCCAATACCAGAAGGTCCTTGCGCGGCAGGTTCCTGATCATATCGTGGCGCGGATTGGCCTGCCATGCCTGGATGACCCACACGGCACGCGGATTGTTCCTCTTCATGGCATCCATTATTGCCTTGCCGGCTGCATCAAGGTCTACGCCGTCCGTACTGCCACCCTCGTGGAAGGGGTCCATAGCATAGTAGTTGGCTTTCCCGAACAGGCGGTTCAATTCCTTATAATACAAGGCCGCAATCTCCCCGAAACGCGCATCTGTAGGCTGAAGGAAGGCTGGACGCCTGTAGGAACCCCAAAAAACCGGATCCTGGACATCCATGCCTATCTTCTCCCTGGCATTGCTTGGCAGCATGCCAGAATAGCCTGGCAAAACTGGTTCGATGCCGTATTCACGCATACGTCTTACAATCTTCTTTTGCAGTATCTCCTGCTGCCTGTACCAGTTATCAGAGTTGGGACCTCCCCACCCTTCCAGATTGTTCATCAGCCACCATGCCTGGAAAGCCGGTCCGGCAACAAAGTTATTGATTTCTCCTGTGTCGTAGCCCAATTTCTTAAGCACGTTGTACCATACGACATCGGCTCCCACCAGCGACAACGGCATATTTATGCCATGAAGGGCCATCCAGTCTATTTCACGTTCCCAGCGTTCCCAATCCCAGAACGCCATCGTATATGAAAAGGTACAGTAATTCAAATAATAACGGCAGTCAAGATCCGTCGTGTGCCGTTCACGATGCGGGACAGCCGGCAACGTATCAGGCAGTTTTGCCTGCATGCCGTTCCAGGACAAGTGGATGTTGGCATGGTATTTAAGATACCAATTGATGCCACAGGCGATGGACACATAGCTATTGCCACGCACCACGACTTTTCCGTCCCTTTGGTCCAACTCGAAGTAATCCTCCGGTCCTGCTTGCTTTTCAATGATAAACTTCTTCGATGCCCCTTTGTCGATACGCTCCAGCAAGCCGGTAACGGGCGATGCCGACAGCAGCAACGCCTGCGTGCAAAAAAGCATGATGGTACAAATTATTCTCATGTTTTTATATTGATTATTGATGATACGGCAATCTTTTGCCGTGACTGGGCCTGAACCGTCAGCGTGCGGGCCAGGCGAGTGAGAAAATCTCTCTTTACAGAAGGTCAAGGAAGCGTGCCACATGCCCTCCGCCCATTTGGATATGATGACACTGGAACGATGCCATCAACCGGTTCGCAACCATCCGCGCCGATACTTGTCCCGTCTCATGAGATGAAAAGGCGGTTATATGTCACTCCTCGCCATCGTCATCAGCATCGTCATCATCGGTGTCGAAATCAAAGTCAAAGTCGCCGAAGAACTCCGGCACGTCTCCAGTGAAGGAGTCCAAATCGCGACGGTCCTTCTTGGTGGGTCGTCCCAAGCCTTTGGCACGACCTATGAAGCCCGAGATCTTGGACATCTCCAAGAGTTCGTACTGATCCGGGGCGGTGACATTCTCCAGTACCTCGGGTATGAGTTTGGCTCCCACACGCTTCTCTATAGGCTGCAGAACGCGGAAACTATATGTGACGGGAGGTTTGCGCACATCTATGATGTCGCCCTCGTGTATCACCCGCGACGGTTTCAGTTGCGCCCCCTTCATGCTCACCTGCCCTTTCTTGCAGGCCGCTGCAGCTATGGTGCGCGTCTTGAAGATGCGTGCCGCCCACAGCCATTTGTCTATACGTGCTTCGTTCTTCATTTGTTGTTGTAATGACACATTGCAAACTGCATTCCGCTCAGTGCGAAGGCCTTGATGGCATCGCACACCATCGGCACCTTGTCCTCTATTACCTTATTGTCATCCGGGGAAAAACGGCTCAGGACAAAATCCACCTGTCCGCCACGCGGATAGTCATTGCCTATACCGAACTTCAGGCGGTTATATGCCTCGGTGCCAAGCATCTGAGCAATATGTTTGAGACCATTGTGGCCGGCAGCCGAACCGTTCTGCTTCATGCGTATGGTACCCACAGGGAGCGAGAGGTCATCGACTATGATCAGAAGGTTCTCGAGAGGCACATTCTCCTGTTGCATCCAATAGCGCACAGCGTTACCGGAAAGGTTCATGTACGTGGATGGCTTCAGCAATACCAACTCGGCATTCTTGACACGAGTCTTACACACAAAGCCATAGCGCTTGTCCTGCCACGTGGCGTTTTGAGTTTCGGCCAAGGCATCTACCATGCGGAAGCCTATGTTGTGGCGCGTGCCTCTGTATTCGTCGCCTATGTTGCCCAGGCCTACAATCAAGTATTTCATATCGGTGTCTGTCTTGCCTTCGCCACCCGTGGACGCGCAGCCGTAGCGGCGTGGAAGGACGGAAGCAAGGATGAGTTTTAGGTTGTGTATGACGTTCATTCAAGTGTTGCATAAGCAAATACGGGTAACGGCATGGCCGTTACCCGTATTCCTGTGCTTTATCCGGAGAGGCATGCATGTGTCTTGTACACACGATATTATGCCATCTCTATCATTACTTCTTTGCAGCAGTTGCCATTGCGCTGATTGCGCTACGTGTCATCTTAACCTGACATACAACCACACTGGGGCTGGTAACAAGCTCCAGACCTTCGAAGCTCAGTTCGCCTACCTTGATGGTCTTGCCCAGACCCAAGTTGGTAACATCGATGTTCAACTTCTCGGGGATCTGAGTGTAAGGAGCGCGCACCTTCAGGTTGCGTACGCTGGCAGCCAACTTACCACCGGCCTTAACGCCCTCTGCCAAACCATTCAGCTTGATGGGCACTGACATTACGATGGGCTTCTCGGGAGTAATCTCGTAGAAGTCGATGTGCTGCAACTGATCTGTAACGGGGTGGAACTGAAGCTCCTTCATGATGGCGGTGTGCTCCTCGCCGTCGATGTTCAGATTTACACTGTAGATGTCGGGAGAATACACCAGGTTACGCACCTCTGCGGCGGTAACAGTGAAGTTGATAGCTACGGGCAGACCGTTCTCGCCACGCTTCTCACCATAAAGGTTGCAAGGAATGAGGCCGCTCTTGCGGAGTTCACGAGTTGCTTTCTTGCCGGTAGCTGTGCGGGCTGTGCCCTTTACATCGATACTTTTCATTTTGTTGTGTGTTGATAAATGTGTTACTCTAAATTAAGTGTCTTGCCTAATTCGCCATCACACGGGCTCAAATAAGCGACTGCAAAGGTAAGCAAAAAAGCTGAATTGGCGACAACAGACAGGAGGTTTCCGTCTCAAAAGGCCGCAAATATGGCGTTTTTGTGTCCAGAGCTTGCTTCAATGCAGGAAAATGAGTACCTTTGTGCGCTTTATATATCGTTCTTATGATAAATCGTAAACTAATCCGAATCAAGACTGTGCAGGTAGCCTATGCCTACAGCCTTAACGACGTGCATCGGCCCGATGATGGCGTGAACATTCTATTGAGCAGCTTGGGCACAGCATATGATTTGTACAATACGATGCTCACCTTGATGGTGGATATTTCGCGGCTGGCTCTGCGCGCTTATGAAGCACAGGCAAGCCGTGCCACACGTTTGGGATTGCCGCAGCCCAGCCGCAAGTTTGTGGACAACCGCTTCATGCTGCAGCTGGAAAGCAACCGGCAATTGCAGGACAATCGCAAAAACCAACGGCTGGACTGGGCCAACGAGGAGGAGTTCGTGCGCTCGCTTTATAATAAGGTGGTGGATAGCGACTTCTTCCGCGAGTACATGGAAAGCAACGTGGACAGCTACGACGAAGACCGCGAGTTGTGGCGCAAGATATATCGCCACATCATTATCGACAACGACGCTTTGGACGACCTACTGGAGGACGTCAACATATATTGGAACGACGACCGCTTCATCATAGACACTTTTGTACTGAAGACCATAAACAAGTTCTCGCCGACAAGCAAGGATGACCATCCCCTGCTGCCGGAATTCAGAGATGAAGAGGAGTTGGAATACGCCAAGAAGCTCATGTCTCAGACATTGAACGGCGCGAAGTACTACAAGGATCTCATTGCCCAGAACACCCGCAACTGGGATGTGGACCGCGTAGCGCTGATGGATCGCATCATCATGCAGGTGGCCTTGGCCGAGATCACATCCTTCCCGTCCATTCCACTGTCTGTGTCAATCAACGAGTATATCGAAATTGCCAAGAGCTACAGCACACCAAACAGCGCACGCTATATCAACGCCACGCTGGACAACATCAGCAAGAAGCTCATTGCAGAACACAAATTGGAGAAAACCGCCTGACCCCCATCCTCTCCATGGCAATCGGCCGGTAGCTCCGGTCAACCACAGGGAAGGGCACAAGGAAAGACAGCACACAACAACACATCAGCAAACAAAATCAAGCAGAAAAACATATGGTTCAGATTATCGCAGCACAGCAATCCAGCCTGCCCATGATAGTAATGTGGGTGCTCATAGGCGTCATCTTCTGGTTCTTCATCTTCCGCCCTCAGCGCAACAGACAGAAGGAGATCTCGAACTTCCGCAAGTCCATCACCATCGGTTCCCGTGTGGTGACCGCAGGCGGCATATATGGCGAAGTGCGCTCCATAGACGAGGCCGACAACGTGCTCGTCATAGAGATAGCCAAGGGAGTGAACATACGTGTGGACCGCAACAGCGTCTATGCAACTGCCCAGACAGATCAGAACAGGTAAGAGGCGTGCCGTATGGGGGCTGACATCCCTGCTCCGCGAAAAGGGCAGGGACATGTTGCTTTTTGCCTTCTTCTTTGTCGTGAGCCTCGGCTTCTGGTTACTACAGAAACTGAACGACACATTCGAAGCCGACATACGTGTACCGCTGGAGCTTGTGGGCGTACCGGACGGCACCATCATAACATCGCCACTGCCCTCCGAAGTATCGGTGACAGTGCGCGACCGTGGCACCAACCTCTTCCACTACATGCAACGGAGCAAGTCGCTCACGCCCATACGTCTGGACTTTTCCGTCTACGACAATGGCTCAGCAGCAGGAAAAATCACCGTCTCCCCCGCCGACATACAACGAGCATTCCAGCAGCAGATGCTTTCCTCCACACAGGTTCAGCAGCTGCGCCCCAGCAAGTTTGAGTTTCATTACAACCGAGGTGTGTGCCGCCGTCTGCCCGTGAAATACACCGGCAGCATATCCACCGTACGGCAGAACTACCTGCAGAAGGTGACCATCAATCCGGATAGCGTCATGGTCTATGCCCCGTCAACCATACTGGACACCATGCGGTATGCCTATACGGTGCGCCACGACATCACCGGGCTCACCAAGACGGGCACATACAACATTCCCCTGGTGTCGGTGGTAGGCATGAAGTCAATACCCGAGGCCATACAGTTGACGGCACATGTGGACTACTATACGGAGCAGACCGTCAGCGTCCCTGTAGTGGGACTCAATTTCCCGGCAGACATCCGCTTGAAGACCTTCCCGGCCAAGGTCACCATCAAATACAGAGTAGGAGCTTCCGATGCAGCAAAGATCAAACCGGACAGCTTTGCACTGGTGGCCACATACGAGGAACTATACAACAACGACAGGCAGAAGTTCACCCTGCAATTGAAGTCCATACCCCATGGAGTCTCCAACGTGCGCATCTACCCTCGCGAAATAGACTACCTGCTGGAATACATGCCGTCGGCAGAGACGACAGAAGACAAAGAGGAACCATCCCTCGGAGACAGGCAGAAATCCAAGCGGAGGAAGGCTTCATGATAAAGTTGGCAATAACAGGCGGCATAGGCAGCGGGAAGAGCTACGTGGCACGGCAGATGTCACAGTTGCTGGGCATTCCGGTGTACGACTCGGACAGCAATGCCAAACGGCTCAACGAAGAATCGCCCCGGATACACCAAGGTCTGACAGACATGGTTGGATGCGACGTCTACGATGCCGACGGGCACCTGAACAAGTCTATGCTGGCATCTTTCATATTTGCCAACGAGGAAAATGCCCGCAAGGTGAATGCCTTGGTGCACCCGATAGTCATGGAAGACTTTCTTTGCTGGGCAAGCCGGCAGACCACACCGGTGGTGGCAATAGAGACTGCCCTTCTGGCCGAAAGCGGGATAGACAAGGTCGTAGACAAGGTAATACGGGTGGACGCCCCCTTGGAAACGCGCATCCTACGTGCCATGCAGCGCGACGGGGCAACCCGCGAGCAGATTCTTGCACGCATGGCAAGGCAGACGGAATACCCCTGCCCCCATATAATAATAAATAATGTATAGGCATCCGTGATGCCACGCAACACACACCTCGGACAATGGCATTCCACGGAGTGCCACGCCAAACATACAAGACGACAGAGAACATACACATAACATAAACCATCTTCCTGCGGAGCGCACCTTGTTCATTCTCCCACGACGAAAGGCATGATATGGGCAGGGCAGGCTTTGAAGGAAACTAAACCAACAGAAGAACAATGCTTGAAACAATTCTCGCCATCGCCGGCAAGCCAGGTCTTTTCCGCCTGGTAAACCGTGGTAACCGCAGTCTCATCGTGGAGACACTCGACGCCCAAAAGAAGCGCATGCCGGCTTTCGGCACCGACAAGATCATCTCCCTGGCAGACATTGCCATGTACACTGATGAAGAGGAAGTGCCATTGCGTCGCGTACTGCAAACCATCTTCAATATGGAAGGCGGCAAGACCACTGCCATAGACTACCGTAAGGCATCACGCGAGGAGCTGGCCGAGTTCATGGCCAAAGCCCTGCCAAACTACGACCGCGACCGTGTCTACCCCAACGACATGAAAAAGCTCATCCAGTGGTACAACATTCTGATTGAGAACGGTATCACCGACTTTGAAGAACCCAAGCAACCGGAGGAGGCAGCAGAGTAAGCATCATGCCGCCATGCCCTCCACATAGCGTAGTCATGCCCCCTCACGGTTACAGCAATTAACCCGGAGGGGGCATGTGCGTAACCGCCCTACCTGCATCATACAAACCATAACTCTAAACCATACCATATCACGCCATGAACAAATGGATATTTGCAGGCTTGCTGACCCTGGCATGCGTCGAGGGACAGGCACAGACACAAGCCGACCCACGTATCCCTGCGGACAAAAATCTCGTGACCTACCGTCCCAGGCACTCCATGTACAGAAAGGGATGGATAGACTTCAACAAGAACGGAAGAAAGGACACCTACGAAGACCCCACGGCGGCCGTGGAGGCCCGTGTGGAAGACCTCCTGTCGCAGATGACCATGGAGGAGAAGACCTGCCAGATGGTCACGCTCTATGGCTATAAGCGTGTGCTGAACGACGACCTGCCAACACCCGAGTGGAAGGAAAAACTCTGGAAGGATGGCATGGGCGCCATAGACGAACACCTGAACGGTTTCCGGCAGTGGGGACTGCCCCCATCAGACAATCCCTTCGTATGGCCGGCATCGCGCCACGCCTGGGCCTTGAACGAGGTGCAACGCTTCTTTGTGGAAGAAACGCGCCTGGGCATCCCCACAGACTTCACCAACGAAGGCATACGCGGCGTGGAAAGCTACATAGCCACCAACTTCCCAACACAACTCGGCCTCGGCCACACCTGGGACCGCGACCTCATACACCGGGTGGGCCGCATCACCGGCCGCGAGGCGCGCTTGCTGGGTTACACCAATGTCTATGCCCCCATCCTGGACGTGGGACGCGACCAACGCTGGGGACGCTATGAGGAGGTCTATGGCGAGAGTCCCTATCTGGTGGCCGAACTGGGCGTATCCATGGCCAAGGGCATGCAGACGGACATGCAGGTGGCGGCCACGGCAAAGCACTTCATAGCCTACAGCAACAACAAGGGCGCACGCGAGGGGTTTGCACGCGTGGACCCGCAGATGTCCCCACGAGAGATAGAGAACATCCATGCCTACACCTTCACCCGCGTAATCCGCGAGGCAGGCATACTTGGCGTAATGAGCTCATACAACGACTACGACGGCTTCCCCATACAGAGCAGTCACTACTGGCTCACTACCTGCCTACGCGGCACCATGGGTTTCCGTGGCTACGTGGTGTCGGACAGCGATGCTCTGGAATATCTCTACAGCAAGCACCACACGGCCAAAGACATGAAAGAAGCCGTGCGCCAAAGCATAGAGGCCGGGCTGAATGTACGCTGCACGTTCCGCTCGCCCGAGTCCTTCGTCATGCCGCTGCGCGAACTCATCAGCGAGGGCTCCATCAGCATGAGCACCATCGATGACCGCGTACGCGACATCCTGCGCGTAAAGTTCCTCATAGGGCTCTTCGACAGCCCCTATCAGACCGACCTCAGGCAAGCCGACACAGAAGTGAACAGCAAGGAGAACCAGGCAGTGGCCCTGCAGGCCTCACGGGAATCCATCGTCCTGCTGAAGAACGACAAGCAAACGTTGCCACTCGAACTCGGCCCCATCAAGCGCATCGCAGTCTGTGGCCCCAATGCCGACGAAAACTCTTTCGCCCTCACCCACTACGGACCTTTGGCAGTGGACGTCACCACCGTTCTGGAAGGCATCAGCACGAGGGTTGGCGACAGCGCCGAGGTCGTCTACACCAAAGGCTGCGACCTGGTGGATGCCAACTGGCCGGAGTCCGAGATTATACGCTATCCCCTGACAGATGCCGAACAGACAGAGATTGCCAAGGCCGTGGAGAATGCGGCCCGGAGCGATGTGGCCGTCGTAGTGCTGGGTGGCGGTCAGCGCACCTGTGGCGAAAACAAATCCCGCACCAGCCTCGACCTGCCCGGCCGCCAACTGGAACTTCTGCAGGCAGTGATGGGCACAGGCAAGCCCGTGGTTCTCGTCCTCATCAACGGACGTCCCCTGTCAATCAACTGGGCGGACAAGTTTGTTCCCGCCATTCTGGAGGCATGGTATCCCGGAGCATACGGCGGCAAGGCCATTGCCGAGGTGCTCTTCGGTGACTACAATCCCGGCGGCAAGCTCACCGTCACCTTTCCCAAGACCGTAGGGCAGATACCGCTCAACTTCCCCTACAAGCCGGCATCGCAGGTGGACGGAGGCCGCAACCGTGGCCCCAAGGGCAATCAGTCCCGCATCAACGGACCGCTATATCCCTTCGGATACGGCCTGAGTTACACCACTTTCGAGTACTCCGACATCGCTCTGTCCGCACCGGCCATCACAGACAAGCAAGAACTGACCGTCAGCTGTCGCGTGAAGAACACCGGACAGCGGGCGGGCGACGAGGTGGTTCAACTGTACATCCGCGACGATGTCAGCTCAGTCACCACCTACGAGAAGTCGCTCCGAGGCTTTGAACGCATCCACCTCCTCCCGGGAGAGTCCAAGACTGTCACCTTTACCATCCTACCCCGCGACCTCCAGCTTCTCAACGAGGACAACCATTGGGTGGTGGAGCCGGGCACATTCTCCATCATGATCGGAGCCTCATCCGCCGACATCCGTCTGAAAAGCTCGATGGAGGTAGTACCTCACGGTTCGGCGGCTCTGGCAAAGAAACCCGCCACAAAGACGGTGCCCGTGATGGCCGGAAACAACAATCCCACGGCCCGGAATGTCCTTGACAAGAACAGCTCCACCGGCTGGCAAGGCAAAGCCGGCGACTACCTCACCTTTGCCATTAACGAAGAGGCGCAAACCAATGAAATCTCCATCCTATGGGCCAATACCAAGGATGCCGCATTCGAAGTTCAGCTCTCCGGAGGCGGAGGCCAGTTCCTCACCGTCTACAAAGGCAAAGCATCCACAAGTGACAAGCCCGCCAAAATACAGTTCCATGGCACCACCGCCAGCGACCTGCGTATCCTCCTGACAGCCGGCTCCGCCAGCATTATGGAGGTCGCCATACCCAACCTCAAGGATCGTTAGCCCCCCCCGACACATAAGTGGATGCCCTGCGAGTCTGAAATGCGCATGCAACTGCCATAACTATGTCTCTATGAAAAACGACAGACTCCCGCACCGTCCTGCCCAACGGGGATGTGACGGTGGGCTTTGCCTTGAACGATGACAGGCTGAAAGGTCTGAGGGGGAGGAGGCGACACATCTTAACGGCCTCCAACGGGAGCCCAAATACAGCCCAAACGGCATTTAATGCGTTGCCCCAACCCCTTCTTTCATAAAAAAGGGCTAAATTTGCAATGTGGTACGACACAAAACCCCATACATCATTTATATATAGTGACAGAGAATTGCATTAGGAGACTGCTGGACAGCGGTCTGGACTTTGCCTTGTACAGATTTCCGGGCGAAAGGGAACCGCACCTGGTGTTGCAGACCGACGGTGAGGCCGATGCCGTGGATATGCAACATCATGCCAACATGCATATCCCCGGAGGAATGGAGCTTGACGCCGACGAACCTTCCGGATTTGTCTTCGCCCCGTTCATTGCCACAGACAAGCTACCTGCCCTGCTGATACGCCCCGATGTGGCCGTGAGCGGTTGGGAACTGATCGAGGCTGAGACAAGTACGCTATGCCACACGCGCCGTATCGTACTTTCGGCCATCGCCTCGGACGACCGCACACATTCCATAGACGAGAGCGATGCCTACAAGGTAGCATTCCGTTCGTTCAAAAACCAACTGGACCGGAAGAACTTCCAGAAGCTGGTGCTCTCTTTCTCGCAGCTCAAGGCCTGGGAAGGCAGCGGACGCGAGGACGAACTCTTCATGCGTGCCATGGACACATTCCCCAACAGCATGGTATATCTCGTCTACACCCGACGCGGAGGCCGATGGTTCGGTTGCACTCCGGAGCTGCTGCTGGAAGGCTATGGACGCAAGTGGCATACCATGTCACTGGCCGGAACCCGGGTGTGGGAAGAAGGCTGTTGGAACGACAAGACCATCAATGAACAACGCATCGTCTCGGACTACATCGAAGGACAGTTGCAGGGTCTGGGCGCACGCTTCATAAGGAAGGGGCCCTACACCTCACGTGCCGGACATCTGCTGCACCTGCGCACCGACTATACATTCCAACTGCCCACAGAAAGTTCACCGCTGCCCATCCTCGATCTCCTGCACCCTACACCCGCCATTTGCGGTCTGCCGAAGGAAGAGGCACGCAATTTCATACGTCTCTTCGAGCGCAACAAGCGCATGTATTACGGTGGATACCTTGGTCCTCTGAACCTGAGAGCGGAGACCCACATCTACGTGAACCTGCGCTGCGCACAGATGCGTCCGGGCGGCAAAGCTCTGTTCTTTGCCGGTGGTGGCCTCACGGCAGCCAGCCGCTTCATGGAGGAGAAGGACGAGGTGAAGGCCAAGTTGCAAACGCTCACTGCGGCATTGGTATTAGACTGAATCACTAACAGGCAATGGAAAGCATTCCGAATCATGGAGGACATTGGGCACCCCAAGAGGGCAACAGGGCCATAGCACAAGGCAAGCAAAGCGGTGTCTTGGGCAAAAAACCGCACACGGTAAAACGCCCTCTAAGGGCAAAAGTACAAGACTCCACACTGGCAACGAGCCACAAGATGACAAGGCTTTTGCCCTTACAGGGCGAAGACAATCCAAATTATTGTGTACACGGAGCGCCCCGAAGGGGCAACGAGATAACAGCCCAAGGCAAGCGAAGCGGCGCCTTGGGTAAACGTACACACACGGACAGGCGCCCTGTAAGGGCAAAAGCATACTTAAATAAAAGCCACATGCAACATCATGCTTAGCTCCAACCCCATCATACTGGAAACCCTCGCGCTGCTGCTGGCACATGGCGTGCGCGACATGGTGTTGTGCCCCGGCAGCCGCAATGCAGGCATAGTGCACAGCGTATGCCAGATTAGGGAGTTCCGCACCCACACTGCCACGGACGAACGCAGTGCCGGATTCATGGCCATAGGCATGGCCGATGCCACGGGCAAGCCTACAGCCGTGGTGGTGACCAGCGGATCGGCCTTGGCCAACCTGTACCCGGCCGCCTGTGAAGCGTACTACCGCCAGGTGCCCGTCGTGTTCATCTCGGCCGACCGTCCCGCAGCCTGGATAGGGCAGATGGACGGACAGACCATGCCTCAGGCCGGGGCCTTGGGACAGATGGTTAGGATAAGCATCTCCCTGCCCGAGAACGACCTGTGGCATGCCAACCGCCTGCTGAACGAGGCTCTGCTATATTGTACCGCCAGACAGCCACGGGGCCCCATACATATCAACGTGCCTGTGACCGAACCGATATACAAGTTCACCGCCAGGCGTCTGCCAGAAGCGAGGACAATACGCTTGTGCCGGGACATGAACGAATGCTTCACACCGCCGGAGACAGACGTCAAGGCAGTACGTTCCCCACACGACGGCACGGAGCCGGCCGACCACTGGCGCATGCTGATAATATGCGGACAGCTGAGGCCGGAAGATGTGCCCACCGACGAACTGATGAAACTGTGGACACTGCACTCGCCCAAGATAGTGGCCGAAAACCTTAGCAACCTGCCCATGGGTATCTATGCCAATGCCGCCTGCATCGACTGGAACAGGATGCTGAAAGTAGACAGGTTGATAACCGTTGGCGGACATATCATCAGCAAGGAGCTGAAAGAATACTTCCGCAGCCACCGTCCCTCGGAACACTGGCACGTGAGCGAAGACGGCGCCGTAGCCGACCTCTTCGGATGCCAGACTGTGGCAGTACAGGCCAAGGCCGGCGACTTTCTGCTGGGCTTGATGAAGCACTGCCACGAACATACAGAACCGCCATATCTTCCCCGCAAGAAGGACATGCCTGCCGACGGCCGCACAGAATTGTTGGAAGAGTTCTTCTCGCTGCTGCCCGAAGGCTGTGCCGTGCACCTGGCCAACAGCTCCACCGTGCGACTGGCACAAGTGGCTTTGGAAAATCACTATTGTGACACAAGAGCAGACCGCCCCATCGTCCCCGCCATACTGTGCAACCGCGGCATCAACGGCATAGAGGGTTCGCTCTCCACTGCCGTGGGTTATGCCCTGGCCAAGCAGGAAATGCAAGTGTACATCGTCACGGGAGATCTGTCTTTCTTCTATGACCGCAACGGCCTATGGACACCGTCTCTGCCACAAAACCTGCACATCCTGTTGCTGAACGACGGCGGAGGAAGCATTTTCAACACGCTGCCCGTGCCGGACGCTCCCGAGGAAAGCCGACGGGCAATAATGGGCATGCACACGATGGACGCACGGCACACGGCCCTACAGCACGGGCTGCTCTACCTCGAAGGTCGGGAACGGCTGGAGACATTCATACACACGACAGAAACCTCTTTACTGGAAATACACATACAATGAGACAATGGAAAACCGTTAAGGAATACCGAGAGATACTTCTGGACGAATGGGAGGGCATAGCCCGCATCACCATCAACCGTCCGCACGTGAGAAACGCCTTCACTCCCCTGACCACCTGGGAGATGAGCGATGCCATGCGCTATTGCCGCGGCTCGGCATCTGTGAGGGTGGTGGTACTGACCGGTGCGGATTCGCCGCACCTTGAAGGACAGACACACGAGGAATGGATGCGAACGAATGCCTTCTGCTCGGGCGGCGACATGAACGTGAAAGGACGCGGAGGATACATCGGCGAGGACGGTGTGCCGCACCTGTCCGTCCTGGACGTGCAAAGGCAGATACGCTCCATACCCAAACCTGTGATAGCCATGGTCAACGGCTTTGCCGTGGGAGGCGGGCATGTGCTCCACGTGGTGTGCGACCTGACGATTGCCGCAGACAATGCGCGCTTCGGACAAACAGGGCCGAAGGTGGGCAGTTTTGACGCAGGCTTCGGTTCCAGCTATCTGGCACGCATCGTGGGGCAGAAGAAGGCTCGCGAGATATGGTTCATGTGCCGGCTCTATTCGGCGCAGGAGGCACTGGACATGGGACTGGTGAACACCGTTGTGCCGCACGACCGGCTGGAGGACACCACCGTAGAGTGGGCCAAACAGATGATGCAACACTCGCCCATCGCCCTCAGAATGATAAAGCGCGGTCTCAATGCCGAACTGGACGGACAGGCCGGCATACAGGAACTGGCCGGCGACGCCACCATGCTCTACTACTTCTGCGACGAGGCGCAGGAGGGCGGAAAGGCTTTCCTGGAGAAGCGCAAACCCGAGTGGGGCGACACTTACATACCATAGACATGCCCGGCATCCACACCGTCATACCTTATTACATATAAAGACGAACCCCATGAACATAAGCCTTTCCCGCCGCACCCTGCATTTCCGCCGACCGGCACGTACCAGTCGTGGCGAATACCTTACGCACGATGCCGTCATCCTTACCATACGCGATGACCGGAGCAGCCGTATAGGCCTGGGCGAATGTGCCCCGTTGCCAGACCTCAGCCATGACCGCGATGCCTACACAAGGATGTCCGACGTGGCGCGCCTCATCGAGGAGGCCTTGGATGCGCCAAACTATGCCGAGGTGCTGCGCCCCTACCCCGCCCTGCTCTTTGCCCTGGAGTCGGCCATGTACGATTACCAGCAGAACCCCTTGCTCTACGACACACCCTTCGCACGCTCCGAGGTGGGGATCCCCATAAACGGACTGGTGTGGATGGCGGACTACGACGACATGCTGGCACAGGTCAAGACCAAGTTGCGTCAGGGCTTCCGTTGCATCAAGTTGAAGATAGGCGCTATAGACTGGGACGACGAATTGCGATTGATACAGACCATACGCAGTAGGTTCAGCAGCCACACTCTGGAGCTTCGCGTGGATGCAAACGGAGCCTGGGACATCGACGAGGCCGAGGAAAAGATGGCCATACTGGCACAGTACGACATACATTCCATAGAGCAGCCCATAGCGGCATATCGCTGGAAAGAAATGGCACGCTTGTGCCGCCTGCAGGAAGAGGCCAAGGCCGGAGGCGGGAAATACCTGCCTGTCGCCTTGGACGAGGAGCTGATAGGCGTCAACGACACCGAGGCCAAGCGCCTGATGCTGGATACCATACGACCGCAGTACATCGTGGTGAAGCCCACTCTGCACGGAGGCATGACCGGAGCGATGGAATGGGTGAGCGAGGCCAACAAGCGGGGCATCTCCTCCTGGATGACCAGTGCCTTGGAAAGCAACATAGGCCTGCGCAACATAGCCCTGCTGGCAGCGCGTGTTTACGGCCCGCGCATCACCATGCCACAGGGACTTGGCACCGGCCTCCTCTACACCGACAACATTGAGATGGACATAGAATTGCGCGGCTCCCGCATGTGGCGCGCCGAAGTGGACGAAGTATAATGCACCCCACAAGTCAGACAGGTCCGCCCCTTCCCCTCTAACCCCTAACCATTTTGACCCTCAATACATTCCTTTCCCTTTGGCACTCGCCCTCCCCCACCATGGAGGTGCGCACCAGCGGCAGCACGGGTACCCCTAAAGTAATCCAGGTGGAGAAGTCCCGCATGCTCTCCAGTGCCCGCATGACGTGTGACTTCCTCGGTCTGAAATCCGGCGACAGCGCCCTGCTGTGCATGCCGCTGGACTACATAGCAGGCAAGATGATGGTGGTACGCTCCCTGGAACGCAACCTGCGCCTTCTCAGCGTGGAGCCGCCAGGCCATCCCCTGTCCCGGACCAATCTCCAAACCCTCGGCCTCAGGTCGACATGTTCCGTCCCGGACATAGACCTTGCCGCCATGGTTCCCCTGCAGGTATGGAACACACTACAGGTTCCCGAGGAGAAGGAAGCCCTCTGCCGCCACGTCCGTCACCTGATAATAGGCGGCGGAGCCATCCCGCCCGAGCTGGAGCAGGAACTGTGCTCCCTGCCCGTCACCGCATGGAGCAGCTACGGCATGACGGAAACGCTCAGTCACATTGCCCTGCGCCGCATAGGCACTCCGTACTACACTCCCCTGCCGGGTATCTCCCTCACTCAGGATCATGACGGCTGCCTCATCATAGACGCCCCGGCACTGTGCCCCGAGCGTCTTGTCACCAACGACATAGCAGAGTTCCACGATGCCCGCCACTTCCGCATCCTCGGCCGCCGCGACAACACCGTATGTTCCGGCGGCATCAAGATACAGATTGAAGAAGTGGAGGCATGGCTCCACAGCCTTGGCATCCGGGACGTTGCCGTCACATGGCGACCCGACCCTCGCCTCGGCCAAGCCTTAGTCTACCTCACCACCTCAGACCCTTCCTCGTCCTCCCTCGTCTCTCTCCTCGCCTCACATCCACAGCCTATCCCCAACCGTCCCGATACCCGCTACTGGCTGCCCCGCGACATCATCCACGTAGACGCCCTGCCCCTCACCCCCACAGGCAAACCGGACAGGGCGCATGCCCTGCTGATAGCAGCGGAACACGCGCCCCGGAATATGTAATGGCAAATGAGTCCTATAAGGACAAGCGGAACACAATCGGCAGGTTGAATCTGGACCGTAGCGGTTTGCGCATCCTTTTATTACCGATGGTGGCCGGTTTCCATTTAGGCATCAGCTTGATTAAACGCAAGGCTTCCTCTGACAGATGTTCGTCAGGGCTGCGCTCTATTTGAGGATCAACCACTGTTCCATCTTTATCCACCACAAAGTGAACCATAACCTTCCCTTGCACACCCTGCTCCATGCATATAGTAGGATACTTGATATACTTAGCGAGCCACTTGAAACAAGCCTCTTCACCACCGGGGAAGCTGGCATTTCTCTCCTCTGCCAACACATCGCTTTCATCCTTGTACGGGAACATGACAACAAATGAGCCGGCATAAGACTTGAACTGCTTGCCGGACTCTATCTGTGGCTTCCATTTGGGCATGAGGCCTACCACACGGACGAGATCATCAGCCACCGTCTTATTGAGTGTGGAGTCCACCTTCACATCGGAGATGGTGCCATCAGCTCCTACCTTGATTTCTACCCACGCCATTATACATGTATCACCAGGTACCGCCTCCCTGCAGGAGAGCTTCTTCACCAGGAAGCGGGCAAGCTCTGCATCACCGCCGGGGAAAGTGGCTATCCCTTCTGTCACGTTTTTGGGTATTATTCTGTCCAACGCATGATTGTCATTGCTACGCAGTTGCTCTCGTTGGCCATCTGTAAATAAATTTCTCCACGCCATCATCGAATCCATAGGAGCAGACGCACCATGCATGTACAGATAATGGCCGTCAAAGACCGTGGCATGCACATTTTCACAGTTAACACCGAGAAAGGCCTTATCCGATACGTCTGGTATTGAATCGGCCAGGTTTATCTTGCGCAATGAAGGGCAGCCGGCAAAGACTTTCTCGCCCATAAAGCGCACGCCGGACGGAATAGTGACCTCTGTCATTTGCCGACACTCTGCAAACAGTCCTCCGGCTATACCTTCAGTACCCTCACGCACTACGTATGACTCTTGGCCGGTATCATCCAGATCCACTGCCCACTTGTCAGCATAGCGCACATGATTCTCCACAGGCAGGCCGGTGCACTTATAAAAAGCCCTTACGCCCATTCCAGACAATCCCGACGGTATGGAAACCTCTGACAGAGCAGAACAGGCGGCAAATGCACCCTGCCCTATGTTTGTCAGCGACGACTGTATATCAACCCTCGTCAAAGCCTTACACTCATAAAAGGCTGCGTAGTCTATACACCTTACGGACGGCAGCACAGTCAGCTCCGAAAGAGCGGAGCATCCGCGAAATGCCTGCTGCCCAATCGTACCCGCCGCAATGGTAGCCTTGGCCAATGAAGAGCAACCCAAGAAAGCACCTTTTCGGCTCAATCCGAAAGTCCGGT
>DBLZ01000124.1 GCA_002297545.1 Prevotellaceae bacterium UBA711 | reverse complement strand
CCACTAAATATCGACTGACCCCTTGTTTTGTGTGCTGGCCCACACTGCACCTGTAAGATTGGCACCCAGGCGGGCAAGCGGAGTGTTCTCAGGAAGACGATACGGGAAAGATACTGTCCACGTTGCACAGAGATGCGCCAAGTCGGCAGCACGCTCTAGATACTGCTGCTCGCCCGTGGCCTCGTACAATGTCATGAGCGACGTCAACAAGGCCACAGCCGTTTCGGAGTCGGCATTCTGCAATATGTCTCCACAGCCACCGGATGTGAAGCCCACAAGGGCAAAGCTGTCGTAGTAAACATCGGCGGCCAAACGTGCAATTTCCAAATACTCCGGCTGACCGTAATACCCGGCGGCCAAAGTCAGTCCGGCCACAGCCATGGCTCCGCCGGTAGTGTTGTAGACAGCCACGTCGCCCGTTTCCACGTGCAAATAGTTGCCCCACGTGCCCTCCTTGCGCCATGTGCGGACAAAGGCATCTGCCAGCATGCGGACCAACTCTTCCCACTGGCTGTCGATGGACTCTGCCCTGCCCTGTTTCTTAAGCAGGTCAAACTGCTTGAGCATCCAGTACAGTATGTCGGCATTCTTGCGCGTCAGGCCTATGCCAGGACAGTTGCTGGAGGCATCTCTATACAACACATGCCCGTCGCTGCCCAGAACGTCGTAATAATATCCGCTCTTGCCTTTGGCTCTTGGCAAGGCAAAGTTGAACGTATTTCTCACCCTGCGGGCGTGTTCCTCGTCTCCCACGGCCAACATGGGAAAGGTATTCATCAACCCGCCTATCCATCCGTACGACATCCAGTCGGCATTCTCGGGACAATAGTATTCGCCATGTTCACCGACATGGTAGCGTGCGTCTATATTGCGCATCATGCGCGTAAGCACCTCACTCATTGGCATAAGGTTGCGGGGAGGTTCTCCTGCGGTATGCAGCTTGCGTTCTTTCATGAAGCGCGTCAACAGTTCCGGTACCCCCTTGCACGGAAACGCCACCCTGGTGACACGTATCACTATGCTGTCCCCGCGTTTCACATCGATACCTCTGTCCGGACTGGGGCTGAAACCTATGAACTCCGGCTTGCGTTCCCTCACTCCCGGCGCACTGATGACAAAGGATGCCATGCTGCGGTCTGTGGCCTCCTCCACAATCAGTCCGTGATCCAGCACCTGTCCGTCGCGTTCTATGCCCTGGTCCGTCAGAAGCAGAGTGCCGGACTGCCGGGCACGTTCATACCAGGTGATGGCCGGTGTGGCCGCATTGCATACAAGCACCTCCAGGCGCGACCTTGCCCCGAACTCCGGCGAGAGCTGAGGGATGGGATTGGAGGTGAGGGCCAGGTCACGGCGGTCATGGTCCGTCAGATCCAGTCCTGTGGCATACTGTCTGTTCACAATCCTTTGGCGGTTGCCGTTGTAGACCGATGCGGGAATCATCACATAGTTGTCGCTGCTCCACTCGTAACAGTCAAAAGCCACAGCCACACCGGCATGGGTCAGATCCTGTTTTGCCGTGAAAGTAAAGGTATATGTACAGTGTCCGTTTGTCGTTGCCTGTGTCGTCTGCACTTGCCATGGCGAAGATGACGTCACTTCGCGACAGTCATGCAACACTGCCTTGTTGTAGGTACACTCCAGCAGGCGGATCTCTTTTCCTGTGTCGGGCCTTGCAGGCAACCACGAGGTCTGTGCCGTTGCAGACAGGCAGGCACAGGCGTAACAGCCGAAGAGGCAGAGGCGCAATGTTCTGTTCATATTGCTTGGATTTGACGGAATTGTTCGTATGATGGTGCTGTAATGCAACGCAAATATAACGAAATTTCCACTAATTCCGCCACAAAAAACGCCCTTATTGCCGTTATATGTGGCCAACCTGTCAGTGGTGCGATCATTCCCGAGCCGTGTGTCGGCACAGACAACCTCATGAAGAGGCTGTGTAAAGAACCGGTTTATTCGAAGGAGAATACTGGTTTATTCAGCCGAAAGAACCGGTTTATCGGACCGGGAAAACCCGTTTTCATCGCTGCCGCCCCACGGAATGCGCTTCTCTTTCCCTACATGGACAGATGCCTGGCACGGTGAGAAAAAGGTTTGTACGTCGCGGCCCCGCAGCAAGGTATCCGGCTTTATCGTACCAGGCTTCCATGCCATGCTTATCCGTCAAACAAGGGAAATAGTAAAAAGAGCCACACCATGAGGGCGCGAAACTCCGAATTTTTCCCTATCTTTGTGACCGTAAACATCATTCATGAAACAGATGATACAAGGCTCCGGATGGCAAGGACTGACCTCAGAGGAAGTAGAAGACAGCAGACAACAACATGGCACCAACGTATTGACGGCACCGCCCAAAGCATCGTTGTGGGCACAATACCTGGAGAAGTTTCAAGATCCCATCATACGCATCCTGCTGTTTGCATGGGTATTGGCAATGGTCATTGCCGCCATACACTGTTGGGGACCGGATCAGACGGGATGGAAAGCATTCATGGAGCCCTTGGGCATCCTGTTTGCCATCATACTGGCAAGTTCGGTTGGTTTCCTTTTCGAACTCAAGGCTGCCAAAGCGTTTGTCGTACTCAATCGGGTAAATGATGATATACCTGTCACGGTGATACGCAACGGACATGTTGCGGAGACCACCCGGGCAGACATTGTCGTGGGGGACATCGTCATGCTGGACACCGGAGACGAGATACCGGCAGACGGACTTCTGCTGGAGGCGGTTTCGATGCAGGTCAACGAGTCCACACTGACCGGTGAGCCTGTCACATCCAAGACCACCAGAGAGGCTGACTTCGACCTCGACGCGACATATCCGTCCAACCATGTCATGCGCGGCACCACAGTGATGAACGGACATGGCATCATGCAGGTAGTGGCCGTAGGCGATGCCACAGAATACGGCAAAGTAAATCAGGGAGCACAGATGGATAACAATCTGGACACACCCTTGCAGTTGCAGTTACAACGACTGGCAAATCTCATAAGCAAAGCCAGCTATACCGTTGCTATTGTTACCTTTCTCGCGCTATCAATTAAAGTATTGATTGAGGCAGACGGCATGGGTATTTTCGGTATCTTCGAACAGATTCTTCACAACTTCATGATAGCCGTGACACTGGTGGTGGTGTCTGTCCCCGAAGGGTTGCCCATGAGCGTTACCATAAGTCTGGCCCTGAGCATGAACAGGATGTTGAAGACCAACAACCTGGTGCGTAAGATGCATGCCTGCGAAACGATGGGTGCCACCACTGTGATATGCACCGACAAGACCGGCACGCTGACGCAGAACCAGATGCGCGTGGCTTCGACCTCGTTCTATGCCCTGAAGGATCAAGAGCAGGGAAATGACCTATGCAGTCGCCTGATACGCGAGGGTATTGCTGCCAACTCCACGGCCAACCTTTCCGGTGAGGCGGACAGTATCAAAACATTGGGCAATCCCACTGAAGCCGCACTGTTGTTATGGTTACACGATGCGGGATACGATTACGGGCAACTGCGTGCCGGGGCCAAGGTGCTCAGCCAACTGACGTTCTCCACCGAACGCAAGTACATGGCCACGGTGGTCATGTCACCACAGACCGGGACAAAGGTGCTCTACGTAAAGGGAGCCCCCGAGATAGTGCTGGGGCTTTGCAGCAATGTTGCGCTCCCCGATGGCAACCGTCCTGCATCGGAAATGCGGTCAGACATCGAGGCTTGCTTGCTGGCATACCAAAGCCGTGCCATGCGCACACTGGGGTTTGCATACAAAATGATTAAGGCGGATGATGATGATGCTCCCTATGTGGACGGTCGCCTGACATTGCACGACCTCACTTTCCTTGGTGTGGCAGCCATATCAGATCCCGTACGTGAGGATGTGCCTTGTGCCGTGGACGAATGCCGCAAGGCAGGCATAGACATAAAAATTGTCACGGGCGACACGCCAGCCACCGCCAGGGAAATAGCCCGTCAGATAGGCGTTTGGCAGGATGGGGACGCCAACGATCGCATCATCACCGGCGCAGAGTTCGAGGCTCTCACCGACGATATGGCCGCCCAACGTGCCCGGAGCCTGAAGATAATGTGCCGCGCACGCCCCACGGACAAACAGCGGTTGGTGCGTCTGTTGCAAGGACAGGATGCCGTGGTGGCCGTGACGGGCGATGGAACCAATGATGCACCGGCCCTGAAGGCGGCACAGGTGGGTCTCTCCATGGGCGATGGAACATCGGTGGCCAAAGAAGCCAGCGACATTACCATACTGGACAACTCCTTTGCCAGTATAGCCAAGGCCGTCATGTGGGGGCGCTCGTTATATTGCAACATACAGCGCTTCCTGCTGTTCCAGCTAACCATAAACGTTGTGGCATGCTCCATTGTGCTTATATGTTCGTTGCTGGGCATGGGGTCACCACTGACCATAGCGCAGATGCTGTGGGTAAACCTGATAATGGACACCTTTGCCGCAGGTGCACTGGCCTCTCTCCCACCCGATCCGGCAGTAATGCTGGACAAACCGCGTCGCAGCGGTGCCGACGGGGATTTTATCATCACACGGGCCATGGCATGGCGCATACTGGTCACGGGACTGCTGTTCACGGTCATACTGATGTGTGCCCTGCTGTACATGCACCACAAGGACGACATCTCCGCCCTGGATCTCAGCCGCTTCTTCACCTTCTTTGTCATGCTCCAGGTGTGGAACATGTTCAATGCACGTGCCTTCAACACACATCGCCATGTCTTTTCAGGAATAAGAAAATGCAAAAGCTTCCTGGGTGTGGTGTTGCAGATTGTGTGCGGACAGATACTTATCACCACCTTTGGCGGCAGTATGTTCCATGCTGCGCCTCTGCCTATAAGCGAGTGGTTGCTTATAGCGGCTCTCAGCGCACCGATATTGTTGCTGGGAGAAATGGAGGGCCTTGTGCCTGTCGGCAAGAAACACAGATAACGGGGACCTAACTACCTTCATACATGAGCCACGACGAAGGACACTACAATAAACAGGAGAATGGCGGGAACTATGGCAGAAGTAGCATGCTGGATCCGCTTCGTAAGTTGTTTCATTCCGGCCGCACCTCTGAGGGACATACCGATACGTATGCCGACGTTCAGTCACAACAGTCCAAAGATAAGGGTAATCCTTTGCCGGTATCACCCATTCAGGCCGTTAAGGAGCAACCAGCCGACAAGACACGGCAACTTAGCCTCGGCGGCATGATGATGGGACTGATGACGATCATCGTAGGCATGTACATGCTGGTCTTCCTGTGGGGAATTACATGGTGCAGGTATGACAGTCAGCGCAGGGAGGAGGAAAAACTGCGCATGGAACAGGAACGTGTCAGAAAGGAACGGCTGGCCGCAGAGCGGGAGCGCATTGCAAAGCTCCGAGTCAATGTAGCCCGGAAGGCCGCGCGGAACAACGGTGCAACCACAGCCGGCAAGACGGCTGACAGCAGTACCTCTGCGGCCAAGGCCACAGCATCCGCCCCCAAACCACGCAAGGAATCTTCCAACCGCGCCACATCCTATGTCTGTTACTACAATGTAGGAGACATCGCTGCCGGAGCATTCGCTTACTGCCGCTACCTGAGGTATGTGGATGTGGAATGCAGGAGCATAGGCAGTAAGGCATTCCTTAGTTGCACGGCCCTGGAAGAACTGACAGTGAGAGCCGGGCTGACGCAGATAGGCAGCAAGGCATTTGCAGATTGTCCACGACTGACAATAGCCTTGTTTCCCAAAATTGTGCACAGTATGGGAAAGGATGCCTTTGACGGTACAACCAGCATACGAGAGGTATCGATCCCGTACAAGGTGAGGGAACAGATGTGCCGGCAAATCTCCCAATGCAATAAAATAAATACCATATACATATTGAGCGACACCTTTTTCAAGATGCCACGGGCCATGAGGGAAGGAGGTCTGGAGCGCAGTATGGTTAGACTCTATGTCCCCGATGCCCTGCTGGCGGACTTCTGCAAAGACCATGAATGGATACTGTTCAACGAGATACTGCCCCTCAGCAAGTCCAAATGGTATGATGCACATGGCATTTATAAGAATGACTGATCCACATGCCATCCCAACAGCGTACGTACATAGCCATAGACCTGAAGTCGTTCTACGCCTCGGTAGAGTGTGTGGAACGCGGACTTGACCCTCTCACAGCACGCCTGGTGGTGGCGGACGAAAGCCGCACCGACAAGACCATCTGCCTTGCCGTGACACCAGCCTTGAAGGCATTGGGCATCCCTGGCAGAGCCAGGTTGTGGGAGGTTCGCCAAAAGGCACGTCATGTGGACTACATCGTCACACCGCCCCGCATGGCCCTCTATCTGGAATACAGCGACCGCGTGATGGATGTGTACACCAAGTACATAGCCCCCGAGGATATACACCGTTATTCGGTGGACGAGGTGTTCATGGACATAACGGACTATGCTCTGATAAACAAGGACATGGCCGACGTCCACGAACTGGTCGTCACCATCATCCGCGACGTGTTGCGCACCACAGGCATCACCGCCACTGCGGGAATAGGCGAGAACATGTACCTTGCCAAGGTGGCCATGGACATTGTGGCCAAGCACATACCGGCCGACAAGGACGGGGTGCGCATAGCACAGCTGTCGGAACAGGACTACAGGAGGATGCTATGGAACCATACCCCGCTGACCGATTTCTGGCGTGTGGGGCGGCACACGGCCGAGAAACTGGCACGCTACGGGGTGCACACCATGGGGCAACTGGCACGCATGTCCCTCTCCAGCGAAGAATTGCTGTACAAGCTCTTCGGGGTCAATGCCGAGCTTCTCATAGACCATGCCTGGGGATGGGAGCCATGCCGCATCAGCGACATCAAGGCATACCGCCCCAAGTCATCGTCCATCTCCTGCGGCCAGGTCCTCAACAGGCCATACACGGCCGAGGAGGCACACGTGATTGCCCGCGAAATGGCCGAATCGCTTTCCCTCAACCTGCTGGCAAAACACCTGCTGGCAAACCAGGTAATCCTGACCATAGGCTACGACATAGAGAACCTCACCCGCCCGGAAATACGCATCCGCTACGATGGGCCTGTAACCACCGACCGCTACGGGCGCACGGTCCCGGTGCATGCCCACGGCAGCCTGCCACTGGCGCCCCCCACGTCCCTGTCCAGGCATATAACCCATGCCACCATGCAACTCTTCCAACGCATCGTAAACACCGACCTGCTGATACGCAGGCTTACCCTCACCGCAGGGAACGTAGTCCCGGAATCCTCCTCACCACAGGATTCGCATAAAGGCCAGGCCGTCCAGCTGAACCTGTTTGCCGACATGCCTTCCGACGACATGGAATCCGTGGAGGAGAAAGAGCGGCAGGAGAAGGAGCGCCGCCTGATGCTTGCCTCCCTTGCCATCCGTCAACGTTATGGAAAGAACGCCCTGCTCAAAGGCATAAACTTTGAAGAAGCGGCCACCGGCCGCGAACGCAACGGCACCATAGGAGGACACCGCAAATGAACAATTACGACGACATCATACACCTGCCACACTGGAATCCACGAGGGCGCAAACGCATGAGCATGGAGTCCAGGGCCGCACAGTTCGCCCCGTTTGCCGCCTTGAAAGAGGGCGAGGCCAGGGAAGGACAGCAACCACACGACATAGAGACATAACCCACACACATCTATATATACATATATATAATTCCTCATGGTTCTCCGCATACTCATTGTCACATTCATCCTGTCACTGCTATCCGACATATATCTGTGGTACAGCGTGGCGGGCTACTATCCCACCCCATGGCGCTATGCCCATTGGCTTGCCCCTGCACTACTGTGCTCACTTGTGCTCCTGCGGGCATCAGGCTTTTCCGCCTCATGGGTCTTTGTACTCATAATATGCATTTTCCTGGTGGCATACATACCGCGATGGTTCCATGCCGCCTTCGTACTGGTGCAACTGCCACGCACAGGCATCGTTGTGCGTGCGGGGCTTGTCGCCGTCATCCTCTGCGGTTTCATCTTCGGGTGGAGGCATCTCGTCGTCCGTCCCGTATCCATCGCATGCCGGCATTTGCCTGCATCATTCCAAGGCTACCGCATAGTGCACATCTCGGACCTCCACATAGGCACCTATGCCGCAGCACCGCACATGGTGGACAAAATAGTGGAGCAGGTCAATGCACAATGCCCCGACCTGATAGTCTTCACCGGGGACATCGTCAACCTCTCATCCGATGAGCTGCCGCGCTTCCTCCCCACCCTTTCACGCCTGCATGCCACGGACGGCATCATATCCATACTGGGCAACCACGACTATTGTACCTACGGTGCACATGACGCCAGGCGTCCACCGCACGTACAGACACGGGAACTGGTGGCCATGCAACGGCAGATGGGCTGGCAGGTGTTGCTGAACGAGCATGTGGTAGTGCGCCACCGGTCCGACTCCATCGCCATACTCGGCATAGAGAACGGCGGCAAGCCGCCCTTTCCGCAGCGTGCCGACCTGCCACGGGCAATGGAGGGGCTGCAGGCGGGTGCATTCAAAATACTGCTCAGCCACGACCCGTCCTTCTGGCGGCAAGCCGTGGCGGGCCACACGGACATTGCCCTGACCCTCTCCGGCCACACCCATGCCATGCAGCTGCGCATAGGCAACCATTCGCCCTCGGCTTTCATATATCCCGAATGGGGAGGCCTCTACAGCCATGAGGGTGGGCAGCACCTGTATGTCAGCACCGGCACCGGCAGCAACGTGCCTTTCCGCCTTGGGGCATGGCCTGAGATAGACGTCATCACGCTCACAGGGGCAGACGCACGGTAAAGCGTGTCCCCTTGCCGCCGTCCACCGGCTCCGCGCCTATCATGCCTCCGTGGTTGGAGACTATCTGCCTGCACACGGCCAGTCCTATCCCCTGCCCCTCGGGCTTGGTGGAGAAGAAGGGTGTGAAGACGTTTTCCATGGCATGCGGGTCTATCCCCGCACCATTGTCCTCCACAGACAGCAGCAGCCATCGGCAATCCTCCGTGTGTGCAAGCCTCACCCCAATGCGCGTTGCCCCGGCCTCCACGGCATTCTTCAGCAGGTTGATGAGCACCTGCTCCATCTGCGGGCAGTCCATGTCCACCACCGTGTCCGGGCATTGCACATCGCAGCACACGCGGCCCCCGGCTCCGGCAATGGAGCGGGCTACGCCCATGAGCCCGTGCACGAAGTCCCCCACATTGACGGCCTTCATCTCCGGCATGGCTATGCCCGACACCAGCCTGTACTTCTCCACAAAGCGCATCAGCCCGCTTGCCCTGCGGCTTATGACGGACAGTGCCTTGCACATCTCCTCATCGGGCAGGCGCATGCCGTCATTGCCGTCTGCCAAGGCATCGGACAGGGTTTCGGACAGGGAGACGATGGGGGTGAGCGAATTCATTATCTCGTGTGTGAGTATGCGCATAAGCCGCTGCTGGGCTATCATCTCGCCCTGCCTCATGATAGGCGCCACGCTTTGCAGGCTGTACAGGCGATATGCTATGCCCCGGACGTATATTCCGGTCCGCGACGCCGCATACTGCCTTTCCTCGCCCTGCGGTGTGGTGAAGGCTATCAGTTGCGCCCCGCCCACCTTCAGTTCCCTGAGTTTCTGCGGCAAGGAGGGGTGCAATGCGGCCAGGCTGTCAAAGGATTCGAACATGAAGCCGCACAGGCCGTCCCGTGCCGCACGGTTCATCCAGCGCACCTTCCCGGCATCGTCTGTGGCTATCAGCATGGCGTCCACCTTGGAGAGGAGTGCATCGTAGAAGTGCGACTCGCCCTCGTGCCTCTGCTCCGTCTCGCGGAACTCCCTTATCACGGCGTTTATCTCCTCCGCCATGCGCCTCTCCTCGCCGTGCAGGTGCTCCGTGGCATATTGCAGGCTGAAGTCGCGCATCCTCACCGACTCCAGCATCTGCCGCAGGCGTCGTGTGCTCCTGTTATATAATGTGCTCCTGTTATATAATATGTGTTGCCAGAATCCCATCAGATGCCGTATTTGTCTATCTTCCTGTACAGGGCGTAGCGTGTGATGCCCAGCAGTTCGGCCGCCACGGACATATTGCCGTTGCTCCGTTCCAGGGCGCGGTGTATGGCGGCACGTTCCAGTTCCTCCAGGTTGAGTGTCGCGGTCATGGTTCCCTCTCCATCGGGTCTTCCCGTATCGGGGAGCAAGGGCATGGAGGGGTCTATTGCCCTGCGTTCCATGCAGTGCTGCATCTCGCGCACGTTTCCGTGCCACGGGTGCAGGAGCAGGAGCCTTTCCTCCTCGCGGCTGAAGTCCGGCACCTCCACGCGGTACTTGTCCGCATACATCCGGCAGAAGTGGCGTGCCAGCAGCAATATGTCGCTGCCTCGTTCGCGCAACGGCGGCACGTGCAGCTCTATGGTGTTGAGCCTGTAGAGCAGGTCTTCGCGGAAGGTTCCCTGTGCCACACGCTCGCGCAGGTTGGCGTTGGTGGCCGCAACGATGCGCACGTTTATCCGTCGGACCCTGGTGGAGCCTATGCGCGAGACCTCGCGTTTCTCTATCATGGTAAGCAGTTTCTGTTGCATGGCAGGTGTGAGGTTGCCTATCTCGTCCAGGAAGAGCGTTCCCCCGTCGGCCTGTTCCACCCTGCCGGCCTTGGGCGAGGCGGCCCCGGTGAAGGCACCCTTCTCGTGTCCGAACAGTTCGCTCTCGAACAGCTGTTCGGGTATGCATCCCAGGTCGATGGACACAAGGGGCTTGCCCGCCACGGCCGAGAGGCGGTGCAGTTCGTGTGCCACAACGTCCTTGCCCACGCCGTTCTCGCCGGTTATGAGCACGTTGGCCGATGTGGCCGCCACGCGCGCAATGCGTTCCTTCAGCTGCAGCATCTGCGGCGACTCGCCTATGAAGTCCCCGTTGCGCTGCCCGTCCTCCCCGTTGCCTTGCAGAGTTTCCTGTGCGGCCGTGGCCGCTGCCTGCAAGGCGGCCATCCTGCTGCGTCTGAGGTCCACGGCCGAGTGCACCGCCTCCAGCATCTTGCGGTTGTTCCACGGCTTGGGCACAAAGTCCACGGCCCCGGCCTTGATGGCGCGCACCGTCTTCTCCGTGTCCACGTATGCCGTCATCAGTATCACCACGCTCGCGGGGTCCTTCTCCAGGATGCGTGCCAGCCATTCGTAGCCTTCCTCGCCGCTGGCCACGTCGCGGGCGAAGTTCATGTCGAGCAGTATGACGTCGGGGGCGAAGCTGTCCATGAACTCCGCTATCCTCTCGGGGCGGCTTATCACGCGGATGGCATCCACCCAGGGGCGCAGCAGCATGTTCAGGGACAGGAGCACGTCCTCGTTGTCGTCCACTATCAGTACTTTTCCTTTACATTCCATAATCAGTGACGGCGCAGTCATTACGCCGTGCCAAAGGTACGCAAAAATAACGAACGTCCAAGGCCGGGGGAGTGTGTTTTTGCCCTCGTGCGGCCACTTTCCACGCCCCGGAGCCGCAAGGTGCCGTGTGCGAGTGTGCGAAATCGCACGCGGCATGTGCGCTACCGCACGGCAACGATGCAGGCCACGGCAGCGCATATCGCTTAGGTACAAGGGCTTACGGCTTTGGCACGCTATTTGCAGAGCTATTCATGGAAGCGCCTCCATGAACAAGTAACCAATAACACCAACAAACAAGCACAGACACCATGCCTTGCCTCCATCCACCTTAGCCCCCTGCACGTCAGCCATCGTAGACTTAGATACGGCCTGACATACTATTCCACCGTGAACACACGTATTTAATAATACACATACACCTTATATATAATATATGTTACTACACTATATTTCCACCGCCTGGCGCCACATGCTCAAGTACAAGACGCAGAACCTGATCTCCATCCTGTGCCTTGCCGTGGGCGTGGTGTGCTTCGCACTGACGATACAGACAGTGCTGGCAGCTGCCACCGTCACCTATTCCAGGCAGATAAAGGCGGGCATCCACCTTGTGCGGATTGAGGTCAGCGATACCGCACAACAATGTCTCCGCAATGTAGACAGCACCATGATTGCACAGATATACCAACACAACCTCCAATCTGTGCGCGATGTGGAGTTCTGGCTAAATCCATTAGGCACGAACTTCACTTTCGAGGATGCCACGTCAGTGCCAAAGATATGTTTCAGCATTTTCAACAACGTCTCCCCACGCATGTTCCTGCGATACGGCATACGTTCTGCCGTCACCGGAGAGCCCATACCCGAACTGGATGAGGGCGACGTGCTCATAAGCGATGACATCCGCGACAAGGTATATGGCAAGGGCGCTGACCCTCGCGGCTTCCACGTTCTCAGCGAAATAGATGGTGGCATACGCACCATACGCGATGTGATACCTACATCGCTGATTACAAGTGAATACGGGGAAAGCATCTTCTATATCAGCCGTACACCTATGGCAAAGGATGGGTTGCACATGCCAGGCAGAAGCGCGTATGACCTCACCGTAGAGGCAAACGATGGCTACACGGACGATGACGTGCTACTGGAGCTGCGCAATGCATTCCCCGAGCTTAGGTTCATACCACACAAGCCGTACGACAACTCCCTTGGCATGGATGACATCTCCACCCTAACGCTCTTTGCCATCGTGGTGATGATTGGCGGCAGCGTACTGGTGGTGGGCCTGAGCGGATACCTGAAGATGCAGACCCAGCTGTTTGCTCTCCGCTCGCGCGAAATGGCCCTGCGCCGCACCCTGGGGGCGCGTCCGTGGCAACTGTTCATGTTGCTGGCCACTGAAACCGTGATGGCCTTCGTGGCCATTGCCCTGGCTGCCGAACTATTCACCGCCCTGCTTACGCCCTACATCCTGCAACCATTCACCACAGCCTTGCAGTTGCACATCACCTTCGCGCACGAACTGCAACAGTTCCACAGCATCAAGTGGTGCGTGCTCCTGGGAACCATGGCCGCCACATTGTGCATGGCCGCATGGATGGTGCGCAGGCAGCTGCACGAACCGGTGTCCACACGCGTGGGGCGTAGCGGCCATCCCCGCACCAAAGGGCAGAGCCTGATGCTGTGCATGCAGTTCGTCACCAGCATGGCACTCCTCGTGGTCACATTGTGGGGCTACCGGATATTAGCCCTCAATGACAATGATTGGGACTACGTCATGACACCCAATACAGGCATGACGCCCGACTTCGACTCTTACCGCCATGTACTGATAGTCCGCAAACTGACTGCAGACCGCCTTATACCAGGGTTCACCGACAGCCTGCAGGCCATACGCGGCATAGAGCACACAAGCACGGTAAGGTATGACTTGCGCGAGGCCAATGTAGTGGACACCACTCTGATAATACACCACGACACGATATGGCCTGGGGACAGAGGCGGGCAAATGGTATTCAGATACAGCATGATGGCCAGCGATGAGGAACTGGTGGACAGGTTGGGCATGAGCATAAGCCCAACGCCTTACCGCAACGACATTAGGTGGAGGTTTGCCACTGCCATATATGCCCGCAGCGAGGATGCCGCACGTCTGCGCTGCAAGTGGCACCTGCCAGACACGCCAAATGCACCTATACGGACAATACACGACAGCCAGGCCTACACCCTGCTGGGCTATGCCTCTTGCCCGAGGGGATACCAAAGAATAGGCAACTGGCAGCCCACTCCATCCTATTGGCTCATAGACAACGACTCACAGCAGGGCATCTTCCCCCGTGACCGCCACCCGAATGCCATGCCTGCATTTGACAATTACATCATCTTCGCGAACCGATGGCACTACTCACGTGTGGAAAAGAAGGTACAGGCCATGCTTCGGGAGGCATTCCCCGGAAACAGGAACCTGTCGGATGCACAGAACCTCTACATGATGTGGTTCGCACAACGCCACCTGCTGGACATGCTGCGAAGCATCTGCTTCCTGCCCGTGCTCATCTCCATCCTGTGCATCATAGCCGGAGTGTACTCGGCCATCTCGCTGGAATGCCGTGGCAGGCAGAAGGAGATAGCCCTGCGCAAGATACATGGTGCATGCCGGAGGGACATCGTGCACATGATGGGCAGGCACTACCTGCACCTGCTCATTACAGGTGGCATCATCTCCACTGTACTGATTGCCGGAACGATAATAGTGTTAATGTGCCTTGGCGTACCTATAGACTACGACATACAGGGCACAACACTCCTCTTCACCCTGGCCTCATTCCTCGTAGTGACGTCCGTCACCCTGCTGACCATTTGGCACAAGATACGCAAGGTAAGCAGACAGAACGCAGCTGACATCATCGCAAAGGAATGACGGCACACGCATACCTTATATATATTATACCACAATACAGAAACGATATGATTACACTGAGAAACATAAGCAAGTCCTTCCGTAGCGAAGAAGTAGAAACCTGTGCTCTGCGCAATGTGACACTGGAAGTGAGGCGCGGCGAGTTTGTGGCCATCATGGGGCCGAGCGGTTGCGGCAAGACTACACTGCTGAACATCATGGGCCTGCTGGACGCCCCCTCGGGAGGGACCTACATGCTGGAAGGCAAGGACGTGAGCCGGCTGACAGAGGATGAGCGCACCACCCTGCGCAAAGGCAAGCTGGGCTTCGTCTTCCAAAGTTTCAACCTGATAGACGAACTCAACGTCTACGAAAACGTGGAACTGCCACTGCTCTACACAGGCTGTCCCGCACGGGAACGACGCCACAGGGTGCAGCAGGTGCTGGAGCGCATGGGCATGGCACACCGCGCACAGCACCTACCCTCACAACTCTCGGGCGGGCAGCAGCAACGCGTGGCCATGGCACGGGCCGTCATCTCGCGTCCGCAAATCATCCTGGCCGACGAGCCCACCGGCAACCTCGACTCCAAACACGGACGCGAAGTAATGGAAATGCTGCACGACATGCACAATGAGGGTACCACCATAGTCATGGTAACCCACTCGAAGCACGATGCAGAGTACGCCGAACGGGTAATAAACCTGTTCGACGGCGAAGTGGTGTCCGAACTGCACCTCTAAGCCCTCTCCACGTGGCAGACAGTTTACCGCCACGGGAACCCTGTTGAATAAATCAGAATATGTGCCCTGATAAACCGGAATTCTGAATCACAAATTCCGGTTTTCAAAGGCGCATATTCCGGTTTTCTTTCCCCTGTGTCCATGGGATCAAGCTCCCAACAGCATCGCTCTGTCCATATATCTCCACCGACATCGCTTCATGCACCCACGTCCCACCACATCAGACCTCCCTACGCCCTCGGTCTAATGTAGTGGAGATAAAGGCACGTTGATGTGTTAAATAAACGTTAAATACAGTACCTTGTATTGCATGGTACCACAATAATACATACCTTTGTGTCGTGAAACCACAAAACGGAGAACATTATGAACGTAGAAAACACCAAGGCACAAATGCGAAAGGGCATGCTGGAGTACTGCATCATGCTGCTGCTGAGGCACAGGCCGTGCTATGCCAATGACATCATATCGCAACTGAAGGGCGCGGACATGATCGTAGTGGAAGGCACGCTGTACCCATTGCTGAACCGCCTGCTGAAGGACGGCATACTGAAATACGAGTGGCAGGAGAGCACGCAGGGACCTCCACGCAAGTACTACTCTCTGACCATGGACGGAGAGGAGGCTCTGTCACAATTGAACAAAAGCTGGAACGAGCTGACCAACACAGTGAACATGCTGAACAACCAATAACATACCGGGCAGACTGCCCTTTCCCATACAAAACACAACCAACCCCATAACACATACACGTATGAAAAAGAACATTACCATAAACCTGTTTGGCACACTGTACAACATAGACGAGGATGCGTACCAGTTGCTCGACAGCTACCTGCAGAGCATGAAGCGCTACTTCGGACGCAGGGAAGGCGGCGAGGAGATAGCCAACGACATAGAGCATCGCGTGGCCGAACTGCTTTGGGCAAAGAAAGAGCAAGGCATGGAGGCCGTGAACC
>DBLZ01000002.1 GCA_002297545.1 Prevotellaceae bacterium UBA711 | reverse complement strand
ATGCCCAATACCGGTTGGCGCAGGTCCTTGATTACCTGGTCCAAGCCATGTTCTTGCAGGTAAGCCATTGCCGTGCGGGCTTCTCCCTGTCCGGGGAACAGCACACGGTCGGCCTTCGACAGCAGTTCTGCATTGTCCGTCAGTGTGGGGGTGATGTCCAAGCGCTTCAGCGCATGAATGACGGAGTAGATGTTTCCTGCATTGTACTTTACGATGGCTACGTCCATGTTTCGTGGTCTGTTATTTTTCCTCTTTTGTCTCAGCCAATGCTTCCACCCAGTTGGTGTTCAGATTGAACGGAGTGTATCCGCCTTTGTCCACTATGAATGTTTCGCTTTCCTGCTTGTCCACATCTCTGAACATGGCGTGGTTGCGGCTGGCCTTGCAATACTTCATGATGATGGCTTTACGTGCCTTGCCCTCGGTGTGGCTGTTTTTGGACAGCTCCATCAGGTAGTTGGTGACAAATTCGTTCAAGGCCAAAGCCTGCTCGTCCAGCCATTGGCTGCTTATACTCCCTTCCTGCAGGATGATATGTTTCCTGAAGTAGCGCATGGCGGTTGCCTTGAACTGTGCCACTTTCAGGTCAAATTCCTGACTCTCGGGATTGTTGATTACTTGTTCTGACTTGTCCAGCAGGTAGTCATAGACCTCCTGTGCCTTCATGGAACCTGTGGCAAGCAACATCATTACTATTATGCTAAGCTTCTTCATACGTTGCGTTTTAATGTTAGGCTGTGTGTGATACAATCAGGTAGTTCCTCGGTATAGTGTGTTACCATTATGAGTGTCTTATGTGGGCGTTGGCAGAACAGTTGTATGATGTCCCGCACACGTTGTCTGTTGTTGAGGTCAAGGCCATGCAGGGGCTCGTCCAAAATGAGCAGTTCTGGATCCTTGACAAAGGCTCGTGCCAACAGGCACAGACGCTGTTCTCCGCTGGAGAGTTTCAGGAAAGTCTGGTTTGTGATGTGACTTATGCCAAAGATATCCATCCACATGCGACAGGTCTCCTTCTGTTCCGGCCGTGGGCGGCAATACAGTCCCACGCTGTCCGACAGGCCGCTGGCCACGATGTCTATGGCCGGCATATCGCGCATGTAGGCTCGGTGCATCTCTGGAGAGACATATCCTATGTGACGTTTTATTTCCCAGATGCTCTCTCCGCTGCCGCGGCGGTGTCCGAAGAGGCGGATATTGCAAGCGTAACTCTGTGGATTGTCTGCGCACACCAAGGACAGAAGCGTGCTTTTGCCTGCGCCGTTCTGTCCCTGCAAGGCCCATTTTTCACCCTCGTGTACAGTCCAGTTCAGGTTCTGCAGGATGGTGCGGTTACCATAACGTATGCTTACGTCATTCATGCACAAAATCTCGCCGCCGTCCTGGGGATAGAATGGTATGAGTGTAATATCTTTGTTCTGCAAGCATTCTATCATGTCGGCTTTGTCATGGGGCAGGGACGTAGTGGTGTGACGTGCCGTCTGTACAAACTGTTCTCTTGTCAGCTTGGGCATTACTTTCATTCCTTCCACCGGTATTACGTGTGTGATGAACTTCGGCACATCGTCGTACTTGGAGAGCACCAGGATGACGGTCAATCCGGTCTCCCGTGTCAGTGTTTCCAACAAGCCTTTCAGTAAGTCGCGTGTGCCGGCATCCAGTCCGATGAAGGGATTGTCCATTATCAGTACCCGTGGAGAGGGCAGCAATGCGCGAGTGAGCTGGAATTTGCGCAACTCGCCACTGGACAGCGATATGATGTATTTGTCCAGGATAGGTTCCAGGGCAAACATGCTGTAGAGTTGCTGGCGCAGCCCCGGTCGGTGCTCCGGGATCTTTACCAGCAGGTCGCCAAGCGTGGGCGTGCTCTCATCTATGTCGTGCTGATTCCAGCGTTGTTGATAATAGTAGGTTCCGTCCTGTTCGCCGTAGGAGTCGCGGAAAGAGATGAAGCGCAACTGTTCGCTGACGAGACGCTTCTGCGTAGGTGTGCCGGTCTCGGCTCCTGTGTCGTCGAAATTATAGCGGACCTCGTTGCGCAGGAGAGGGTAGTGCCCGGTGATGATCTCCACCAAACGGCTTTTGCCCGAGGCATTGTCTCCGCAGATGGCCACCTGCTCACCGGGCAGGATCTCCATGTTTACGGGTTCTGCCATGCGCCAGTCGGGGTGGCGGGTTATGCCATCGGTGATTTTGATTATCGGAGTCATTTTGCTGCTATGCCGGTTGTCAGTGTGGATTGCCTTTCCTTGTTTTTATTCACAAAGTCCTTCCATGAGGAGTATTTCTTGCCGGTTTCCGGACGTCCTATCTGCAGGAAGTGGCAATAGGCTGCTGCCAGAGCGTCTGTAGCATCCAGAAATTTGCCCATATCCTCCTTGTTCAAATGCAAAATTCTCCTAAGCATGTCTGCCACCTGTTCCTTGGATGCCGAGCCTATGCCGGTTATGGCCATCTTTATCTTCATCGGTGCATATTCCGTAATAGGCACCTGACGTTGCGTGGCAGCCGCTATGGCCACCCCTTGGGCGCGTCCCAGTTTCAGCATGGACTGCACATTCTTGTCAAAAAAGGGCGCCTCGATGGCCATTTCGTCAGGCAGGTAAGAGTCTATTATGCCAGTGATACGTTCGTATATGTGTCCCAGTTTGAGGTACTGATCGCTGTACTTACGCATGTCTATGACGCCCAGGGCAACCATTTCGGCCTTCCTGCTCTGGATGCGTAGTATGCCGTAGCCCATCATGTTGGTGCCAGGGTCTACGCCCAGGATGATCTTTTCGGCTTGTGCCGATGACTGTGCCACGGGTGTCATGTGTTCATTTGTTTTTGTGGGACGGACTCCGGATTATAGACCTACTTTTCAGTCATTTCGCCTTCGATGACCAGACGGACTATCCTGTTCCGTGCATTGGAACGTACGGTGATGGTCTTGGAGAAGCGGCCAGGCATGATGCCACTGCCGTTATAGGTCACGTCTATCTTGCCTTTTTCGCCCGGCTTGATGGGATCTTTGGTGAATTCGGGTATAGTGCATCCGCAGGAAGCGAAGGCCTGATTGATGATTAGTGGAGCAGTGCCTGTGTTGGTGAACTTGAAACTGTATTTGCGCACAGCGTCACTCTCCGGGAAGACACCCAGGTTGCATCGCAATGTGTCGAACTTGATTTCGGCATAGTTCTCCGCCGTGCTGACGCCGGTAGGATTGATTTCGCTCCTTACGGATTTCTTGGACTGTGCTCCGATGCCCAGGGACATTCCCATGGCCGCGATGAACAGTAACAGAAACTTTTTCATAGTGTTGTATTATGACGTTTGACCTTATCTGTCGGCGCAATGCTGGCCTTATCTTTAGACTTGACTCATCATGCTAAAGCCACGAGTGCTCTTGGATTGATGGGCGTGCACGGCGGCGTGATACGCGACCATGTGTATATAATCTCGTGCAAAGGTAGCAAAAATCTCTAGAATAACCGCGTAAAATCAGGCAAATGTCATCTGATGGCTTTAATAAGACACCAAAGTCTTTGCCGGATGTAAATGTTGATGCAGTGTTGCCACGTGATTGCATTGACGAGGGTGTGATAGGGTAATTGCTTGCCATAAAAACATCACCCTCAATGCCATCTTTTTGTTATCGGTGGTGACGATGATATCTGATTGCCACACTGCTCGGATTTCTCAACGGATGAATCCAGTCTATTCCGTCAGCTCTATCAGGTTGCCTTCGAAGCCACGAATGCAACTTTCGACTGATTGCGTAATGAACTTGTGGTAGGTGCGGAGGCTCGGTCAATGGGGCATCCTGTTGCGGAAAATGGATGCCAGACCCTTGCCTCGTGGCGCTGTAAGGTTCTTCCCATGGGGTATGGCATGAATAAACCGGTTTGTCGAGTATGGATAATCGGTTGATTCGTATCAATCAACCGGTTTGTTTGGGTAGATAAACCGGTTGATTTTGGTCATGAAAAGCATTATCCCGAGTGTGCCACCGTGGGCAACCCGGGATAATGCCGTGTCTCGTGTGATGGTATGGCAGGGAGCTTGCTATAGGTTCTCGCACTCCTTCAGCCAGATGGTTGACGAGGCGTCGCTGGGCATGTGCCAGCCACCTCGGGGTGACAGCCCGCAGCTGCCGACCATTGGACCGTCGGGCAAACATGAACGCTTGAACTGTTGATTGAAGAAACGCCTATAGAAAGTTGTCAACCATTTCTTTATGGTTTCGTCAGAGTATTGGCTTTCTGTGAAGGCTTGTCTTGCCAGCATGTATATCTTGCCAGGGCGGAAACCGTGTCTGAGGACATAGTAGAGGAAGAAGTCGTGCAGTTCGTACGGACCAACCAAGTCCTCGGTCTTCTGCTTGATTTCCCCGTTCTCATTGGCCGGTATCAGTTCGGGCGAGATGGGTGTGTCTATGACGTCGCGCAGCGTCTCGCCTATGGCACTGTTGCCCTGCATCTCGGCATACCAGGCCACCACATGGCGTATGAATGTCTTGGGCACTCCGCCGTTAACGCAATACATGGACATGTGGTCGCCATTGTACGTGGCCCATCCCAGGG
>DBLZ01000103.1:1146-80228 GCA_002297545.1 Prevotellaceae bacterium UBA711 | reverse complement strand
AAAGTTTAGCGGACAGTAATATCTGCAAATACTATCAACGCTTTTTTCTGTCCATTTCGGAAGCTGTTCTCCAATTCCGAAATGGCTTCATATTGGCAATCGCGCAAACCTTTCTTTTTCAGCGTAGGCAAACCAGCGTAAGGATCATCAATCCCCAACATCTTTACAATTTCCTTGGGTGTATGGATTCGGTTCAATTCAATGAGTTCACCATCTTCATCACGGAAGTCGCGGAAGATAGTTTCTTCGCCATTGGATTGGTAGATGATTGGCAAAGGTCGAGAGTAGGCTTTGTAACATTCTGGTACACCACGAGCATATAGGTCTGCTTGTTCACAAACCATATCGGAAGTAACATCTACCTCCTTTCGTTTCGCTTCAAGTATGCCAACAGCCATACCATTTACGAACAAGAAGTAATCCGCTTCTCGGTTTCCTTCGAGCAAACCTTCACGAATAGCTGCAGCAGTTAAAGTAGGAGAATAGAAATCTCTATCTACCACTTTCCAACCAGCGTCTTCAAACATCTGGTCTATCTTGACTCTTGCTTTTTCTTCTGGTGTCATACGCTAGAAATTTAATGACAGTTATTTCATCCCCTCTTTTTGCCAATTTATTTTTTTTACACTTTCCAAGTTCTTTTTGACTAGCTCACTCATACCCTTCAAAGAACCTGGTATAACGGATTCTGTAGCCACACTATTATTCGAATGGGATGGCATAGCATTATTACGCGCCTCTTTTTTTTCACTATATATTGTAATCATCGCTATTCTAATTTAGTGCGTTCAAAATAATGAGGATTCAATTCTGCGGAGAAATAATGTTTCCTTTTAAGCCAAACAAAACCATCTCCTTTAGTTATAACAGCAACATCTACAGGACCACCAACGCTTTCTTCTTCAGATGTGATTCGGCGTTTTAAATATGTCATTCGCACAAGACTTTCAGCCATATCTGCTAAATCTTCTTTGCTCAAATATGATACCGTATTAACTAATTTGGCAATATAATTCTCTTGAATAAACTGATCCATGCCTTGGGCGTAAAGATTCGTATAATTCTCCAAATCAATATTAAGCAACGCTTTTTTCAACACTTCAGGCGCTCCAGCAGAGTCTAACTGCGAAATGATTTCATTTCTCAGTACGGTGATAGATGCTTTATAGCTTTCATAAAACTTCTTCCGAAGTTCATCGTCAATTCCTCGAATTACAGTGTTTGCGACGTCTGTTTGTGCGAAAGGTTCAACGCATGCATTGTCCTTGTTGGAAACAGCATATCCACTTTTATTCGTATATTTTATTCTTCCATCAAAAGCCGCGCTTACTATAAAAGAGTAATAGGACGGGAACAGGTCTTCTTCTCCATATCCCCAGAAAACAATCTCAGTATTGACAAGATAAACGTGGACTGTAGAGACAACAATAGTGTATAATGACTTTACAAACTGCTGTAAAAAGTTCTTGGGGCATAATTCAGACTCCAATGGCTCTTTTAATATTTCTTCTACAATCGGTTTTGCATAATCTGAGAATTTTTCAAGTGTATAATCAGCAAATTCAGTGGCACGATTAGCAGAGGAATAAAAATTGTCGAAATATTCAAGTTTGTTTTGTATTTTGCGGAACAAATCATCTTCCAATAATTTTTTGCCATCCTCTTCCAGTTCTTTTTTTGATATGTCAATGATTTCTTCGAAGAAACCGTTTATAATGACTTTGAGATTAATGATTTGGTCGTCAACCAAATGAGACATTACATGTGTCTTTACGAATTCAAAGAAAATGGGGGGATACTCATTGAGGTGCTTACACGAGGTTTCTCCTATCTTTTTTCTAAACAATTTGAAAATATCCTCCCATGGCATGCCAAGAAAATCCAGATTACCACAAATGCATATACCTACAGGGGCGTGCCTTGACAATTCAAATATCTTATTAGCATGATTTGTAATTTTGTGCTTAGAAGATACAGTATGTGTAGCAGCACTATCTGCGGCAAATGCTACTCCTCTACGATTTATCGTACCAACAATTGCTGTCATACCAATATTCTATCTTTTAATAATTTCACTTAGCTTCTTTCCATCAGCATCTTTCCAATCATCCCAACCATTGCTTGGACGACCAAGAACGAAACTTGATGCCCCGCTTGGACTCTCAAATGGCGCATCATGGAGAAGGATTATCTGTCCTTTATCTTTTTTACAATGATCTTTAATGAACAAGTCACGTGCGGTTGAGGATTTGAAACTCTTTACCACTTCGGTTGCCAACAAACTTCCTTCAAGAAGTATGAATTTCCTGGACTGCTCATCGTAGAAGCCAGTACCTTGTGCAGGACGGTCAGAAGACTTCACAAAGTACATGTGCTCAGAACGAGTTTTTTGCTTCGCGGCCTCAAAGATTCCACATCCATAAAATTTGCTAAGCAGTTGTATGTCGCGGAAGAAAACTTCCATATCATTGACTCGGAAAGGAGCAATGTTGGGCTTTCTAGGGTTGGCACCATTCAAAAGTTTATATGATCCTGCGTTTTGGGCAGCTTCAATGCCAAGATATTCCAGGTATTTTACATCATCGCCGTATATTTTGTGATTATCTGAAAAAAACACCAAAGCGATGTTCCAAAAGTCTTTCTTTTGAACATGGTCGTTCTTGCGATTGGCAAAGTCTGTTGTTTGACCGATGTACGCTTGCTGTTTTTGAGCATCTGGAGAACCAAGAAGTATATAGAAGGCTGGCTGCCCAGAGATATCGTTGATAGTATTGGCCAATGCGATTCCTTCACGAGGAATTACATAGAGGTGGCAAGTAGAATTGGCACCCATATAGATATTCCTTGCTCCATCGAGCTTGCCATCAAGAAACTCTGTATGTATAGTAAAAGTGTTCTTGGTCTTCATGGCTTTCTATCTATTCTAATGAGTTCTGTATAATCTATGTCGAGTAGATTGGCGATTTTTTCAATAGATTCCAATGATGGTTGTGAAGAATTGGTGCACCATTTTGAGACCGTAGTCGGAGCACAGCCCAATTGTTCTGCCAACCATTTGTTGGTTTTCTTTTTCTCGGCCAGAATCACTTTCAAGCGATTCAAATCTCTTGCTTCTTCCATGTTAACTATAAATTATATGGCGCAAAGATAATAAATTATCCTCAAAAACGATTCCGTTTTAAGGAAAAAGATGCAAATCATTGTGTTTTTAATGAATTATTTTCATTATATAGGCTATTTTTTATACCCATTTTCGGGAAGTAGTAGTCCGATTCCTTGAGGACTTTTGGCTCAAACTTTGTACCGAAATTGCTTGTTTGTGCTATTAATATGACTAAAAATTGCCAATATTGGCACATTTTAGTCGCATAAATTTGGTTAGTTAAGCAAAACTTATTATCTTTGCATTACCAAAAAGTGCCAACAGTGGCAGAATTTAGGAACAACATGGAGGAAATCAAAAGAGATAGGTATCTCAAACAACTGATAGATAGCCGGCAGAACGGCTTTATCAAAGTCGTGACAGGAATCCGTAGATGTGGTAAGTCATATCTACTGAATGTTTTGTTTTATCACTATCTATTGGATAATGGAGTAGCAGAAAACCACATCATCCGCATTGACCTTGAAGACAGGTTGAACAAGGAACTGAGAAATCCAGATGCAATGCTCCACTATGTTCATGATAGGATCAAGGACAATGAGCTTTATTATATCATCATTGATGAGGTGCAATTGATGGATGAGTTTGTAGATGTATTGAACAGCTTCCGGCATATTACCAATGCCGACACATACGTGACTGGCAGTAACTCTCACTTCCTGTCATCTGATATTCCTACAGAGTTCCGTGGCCGAGGTGAAACGATACATGTGAATCCGCTATCTTTTTCTGAGTTCTATTCTGCTGTAGGTGGCGACAAGCAAGATGCATGGCGAGAATATTACACCTATGGTGGCTTGCCTCTTGTTCAGTCATTTGAAACGGAACAGAAGAAGATTGGCTATCTGAAGAACCTGTTTGAAACCGTATATTTGGCAGACATCATTGAGAGGCACAGAGTGCAAAATGAGAATGAAATGCGCGAACTGGTGCTCATCATGGCGTCATCTATTGGCTCTCCATGCAATCCGACAAAACTTTCAAACACTTTCAAAAGTGTAAAGAACGTAAATATCACGAACAAGACGATTGGGAATTACCTTACCTATCTGACGGAATCGTTTCTGCTGAACAAAGCAATACGCTATAATATAAAAGGTAAGAAGTACATCAACACGCTCACCAAATATTATTTTTCGGACATCGGTTTGAGAAATGCCATCCTTGATATGCGCCAACAGGAAGAGACGCACATCATGGAGAACATCATCTACAACGAACTGATCACACGCGGCTATAGTGTGGACGTTGGAATGGTCGAAATCAAGAAGCAAGACAAAGAAGGCAAGTGGGCGCGCATCCAACTTGAGGTGGACTTCATCGCCAGTCTCGGCAGTAAGAAATACTACGTACAATCCGCTTTGTCCATTCCTGACAGAGAAAAAGAAATCCAGGAGTCTCGCTCATTGATGAACATTGATGATTCTTTCAAGAAGATTATCATTGTGAAAGACCACATCATGCCACGTCGTAATGAAGATGGCATATTGACAATAGGTCTCTTCGATTTTCTTCTGAAAGAGGATAGTTTGAATATATAATAAAAGTGAACATCCAGAAGCTTTACAGATAAGATGAAAAAAATTCTTCAGCATATTAGAGAACATTATCGGCTATACGATATTTTTTCGCATTCGCTGCATTCGTCCTACTTTACTTCTTGGGGGTAATTGACGAAGAAACGAGGATGAAGGTAATGGGGTATATCCCTTATTGCTACCTTAGTGCTGCGATTGTAGTTCTCTATAAGTTAGTCGCTCTCGTTTTCACTAGTTTCTATCAAATAAAGATTGAAAAGCGGAAAGAATATCTTGATGAGATTCTCGCTTGGCAAAAAATTGAAGAGGCTTCAAGTAAGCAAGGAGATATGTTGGAACAGGAATTAACTCCTTTCATTGAAAATGTGAAGCGAATGCCTGAAGGCAATACGGATGCTGTCATAAAAGAAATACAAGACCGTCTGCCGGAAGTGGTTCAGAAGTTGGTGGATCAACGAGTGGCTGAGATTAAGCAGAACATGACCAAGGAGAACGAAGAGCGAATCCAAGAAATCAACGTTCTGTCTGCAAATGTTTCTGATGTGTTGGAAAGACGAGAACATCTGCTCAATCTTGAAGCTGAAATCAAGCGGTGTAAGGAAGAGGAACGAAAGAAGCGACTGGCCAAAACAGAAGAATACACGATGCTGGTGTTCTCTTTGGTAGGCACGTCTGTAGAAAATGTAGAGAAAGTATGTGACATTGTGAAACTGTTTATTGAGACTGGACAAGTAACTGCCAATAAGGATTTGTACATCCCATTGAACAAGAAGTTGCGCAATGCCGAGTTGAAGCAGTTCGTCACAAACATTATAAAGTATAACGGGAAAGACTATCTCGACGGTGACTCTTTCCTCCAGACAGCATTCTGCGAATGGTTCAGCGGAAAGAAGGAGAACATCGCCAAGAACTACTCAGTGTTACCCAAAGACTCATTGGTGTCGAAGGAGGGTGTGGAAGCGGATTTAGTGATTTTGAAAAATATAGTTAGAAAGAATGGGTGATAGAACTAAAGATTTCCCCAATATTTTACAAAACATGAAAAATAGCTGCTAAAATGATTATTTCATATACCTATCCTTATGAGCTGACACAAACTCCAATGTTTGCTGATACTGAGAGAGATTTTGAAAAAATTCCAGTAAAAACATCTGGCTATATTGAGTCAAATAAATTTTTGGTCTCATTGTGGAACCAAGTGAATACACATATTTGCCCCAAACATTGTGTAGATAGAGCTCCTTGGGCATACTTCCCAGGAAAGTACATTGGAAAAAAAACTTCGGTCTCAGTTTTGGGGTTTTGTCAGACGAGCATAGGTGAATTATACTTCGCCTTGGAGTACCATAAGAAAGGGGATATTGACTCTTTGTTAGTAATGCGTCCTACATCAAAACTTAAACATGAAGAAATAAAGAGACTAACACTTTTAGTCAATGATGCTAGAGCCTGTATTGATAAAACTAAGCGTTTTTTATGCAAGGCTAATGTATTCGCGAAATTAAAAAGAATTCGTTTTGCAGAGTATCATGCAAGCAATTTTAGTATTATCCCCCGTGATGGCGGTTTTGATTTCTTCTTTTATGTGGATGCTATAGATAAATTTGAAGCAGAGCAGCAAGCACTTGAGAGATTGTATGAATTATGCGCATTTCTTACTGTTGAAACAAATATTTACTGTTCGTTTGAAGAGTTCTCTGTGAGAGAAAATGAACTATTACCAGAAAGTAAATCATCAAGCCCATTTATTGATGACTATGTAGACTATTATCCTGCAATAGATAACTGGAAAATTTGCATTTCAAGCTATGCATATAATTTTATAAGTAAGAAAATATTGTCAATAGGACGTTTTGAGAAAAGAAGCGAAATTGAAAAATATTTTATCTCTTCATGCAAGCATGTTCAAATCGGTGTTGAGACCGAATTAAGAATGGGAGATGTAGCTATTGCTGGTATTCCATTTGGGACTATAGGATTAACTAAAAGAGACCAACGAAATAAGGTGGAATATATGACTTCAGCAATGATGTCGTATTTGTCAGCTATAGAATGTGCTACAGCTGCAGAGGGGCATCATGAAACATGTAAAGAATGTGGTGCTGTTATTTATAAAATTGCGAATAGAGTCCGTAATTTATCCGCAGAATTTTTGGGTGACGATCTTGGTAAAGTGTTTCATAAACTATATTCATATAGATCAAAGTTCCTACATACAGGAAGAATGGCATCAGATGCAAATATTGTAAGAACCATTCCATTACTAAGTGAAGCTTCAGAAACAGGAGTCAAAGAGTTTGGTAATGTTGCCATAAAGGTAGATGGCAACATTCTTTCATTCAACGTAAGTAATATACGGGAGTGGACAACATATATTCTTAGGTGTTATTATCAGAAACGCATTCTTGGAAGAAATACATTCGCAAATGTATTCAATGATAGACGCGAATTATCATTAACCGATTTCCCATTGAGTATTACAGCTATCTGTCCAGAAGGAGGCGAACAGATGAAGAAAATATTCATCAAAACAGATACACATAGGTTTAAGATACGAAGGTTTATTAAGCATGTGATTCAAGAATTGAAAAGATTCAGTATTATACCTAATAAGAGTTAGTATTGGATGTCTTTAATACAAAAACCACATTAATGCAATAATAATAATCTTAGATAAAGTATTTTTGTACCTTTGCACCAACAAAAGAAAGGAATATATAGAAAAGGACAAGATAGAATAGGAAGAGCATCGCACGGATGCTTCTCGATATTTGTTGATTGATAACATTAAGGATGCTTATAGTGTTCCTTATTTGTACCAGAGCCTATATAAGTCGTTGAAAATCAGCAGTGCTTATTTTTGAGAAGGTGAAGTAGCAAGCAGCAATAGCTTAATCACATAAATAGATGGTGTGCAACTCACGGAGTTGCACACCATCTTGTTTTTATCCACAGAGAACAACAATGGACACGAGAAAAGGTATTGACGAACAGGAATGGGATTATCTGCACATACAATGCAACAGTATGTGCTTTATGTCAGAATGTCCACAGTCACTGCTTGTGCGTGTAAAGTCACTTCCATTGTCAGTACTTCCTGCCATGTGAGACCGTAACGAATATCATGCAACGTGATTGGAGCAAGCGTGTGTACAATAGCAGGGCCACGGTGCATAAACACGTGCATCAAAGTACGTTTTACAAATCCATGTCAAGAGAGTCCAAGACGGCACAGCATAGTTTTACAGCACAAACGTCCAATGGTACCATTATCCAAAACAAGAACATAACGATAATACAACATCCAGGACAAATAGAACAATATATGCGACATCGCACAAGCGCACCGTATTACTAAGACCGCTACCTTTGCAGCGCGTAAGAGTACTAACACTAACTACATCATTGCACATGAAAACGATTAAAGACATGAACCTGTGCCTCGTACTGCTGACGGCCGTGTTTGTGGCGTCTTGTTCTTCAAAAAAGACCGACAAAAGCATAGAGGCAATTGCCGTGACGACGGAGACTGCAAGTAACAAGGTTTTCTGCACCGGCATCGGTTATGTGGGCACGGTAGAGGAAGAGTCGGCCGTGGCTGTGAGCTTCACCGGCATGGGTACGGTGAACAGGGTATATGTGGACGAAGGTGACAGGGTGCGCAAGGGAAGCCTGTTGGCCGAAATGGACATGACACAGGCACGCAACGCCCTGGCCACGGCAAAGGCAACGCACAAGCAGGCTACCGATGCCTTGGAACGCATGCGCCAGTTGCACGAAAACAAGTCGCTGGCCGACATGAAGTGGGTGGAGGTGCAGACTCGAGTGGAGCAAGCCGAAGCCATGCTTCATGCAGCCGAGAAGGCATTGGAGGACTGCCGCATATATGCTCCAGTAGACGGTGTCATAGGGCGGAAGATGCTGAATGCCGGGGAGACCGCCCTGCCTACACAGCCTGTGGTCACCATCATGAGTATAAATAATCTGAAGGTGAAGGTGAGCGTGCCCGAGCGCGAGATTGCACAAATCCGCGACACCACAGCCTCCAGGATAACCATTGAAGCCCTTGGGAACCGCAGCATAGAAGGCGGCAAGATAGAAAAAGGAGTGAAGGCCGATGCACTGACACATACCTATAACATACGCATCAACATACCTAATGCCGGGGGCGACATACTGCCCGGCATGGTGGCAAAGGTGGACATACTGGGCAATGGCGTGCAAGAAGGCATGTTCCTGCCCATACGTGCCGTGCAGCAGGCCGCCGACGGCAAGCATTTCGTATGGACCGTGGCAGGGGGCAAGGCTCACCGCTGCGACATCACCATGGGCCGGACGGCCGGAGACCGCATAGAGGTGCTTTCGGGCATAGCGGCCGGAGACCGCGTGATAACGGAAGGGTACCAGAAGGTGAGCGAGGGGACTTCTGTCAGGTAATCCGCTCCTGCGCACAACATTGCTTTCATCTGGACGCACACGCCACCTATACCTTATTATATATATAGCCACGGGCATGGGCGGACAGTAACTTAAAACCTATTACATTATGGCTTTCAAGAACAGCAATTGGATAGCTTGGCCTATCGACAACTATAAAATCACGGCTTTCATCACCACGTTGCTATTCATCTTCGGCATGTGGGGCATGTACGTGATGCCCAAGGACGAAATGCCGGCCTTCACCATACGCCAGGGCGTGGTAATCGCCGTGATGCCCGGTGCCACCGCCGAGGAAATAGAAGAACAGGTGGCGCGCCCACTGGAAAGGCATATATTCACCTACAAGGAGGTGGACCGCAGCAAGACCTACTCCACCAGCCAGGACGGCATGTGTATCGTCATGGTGCACTTCCAGCAGGACCAGAACAACCTCACGCCCGTGTGGAGCAAGATGAAGCATGGGCTCAACAGTTTCAAGTCCTCGTTGCCCGCCGGAGTACTGGGCCTGATAGTGAAGGACGACTTCGGTGACACCAGCGCCCTGCTCATCACCATAGAGAGCGACCAGCGTTCCTACCGCGAACTGCAAGGATATAGCGATGAACTGGCCGACCGTCTTCGCCGCATGCCCACAGTAAGCAAGGTGCAGCAGCTGGGCGAGAAGAAGGAACAGCTGACCATAGCCGTGGACAGGGAACGCCTTGCGGCCTACGGCATAGGGCAGCTGACACTGATACAGGCGCTGAAGAGCCAGGGGCTGACCACCATGAGCGGTGCGGTGTCCACTCCTGGACAGAACCTGAACATACACGTGGCACCGAGCATCAACTCCGAGGAGGAGATCAAGGAACGCATAATATACACCTCGCCCGACGGCAAGGTGGTGAGGCTGCGCGACATAGCCACCGTCACACGCGAGTACGACATGGACGAAAGCTTCATAGAGTCCAACGGCAAACGTTGCGTGCTGCTGTCGCTGGAGATGCTAAAGGGCAACGACATAGAACAGTACGGCCTGGACGTGGACGTCATCCTGAACCAGTTCCGCGAGGAATGCCTGCCCGACGACGTGGACATCCTGCGCATCACCGACCAACCGCAGGTGGTGAGCAAGAGCGTGAAGGACTTCCTGCGCGACCTCTTCATCTCCATGGCCATCATCGTGGCGGTAATGATGATACTGTTCCCCATCAAGAGCGCCATAGTGGCAGCGCTGACCATACCGCTGTCCACCTTCATAAGCACTGGCATAATGTATGCCTGCGGGGTGGAGCTGAACACCATCACGCTGGCCTGCCTGATAGTGGTACTGGGCATGATAGTGGACAACAGCATAGTGGTTATAGACGGTTATCTGGAGCACTTGCGCAACGGCATGCCGAGGCGCGAGGCCGCCATCAACAGCGTGCAACAGTACTTCTGGCCCATGTTCCTGGCCACGTTCTGCATCTGCATCATCTTCTATCCCCTGCTGATAACCATGACGGGCGAGGCGGCCGACGTGCTCAACGTCTTTCCGCTGACCATGACCATCAACCTGATGGTGTCCCTGGCCGTGGCGGCCCTGATCATACCTCTGCTCAACATTGCCATCATACGCAAGGAAGAGCCTAAGAACGAGAAGAAGCCGGACATCACCGACCGCGTGCAGCACTGGTACGACAAGGCACTGGAATGGAACTTCCGCCATCCATGGCTCACCATCATCTCGGCAGTGGTATTGGTAGCGGTGACGGGAGTCATGGCCTTGAAACTGAAGACGCGCCAGTTCCCATACGCCGACCGCAACCAGTTTGCCGTGGAGATATACCTGCCCACGGGCAGCGGCATAGAGGAGACCAAGCGGATAGCCAACGAGCTGGGAGACATCCTCAAGCAGAACAGCAAGGTGACGGGCGTTACAAGCTTCATCGGCTGCTCCTCACCGCGCTTCCATTCAAGCTATGCCCCGGTCATAGCGGGCAAGAACTTCGCCCAGCTCATCGTCAACACCGAGAGCAACGAGGCCTCACTGGAAATCCTGGACGAGTACGCGCCCAAGTACAGCAACCACTGGCCCAAGGCCTACGTGCGCTGGAAGCAGATGGACTACCTGCCCGTGACCACATACGAGTACCGCTTCTATGGCAACAACATGGACTCCATACAGAAGGCTGCGGAGACGCTGATGGCAGAGATGCGCCGCATGCCCGAACTGGAATGGGAACACACAGACTACGACCTGCCCTCACCTGTGGTGGAGGTAAGCCTCGACCCCGTGGCCTCGGCACAATTGGGCATAACCCGCACCGCGGCCGAGCTGCAACTGATGCTCCAGACGGGCAAGCTGCATGTAGGCTCCATCTGGGAGACCGGCAGCGTGGACGGCAAGAGCAAGACCTACGAGGTGCCTCTCGTCCTGAAGGACAATGCCATGGACTCGCTCAAGGTGGGCGACGTGGAGAACACGTACCTGACAACGCTCACCGGTGCGTCCGTACCCTTGCGACAGGTGGCAGAGGCCAAGCCCGTATGGAGGCATACCAAGATTGTGCACCGCAACGGCGAACGCTGCATCTCCGTCCTGCCGGAAGGCAAACGGGGCACATTCGCCCTGGAAGTGCAGAACCACCTCATCGACTACATCAAGCACATGGACATGCCCCAGGGCGTGAGGGCTGAGATAGGCGGCGAGACGGAGAAGAACGGCGAGATGGTGCCCGAAGTGATGCTGTGCGTGGCACTGGCCATCGTCATCATATTCTTCTTCCTCCTGTTCAATTTCCGCAAGTTCACCATAGCCGTCACCTGCATCCTGGCCATAACGCTGGCCCTGCCGGGTGCCATCATAGGCCTGCTCATCGCCAATAACATACTGGGACTTACCAGCATGTTCGGCTTCATCACACTCATGGGCATGATCATGCGCAACGAGATTCTCATCTTCGAGCATGCCAACGAGAAGATGGCCGCCGGCATGACAGCCCGCGAGGCCGCCATGGATGCCGGCAAGCGACGCATGGTGCCCATCTTCCTCACCACGGCCACCACGGCCGTGGGCGTAATACCCATGATCATAGCGGGCAGCAGCTTCTGGATGCCGGTGGGCATCACCATCTTCGCCGGAGGCCTGGGCATGCTGCTGCTGGTCACCACGGTGTTGCCGGTAGTGTACTGGAAACTATATGAATAAGCAGGCCTGTGCCCGCGCCGGCCATGGTGTACCGGCCATAGCGTACCAACGCGGGCACAAGCAGACATAACCGCATACATAAACCAACCACAAGACAGATGAAAAAGACACTGACCATACTATCCCTCCTGTTCTCCCTCGGCACATGGGCGCAGGTGAGGACCGTCTCACTGGAGGAATGCCTGGAGAGTGCGGCCAAGCACAACCGCGCCCTGCAGAACGCGGCCATAGACATGCAGATGGCAGGCGAGCAGAAAAAGGAGGCCTTCACCAAGTACTTCCCCGAGATATCGGCCAACGTGATAGCCTTCCATGCCTTTGACAAGATGGTGCAGGCCGACGGATACTATCCCAAGGAGCTGGCGGCCTTCGCACAGATAAACCCGCAGCTGGCCGCCTTGGCCGGTCAACCCTTCGCCCTGCGCGAAGTGAACGGCGCCTATGCCGTAACGGGCACACTGACACAGCCGCTGTTCGCAGGCGGCCAGATAGTGAACGGCAACCGTCTGGCCACCATCGGCAAGGAGGTGGCCGAACTGCAGATGCAACTGCAGGCCAAGGACGTGATGCAGAAGGTGACGGAGAACTACTACACCATAGCCAAGCTGAAACTGAACATGGCCACCCTGGCAAGCGCCCGCACCCAGCTGGAGGCCATATACAAAGAGGTGGAGAGCTACGTCAACGCCGGTGTCACCACACGCAACGACCTGCTGAAGGTGCGCCTGAAGATGCAAGAACTCTCCTCCGACAGCCTGAAGGTGGCCAACGCGCACTACGTCATGTGCCTGCTCCTGGCACAGCAGACAGGCATGCCGGGCGAAAGGATTGACGTGGAGGCCACCATGGACGGCAACGACGAGAACCCCATGGCGATATACCGCGCCCCCGAGGAGGCCCTGCAGTCGCGCCAGGAACTGGCCCTGGCACAGAAGGGCGTGGAGGCCGGCAAGCTGAAGGTGCGCATGGAGACAGGCAAGCGTCTGCCCACCGTGGCCGTAGGCCTGGCAGGCTTCCACAGCGGCGTGGGAGGCCTGTCGGACGGCATGGCCTCGCTGATAGGCCGCAGCTTCAACAACGGCATGGTCTTCGGCACCGTCAATGTCCCCCTGACGGCATGGTGGGGCGGTTCCCACGCCATACGCCGCCAGAAGCTGGCCGTGCAGCAGTCCCGGAACCAGCTGGCCGAGGCACGCGAGATGCTGGCCATAGACGTGGAAGCCGCATGGTCCTCGCTCATAGAAGCCTACAAACAGATAGAGATAGCCCGGGCCAGCGTGGACGAAGCCACGGAGAACCTGCGCATGTCCATGGACAAGTTCCGCATGGGCACCGAAATACTCTCCGACCTGCTGGAGAGCGAGACCCTCCTGCGCAAAAGCCAGAACATGCTGGCACAGGCACACGCGGACTACATGACCAAGCGGGCGGACTACATGCGCAAGACACGATAGGCATAATACAACAACCAAACCCGCACAAGGGACTGTGACAACGGAGACACCTCTCCTGCGGCACAGTCCCTTGCCGCATATAGCGCTATTTATCGCGTAAGTGCTTGTATGTCTCAAAATAAAGACGTACTTTTGTACCATTGTTCCAAAGCAAGGCACCAGCGGCCTCTGACCATGGAGCCTCCATCAGGAAACGACCATTACGCCAAGAATTCCAAGCCACCCACCGGGGAAAGGAGACGGGCAGGACACAGGAATAACAGGAAAGCCTCCATGCACACAGCACGAGCGCCCTATGGGGACAAGGCCTTATATTCGTGAATTCGCGACCTCAAATTCGTAAATTCACAAGCGCATATTCGTGAATTTCCACACGCAAATTCACGAATATCCGACCCGGTCCCCGCAACGATAGGATGACAGCCTTTCGGGAACATGGACGCAACGGCCGAAGCACCCTTGCCAATGACGGCAGTATGGCCGCCCGAAGATTATATGGACATTGACAACACAAACTATATGAAAGCACTTCATTACCTACCCCTTGCAGCATTCTGCCTGATGGCGGCATCCTGCAACGTCGGCCACAACCAGGCCGAGCCCACAGCCGGCATACAGCCGGCCAACCTCGACACCACGGCACTGCCCGGCACCGACTTCTACCAATACGCCTGCGGAGGATGGGTGAAGCAGAACCCCATCCCGCCCGAATACTCGCAGTACGGCTCCTTCACCATCCTGGCCGAGAACAACCGCAAGCAAATACAAGGCCTGATAGAGGAACTCGCCTCCACCAAGCACGAGGCAGGGAGCGTGGGACAGAAGATAGGCGACCTCTACCGCATAGCCATGGACAGCACCAAGCTCAACCAGGACGGCTCCAGACCCATCATAGCCGACATCATAGGCATAGGCTCCATGGAGGACAAGCACGAGGTATACGCCATGCTGGGCGAACTGCAGAAGCAGGGCGTAGTAGCCTACAACGTAGTGTACGTAGGTGCAGACGAAATGAACAGCAGCATGAACGCCGTGCAGACCTACCAGGCAGGCCTCAGCATGGGAGAGCGCGACTACTACCTGGAGAACGACGAGGCAACAGTCAAGATACGCGAAGCCTTCCACACACACGTATACAAGATGTTCTGCCTGACAGGCTTCGGAGAAAAAAACTCGAAGACCGCCTCAGACGTAGTCATGGAAGTGGAGACACGCCTGGCCCGGGCATACCGCTCGCGCACGGAACTGCGCGACCCGCACGCCAACTACAACAAGATGACACTCCAAGAGCTCAAGAAAGAGATGCCAACCTTTGACTGGGACGCCTACCTCGACGCCCTCGACCTCAAGGACGTCCGGGAAGTCATCGTAGGCCAGCCCGCCTCGCTCCGGGCCGCCGCCGAGATACTCGACACGCTCCCCATAGCGAAGCAACGCTTCTACCTGCAGTGGAAACTGATCGACGCCGCCGCGCCACGCCTGAGCGACGCATTCGTGGAGCAAGACTTCGACTTCTACAGCCGCACNNCTGTACAGACCTATCAGACCGGGCTGAGCATGGGCGAACGCGAATACTATCTGGAAAACGATGAGGCTACTGCTAAAATTCGTGATGCTTTCCGCGCGCATGTACAGAAGATGTATCGATTGGCCGGTTTTGACGAGGCTACTGCCAAGAAAGGTATGGAGGTGGTGATGGATGTGGAAACATGTCTTGCCAAGGCTTTCCGCTCTCGTACGGAGTTGCGTGACCCGCATGCCAATTATAACAAAATGAGCATGGAAGAGCTGAAACAGAATTATCCTACTTTCGATTGGAATGCTTATTTGTCTGCCATGGGATTGAAGGATGTGAAGGAAATTATCGTAGGCCAGCCTGCTTCGCTGAAAGCTGCTGCCGATATTCTGGATACGTTGCCTATTGAACAGCAGAGCCTTTATCTGCAATGGAAATTGATTGATTCTGCCGCAAGCTTGCTGAACGATGCTATGGCAGAACAGAACTTCGACTTCTACAGCCGCACCATGAGCGGCACGCAGGAGATGCAGCCACGATGGAAGCGCGCCGTAAGCACCGTAAGCTCCACGCTGGGCGAGGCCGTGGGACAGATGTACACCGCAAAATACTTCCCCGCAGAAGCCAAGCAGCGCATGGTGACACTCGTGAAGAACCTACAGGAAAGCCTGGGCCAACGCATCCGGAACCTCCAGTGGATGGGCGACAGCACCAAGCAGAAGGCCCTCGACAAGCTGGCCGCCTTCCACGTGAAGATAGGCTATCCCGACAAATGGAAAGACTACTCCACGCTGGAAATCAAGGACGACTCCTACTGGGCCAACATGAAGCGCGCCAACGCCTGGAGCCACGCCGAGATGGTGGCCAAGGCCGGCAAGCCCGTGGACAAGGACGAATGGCTGATGACCCCGCAGACCGTGAACGCATACTACAACCCCACCACCAACGAAATCTGCTTCCCCGCCGGCATCCTCCAGTACCCCTTCTTCGACATGGAGGCCGACGACGCCTTCAACTACGGAGCCATAGGCGTGGTCATAGGGCATGAGATGACACACGGCTTCGACGACCAGGGACGCCAGTACGACCGGGACGGCAACCTGAAGGACTGGTGGACCGAGGAGGACGCCAAGCGCTTCGACGAGCGCGCACAGCGCATGGTCACCTTCTTCGACAGCATAGAAGTGGCCCCCGGCGTGCACGCCAACGGCAAGATGACACTGGGCGAGAACATAGCCGACCACGGCGGCCTGCAAATCTCCTTCCAGGCCTTCAGGAACGCCACGGCAGCGGCCCCGCTCACGGACAAGGACGGCTTCACCCCCGAACAGCGCTTCTTCCTGGCCTACGCCGGCGTATGGGCCAACAACATACGCCCCGAGGAAGTGCTCAACCGCACCAAGACCGATGTCCACTCCCTGGGCGAATGGCGCGTGAACGGCGCCCTCAGGCACATAGGCGCATGGCACGATGCCTTCGACGTCAAGGAGGGCGACCCCATGTTCCTCCCCGCCGAGGAGCGCGTCTCCATCTGGTAAGGCGACGACAGTTCAGGAACAGCAACTTTTGACCTAATCCCCGGCATGCAGCACAGCAATGTGCCATGCCGGGGATTATCTGTAACAAGCCCCTCGACAGGCAGGCATTGTAGATATACCTTCAAAAGTAGAATTTGTCTTCGCTTTTGGAATGTATATCTTCAATAATCCGTATCTTTGTAGGGTTTTTAATGTATAACTCATGGAACTGATAAACAGACAGGCTTATATCGACAAAATAACGAACCTCATAGGTCGTAACCTTATTATCTGCATAACCGGGCAGCGGCGTGTAGGCAAAAGTTGCCTCATGAGAACCCTTGTGTCGGAATGGAATGCCAACAATGATGCCAATATCATATATATTGACAAGGAGAAAAGTGACTTCGATGGCATCAGGAATCATACTGACCTGAACGCATACATCGACAGTCAGTCAACGGCAGGAGCGCATAACTATATCCTTATTGACGAAGTGCAATTGATTGACGGATTTGAACGCTCCTTGTGCAACTACTATGATCGGGACGGATTTGATGTAGTGGTAACAGGGTCCAATGCCAAAATGCTGTCCGGGGAACTGGCAACCCTGTTGTCTGGCAGATATATAGAAGTCCATGTCTATGGACTGTCCTATCCTGAATTCCTCACATTCCACAGGATGGAGGACAGTGATTCCTCTCTTGTGAAATTTCTCAATATCGGCGGCCTGCCCAATCTCGCCCTGCTGCCTGTCGATAATGCGGAAATGGTACGGGATTACCTCTCAAGCGTATACAGCACAATCGTCCTTAAGGACATACTGGGCAGGGAACAGGTGCGCAATGTTGCCTTTCTTGAAAATCTCTCGCGTTTTGTGGCAGACAATATCGGCAAACTGTTTTCGGCCAACAGTATCAGTAAGTACATGCAGCACGAACGTGAGAATGTGAGCCAGCCATTGGTTCGCTCATATATGGACTTCCTATGCAATGCCTTCATCCTTAATAGGGTCAATCGATATGACATTCATGGGAAACAGTTACTGTCTACCAATGAGAAGTATTACTTCGAAGACTTGGGACTGCGCAATGCATTGACCTCGGGAAACCGCGCAGTGGATATTGAAAAACTGATTGAAAACGCCGTGTATCTGCACCTGCTCCGTCTCGGATATAAAGTATACGTTGGGACTCTGCGCAATGGGGAGGTGGATTTCGTGGCAAGCAAAGGCGATGATACCGTCTATATCCAGGCCACCTATCTCCTCAGCGAAGAGAGTACCGTCAAAAGGGAATTTGGCAATCTTGAAGAGATAAAAAACAATTACCCCAAATATGTAGTGTCGATGGACCCGTTCCAGTCAGAAGCTAATTTCGAAGGCATACGCCATCTGCACCTACGCACATTCTTAAAAAAGGAGCAGTTATGAAAATGAAATGAAGCGGCAGAGCGTTAAGAGCCAGTTGTATGACAAGCGGTTATATGCAACTGCGCCGGATTGAAAATCTTTCCCGCATCACACTCAACCTCAAAGATATGTATCTGGATGCCATACCGTAACACTGATGGCATCGGCCTCCCACACCCTTGACACTGAGATGGAAATAAGACAGATTCACGGACAGAAGAAGCAGTATCTCAGCCTTCTCCTCCTCGGCGACGAGCAGGAGAAGATGATAGACCGCACCAAGACCGACGTCCACTCCCTGGGTGAATGGCGCGTGAACGGCGCCCTGAGGCACATCGGCGCATGGTACGACGCCTTCGACGTCAAGGAGGGCGACCCCATGTTCCTCCCCGCCGAGGAGCGCGTCTCCATCTGGTAAGGCGACGGCACCGACAGCACGGTTCCAAAAAGACGAGGGAAGCAGCAACGGCGAAGTGTTTCATGCCGTTGCCGCTTCCCTCGTTTGATTCTACAGCCACACGCGTATCATGAGACAATGCCAAGCCACGTGCCAGGCCTGCACCAACTTTCCATGAAAGCCCCACACGCCCCCATCTGCCAAGTGAGGTCATAGGCTACGGGCTGAATGCTTGTTGCCCCTACGGGGCGCCAAAGGCGGCTGATTTCCCGTAGTCCTCAAGGGGCTGTATGGCACCGAAGTACTTCCACGGGCGTGCCGCCTTGTAGGCTTCGATGGCGGATGCCGGGACATAGAGTGTCGCCTGGTCTGCGGGAGTTCGAGAGAACTTGATATTTCCACACGCCGGCACGGCCTCTGCACGACATATAACGGTGGTTAGTGAGGAGCAAGCAGAGATGGCACCTCTTCCTATGCTCGCCAAGCCATCGGGGAGGTCTAACGAGGTTATGGAGCAATACCAGAAGGCATCTTCTCCTATGCACGTCACTCTATACGTCTTGTCTTCATGTACTACCGTGGAGGGGATGACCACGTCACCGGAGTATTTCCAAAAGCGGGATACCACACTCACGCTTTTGTTGTCTGCATTGATACTGTAATGGATGTCGTCTGAAATGAAGTCGTAATCTGCCCACGATCCTATGTTGGGCATGAATAAGGCGAAGAGTAGAGTGAGCGGTGCGAGCATGATGCTGCAGACCTCGGAGAGCGTCCGCCTTAGGGAGGATGTGTAATTTTGTTTCATTTGTTTCGTATTAAAATATGTGTGAATAACGATTGTACCAATCATCAAAACGGAGAGAGGGGTCGCGCTCCGGAAGGGTGTGCGCGGCCCCTCTCCCACTTGCCGGATTGGGAGCAGCGTCTTGTCGGTCCGTCACCGTGGCGGGCGGGCCGTAGCCTGCGGGGTCATCCTCCAATTTCGCCTCCGCCCTCGTCGCCACCGGTGCCGGGGTTGCCCTCGGAGACGTCCTTGTCCACTTCCTCCTTGGACAGTTTCCTGGCCTGGGCCATCTCCTTGTGGGTGATGGCGAACTCCCACTTGAGGTCGGGGTCGTCCTTGAGGTCGGTGAAGTAGACGGAGGGCGACCACTTCACGTCCACACTCTTGACGTGGGTGCGGGGGTTGAAGTCCTCGACCTTGGACACGCCCTCGCTGCGGAGGCTGACGTAGAAGGAGCCTAGGTCGCCGAAGTCCACCTTGTTGCCGGCCACGAGCTGTTCGCGCATGCAGTCCACTGCGGCCGAGAGGACGCCCTGGATGACGTCGCGCGTGAAGGGGCTGCCGTGCTCCTGTATGTGCCTGGCCAGGGCGGGCAGGTCGATGAGTTCGTTGTACTGCGCGCGAGCGTAGATCTTCTTGGGAAGTTCGGGGTTCAGCGGGTTCTTTGCCGCGGAAAGGCTGTACTTGATTGCCATAGTGCTTGTGTGTTTTTTAGGGGTTGGTATTTGGTTGATTCTCTCGTCTGCGGCGGGCCGTGGCATGCGTGCGGGCGGCCTGTGGCGCAGTATGTATAGAAATGTTAAATCATCACGTATATGTTGAGGCTTCATCACGTATATGTCGAGGCTTCGTCACGTATATGTTGAAGCCCCGTCACGCGGGTGATGAAATTGCGTCTCCCGGGAGCCGGGTGTTTGTCGTGCCCGCGACGAGGCTGCGCTGCCCTCGGGAGGAGGGGATGTCGTCTCGTTGATGTCGGGCTATTTCCCTGGTAATGAGGCTCCACCGCTGCGGAGGCCGGCCCCGTGACGCCCGGCCGTCGGTGACTGGCCGCCATGATGCGTGAGTCACGCCGACGGTTGCAAAGATAGTAAATTAGTAGGCACTATCGCCCCCCCCTGTTAATAAACGTTAAATACTGCGATTCTTCTTCAGTTATCCCATATCCGCGTCTACGTACAGCCCTTGGCGCGTCCCCAGGACGCGCCAAGGGCAGACGGCATGTCCTCCCGCATTCCCCGACGGAGGATTCCAGCCACCGGGCGGGACCTGCCCGCGAATATGGTCTTCGTTTCCGGCATGTATGTCCGGAATAATCCGTATCTTTGTGGCGTTTTCACAAAGACACGCAGCCGGAGGCCACACACCGGCCACGGTGACGGCACCGGCCTCCCCCTACCCGCCCCCCCTTGACACTGAAATGGAAATAAGACAGATTCACGGACAGAAGAAGCAGTACCTCGACCTTCTCCTCCTCGGCGACGAGCAGGAGGAGATGATAGACCGCTACCTGGAACGCGGCGACATGTTCGTCCTGCACGATGATGGGGTGAAGGCCGCCTGCGTGGTGACACACGAGGGAGACGGCATCTACGAACTGAAAAACATAGCCACCCTCCCTGCCTTCCAGCGCATGGGGTACGGCCGATGCCTGATAGAGTTCCTCTTTGACCACTATCGTGCCCGTGGGAAGGCCATGTTAGCAGGCACGGGCGAGGTGCCGTCCACGATGAACTTTTACAGGGCTTGCGGCTTCCGGCCGTCGCATCGCGTGGAGCGGTTCTTCACGGAGAACTATGACCATCCCATCTACGAGGACGGCATACGGCTGACGGACATGGTGTATATGCGCAGGGAGTTTTAGGGGGAGGACAGTACACAGGCAGGCCTTGGAACAGGGTGCGTCGAAATGGAGATGTACGCAAGCGGATTGCTGTCCGCCATGGCGCGGGCTGAAGGCCCAAGGAGCACATAGCCCAGGGCAGAGCGAAGCGACACCCTGGGGATAACGCATACAACAACGGTCGCCCTGCAAGGGCAAAAGCGTCAATACGACAACAGCAAGAAGCTAAATATCAATGCTTTTGCCCTTACAGGGCGTTGGCTTATGTGTGTAGGTTGCAATACCCAGTGCGCCGCTTCGCTTGCACTGGGCTTACAGTTTTTGGGCCTTCAGCCCGTGCCATTCCAATGGCGACATGACGGGATATTGTCCATCAGGGCAATGGCAGCCCGTAGCCTATACCCTCACTTGGCAGATGGGGTGTCGGGCTTTCATGGAAAGTTGGTGAAGGCCGTCCAAGAGGGCATTGCCTGGACTTACCAACCGTAAATATCCGCTGAACCATACTTGATGCCTAAGGCTTTTGCCCCTTCAGGGCGCTGGCTTGTGTGGGGGTTGCAATACCCAGGGTGTCGCTTCGCTCTGCCCCGGGCTATGTGCTACTTGGGCCTTCAGCCCGCGCCTTATACACAAGGCTCATAAGGCGGATGGCGGGAGGCGCGGCAGAAGGCGGGAGGCGCGTCGGAGGGGCCTACATGCCCTCCAGTATGCGCTTGAGCACCACGGTGGCGGAAATCTCGCGGTTGGCGGCCTCGGGGATGACCAGCGAGGTGGGGGCTTCGATGACCTCGTCGGTCACTATCATGCCGCGACGCACGGGGAGGCAGTGCATGAAGCGGGCGTTGTCCGTCACGGCCATCTGTCGGGCGGAGACGGTCCACGAGGCCATCTCATGGTAGTCGTCCAGTATCCGGCCGTAGTCCTCGGGGCGGGTGACGCCGGGGCAGGACCAGTTCTTGGCGTAGATGAAGTCGGCTCCTTCGAAGGCCTTCATCTGGTCGTACTCCACCGGGGCGTTGCCTGCGAAGGCAGGGTCCAGCTCGTAGCCGCGGGGGTGCGTGATGACGAAGTCCACGTCGGCGGCGTTCATCCACTGGGCAAAGCTGTTGGGCACGGCCTGCGGCAGGGCGCGGGGGTGCGGTGCCCAGGTGAGCACCACCTTGGGGCGCGGCTTACGGCGGTGCTCCTCTATGGTGATGAGGTCGGCAAAGGCCTGCAGGGGGTGCACGGTGGCGGTCTCCATGGCGAAGACGGGTCGGCCGGAGTAGCGCACGAACTGGTGGTAGACGGTCTCGGCGTAGTCGTAGGCGCGGTCGGTGAGGCCGGCAAAGGAGCGTATGCCTATGACGTCGCAATAGCTGCCCATCACGGGGATGGCCTCCAGGAGGTGCTCGCTCCGGTCGCCGTCCATGATGACGCCGCGCTCGGTCTCCAGCTTCCATGCCCCGGCGTTGACATCGAGCACGATGACGTTCATGCCCAGGTTCTGGGCCGCCTTCTGCGTGGAGAGGCGCGTGCGCAGGCTATTGTTGAAGAAGACGAGAAGGGCGGTCTTGTTGCGTCCCAGCCCTACGTGTTTGTAGCGGTCCTGCTTTATTTCGCGGGCCTCGGCAAGGGCTTCGGCCAGGTTGCCAAGGTCCTGTACGTTGAGAAAACTTTTCATTTTGGTGGATACGTGTTGCGGGCGAGGCCTGTGTAGGGGCGCATCGCCCTTGTACATATTATGTATATATATATAAGGTGCCGCCTTATATAGACATGAAGGTCGCCTTATATATATATGAAGTATTGTCTTACATGGAACGAAGGTGCCGCCTCAGGCCTTTTCCATCACGCGGCGGAAGGCCCGGAGGAAGTGCCTGGCCTCGTCTATGCTGAGGCACAGGGGGGGGAGGAGGCGTATGACGTTGGTGCCGCTGCAGCCGGTGAAGATGTGCTCGTCGCGGATGAGGCGGGTGCGGGGCTCCTTGTAGGGGATGTCCAGTTCTATGCCTATCATCAGGCCGCGTCCGCGGACGTCCACCACGTGGGGCAGGTTCATGGCTCGCAGCTCGGCCATGATGTAGTCGCCCACCTCGGCAGCGTTCTGCACCAAGCCTTCGCTCTCTATCACGTCCAGCACGGCTATGGCTCCGGCACACCCCAGGTGGTTGCCTCCGAAGGTGGTGCCCAGCTGGCCGTAGACGGGGGCGAACTTGGGCGAGATGAGCACGCCGCCCATGGGGAAGCCGTTGCAGATGCCCTTGGCCACGGTAATCATGTCGGGGCGCAGGCCCAGGTGCTGGTGGGCGAAGAACTTGCCCGAACGGCCGTAGCCGCACTGTATCTCGTCGCAGATGAGCACCGTGCCGTGGGCCTCACACAGGCGTTGCAGCTCCTGCATGAAAGCGGCCTCGGCCAGGCGTATGCCGCCCACGCCCTGGATGCATTCGATGATGACGGCGCACACGTCGCCCTTCTCCAGCTCGGCACGCCACGGGTCTATGTCGTTGAGGGGCAGGTAGGTGACATGGCCGTTGGCATTGACCGGTGCGATAATCTTAGGGTTGGCCGTGGCCTCCACCGCCAGCGACGTGCGGCCATGGAAGGCCTTCTCGGCCGAGAGGATGCGCGTGCGTCCGTTGTGGAAGGATGCCAGCTTGAGGGCATTCTCGTTGGCCTCGGCGCCGGAGTTGATTAGAAACAGCTGGTAATCCTCGTAGCCCGAGACCTTGCCCAGCGTGAGGGCAAGGGTGCGCTGCAAGGGGTTCTGCACCGAATTGCTGTAGAAGCCCAGGCGGGCTACCTGCGAGGCTATGGCCTCGACATAATGGGGGTGGGCATGGCCTATGCTGATGACGGCGTGGCCGCCATAGAGGTCGAGGTATTCCGTGCCCTCTTCGTCCCACACGCGGCAGCCTTCGCCTCGGTCTATGGCTATGTCGAACAGGGGATATACGTCAAATAGATTCATTTCTTGGGGAATTATAGGTTGTGTACTTGTGCCTTGTTGATTACTTGCTTGTGCATCATTGACTGCATGCTTGTGCCTCAGAATGCCGAGGCCTTCAGCCCCAGGCCTGCACGCTCGTCGAGGCCGAACATGAGGTTCATGTTCTGCACGGCCTGGCCCACGGCGCCCTTCAGGAGGTTGTCTATGCAGCATATCATCAGGAGCTGGTCCTCGTACTTCTCCACGTAGACCAAGGCCTTGTTGGTGTTCACCACCTGCTTCATGTCGGGCGACTTGGCCACGACGTGGGTGAAGGCGGCATCGCGATAATAGTCTTCATAGGCCTGCCGCACCTGCTCCAGCGATGCCGTGCAACGGGCGTAGGCCGTGACATAGATGCCGCGGGCAAAGCAGCCGCGCTGGGGAATGAAGAGCACGCGGCCGTCGTAGCCGGGGCGGAGCTCCTGCACGGTCTGGTTTATCTCCAGGAGGTGCTGGTGGGTGAAGGTCTTGTAGACGGAGATGTTGTCGTTGCGCCAGCTGTAGTGCGTGGTGGCACCCGGCTTCTGCCCTGCCCCGGTGGAGCCGGTGATGCCGTTGACATGAATGTCGCCGCTGATGAGATCCGCCTTCAGGGCTGGCAGCAGGGCCAGCTGTATGCACGTGGCAAAACAGCCGGGATTGGCCACGTGCCTTGCGCCGACGGTCTGCCCGCGATGCGTCTCCGGCAGGCCATAGACATAGTCGTGGTCTCCCGCTATGCGGAAATCCTGCGCCAGGTCTATGATGCGCACGTGCTGGGGGATGGCATGCTCCTGCAGGAAGGCCCGGCTCTTGCCGTGCCCGAAGCAGAAGAACACCACGTCCACCTCGGCCCAGGGCATGTCCCGGGTGAAGCGGAGGTCGGTCTCGCCATAGAGGCCTTCGTGTACCTCGGCCACGGGGTTGCCGGCATTGGACTCGCTGTTGGCAAAGACTATCTCGGCCTGCGGGTGGTTGAGCAGCACGCGGATGAGCTCGCCGCCGGTATAGCCTGCGGCACCAAGTATTCCTATTCTTATCTTCTTGTCCATAGTATTCCTGTATCAGTATCTTTGTATTACTGCATCAGTATCTTTTGGGAGCGAGGAGCCACAGCAGTATGTAAGTCCAGAAGCCCACGCCCGCAAACCACACGGCCACCACGAAGGCTATGCGCACCAGCAAGGGGTCGATGCCGAAGTATTCGCCAAGGCCTCCGCATACGCCGGCTATCTTGCAGTCGGTGGCGGAACGGTAGAAACGTTTCTCCATCTGTATATACTATAATAATGTACGCGCGAGAGAGAGCATGAGGTTAGCGTTCCTCGTCGGGATGTGCCAGGTAGTAGGCGCGCAGCGCCGTGGAGCTTACCTTGATGAAGCCCTTGGCATCGTCGCTGCTCCATGCCTTGGCCGTCTCGCCATACTCGCCGAGCTTGTTCTTGACAAGGTCGTTGGGGGAATCCACGCCCATGGTCTGGAAGCAGTAGGGGCGCAGCTGCAAGGTGACCTCGCCGGTGACATTGCGCTGGCTGCTGAGGAGCATGGCCTCGATATCGGGCATGACAGGCTCCAGGTACTGGCTCTCGTGGAGGAACATGCCGTACCAGTTGGCCACCTGCTCCTTCCAGTACTGCTGCCACTTGCTGAGGGTGTACTTCTCCAGGAAGCGGTGCGCGCCGATGATGAGCATGGGGGCTGCTGCCTCGAAGCCCACACGTCCCTTGATGCCGATGATGGTGTCGCCCACATGGCAGTCGCGGCCTATGGCGTAGGACGCGCCTATCTCCTCCACGGCCTGTATGGCCTTTATCCTGTCGTCGTAACGCGTACCGTTGACGGACACGAGTTCGCCCTTCTCGAAGCCCAGCTTCAGCATCTCGCTTCCCTCCTTGGTGGGGTGCTTGAGGTATGCGCTCTCGGGCAGGCCCTGCGTGCTGTCGAGTATCTCTCCGCCGCAGATGCTGGTGCCCCAGATGCCCACGTTGTAGGAATACTTCAACTTGGTGAAGTCGGCAAAGTAGCCGTTGGCGTTCAGGTAGTCCACCTCCTCCTGGCGGGTGAGGTTGCCGTCGCGGGTGAGGGTGATTATTTCCACGCCGGGGGCCATAACGAGGAACGTCATGTCGAAGCGTATCTGGTCGTTGCCCGCTCCTGTGGAGCCATGGGCTATGGCGCTGGCGCCTATCTCCTTGGCATAGCGGGCTATGGCTATGGCCTGGAATATGCGCTCGCTGGACACGCTGATGGGGTAACAGTTGTTGCGCAGTACGTTGCCGAAGACCATGTACTTGAGCGACTTCTCGTAGTACTCCTGCGTGACGTCCAGTGTGACGTAGGCCTTGGCGCCCAACCTGTAGGCATTCTCCTCGTTGGCCTTCAGTTGCTCCTGACTGAAACCGCCCGTGTTGGCACATGCGGCATACACCTCATAGCCTTTCTCCTTGGCCAGGTACATGACCGTGTAACTCGTATCGAGGCCGCCACTGAAGGCAACCACTACTTTCTTCTTCTCCATGATACGTAATGTATGTGTTGTTGATTTGTCTTGATTATGAATACATGCATGCCCACGCCTACTCTATGCCACGGAGCACAAGGGTCCTCATCACGTCCTTTATCACCTCCAGGCTGGTAGGCTCGCCATGATGCTTCTCCGGATCCCACAGCATGCCGGTGCACACACAGAAGCGGCGTCCCTTGGCCTCCAGGATGTCATTGTTGATACATCCCTTGCATCCGCGCCAGAAGGCCTCGTCATCGGTCAGCTGGTTGAAGCTGACGGGGACGTAGCCCAGGTCCGTGTTCATCTTCATTACGGCATCACCGCTCGTGAGCGAGAATATCTTGGCATGGGGCCAGCGCACACGTGCCAGGGTGAAGGTGTAGTCCTTTATGCGGCGTGCCACGCCAAGTCCCTGGTAGTCGGGATGCACTATCAGGCCGGACGTGGTGACATAATGCTTGTTGCCCCAGGTCTCGATGTAGCTGAAGCCGGCAAACCGGTCTCCGTCCAGTGCCAGGATGGCCTTGCTCTCCTTCATCTTCGTGGCCAGGTAGTCATGTGTACGCTCGGCTATGCCCGTGCCGCGCTTCTTGGCGGCCACGCGGATGGTCTGCAATATCTCGTCCACATAACGCTCGTGAGCCGGTTCGGCCACTACTATTCTTATGTCTGCTTGCTTTTCTGCTTGTGTTTCTTCCATTCCTTCCATCATCGTCTCTGTGTTGCGGAGCGGCAAAATACTATCCATGCTCCTTTGACGTATGTTGATTACGAACAATGCCCACGGATCGTGGGCCGGATATATACCTTATTATATATATGCGAGATTATATCTGCGAGAAGACGGTCCACGACTGTCAGCCAGAGGACGTCCGGCGCTTTTTCAACTGTGGCACCACCTCCATGAGAACAGCCCTCACCTCCTCGCGCCCGGCATTCTCGGCCATCACCACAATGACGGTGTCGTCTCCGGCCACGGTGCCCAGCAGCAGTTGCGACTTGTGCTCGTCTATCTCATAGGCCACCAGCGAAGCATGCCCGGGAGGCGTATGCAACACGGCCAAGTTGCCGCTGAACTGCAGTTGCCAACGGGTGGCGTTCAACTCCTCGCGCGTCTTGGCCGGGTCAAAGTAGACCACACCAGGCAGGGCATAGACACTCTTGCCCGACCGCGTGCGCACCTTGGAGATACGCAACTGCTTCAGGTCGCGGCTGAGCATGGTCTGAGTGGTGGAAAATCCTGCCTTTTCCAGCTCCAAGGCCAGTTCCTCTTGGTTCTCGAACGGGCAGTTCCCCACTATCGTCCTGATAACTTGCAACCGCGCCTTCTTGTCTTGCTTTTCCATCTGTAGTGATAACCTTGCTACACGAATAACACACCGAAAGCCATATTGACGGAGGCTTCCCGTTTCGCCCTGCAAAGATACGAAAAAATAATGTATATGCGCCAAAGCCCCGTCCCTATAGGTCATTATTATGCAAAATAAGTGCATAAAGGCTTACTTTTGCAAGTTTATGCACTGTACCCCACGATGATGCCACTCGCAACCCAAGCACAAAAAGAGCGACATTTCCTTTGACGTGAGCCCAAAATTCTGTAAATTTGCTATCGGATAACCGTAAGAATTACCCTAATCACATATTGAACATGAAAGCATTAGTCAAGAAAGAACCCTGCAAGGGATTATGGATGGAGGACGTGCCCATGCCCGAGGTGGGCGTGAACGATGTCCTTATTAAAATCAAGAAGACCGCCATCTGCGGCACCGACCTCCACATCTACAAGTGGGACGAGTGGAGCCAGAAGACCATCAAGACCCCTATGACCATCGGCCACGAGTACGTGGGCATAGTGGAGAAGGTAGGCCCGGGCGTGCGCAACATCAAGGTGGGTGACCGTGTAACCGGCGAGGGACACATAGCTTGTGGCCATTGCCGCAACTGCCGCCGCGGCCTGCAGCACATCTGCGAAAACAGCATAGGCGTTGGCGTAAACCGCGACGGTGCTTTTGCCGAATACCTCAGTATCCCCGAGAGCAACGTGGTGAAACTGGACAACCGCATCAGCGATGACATGGCCGCCATCATGGACCCCTTCGGCAACGCCACCCACACGGCCCTCTCCTTCCCCCTCCTGGGCGAAGACGTGCTCATCACCGGCGCAGGCCTCATCGGCACCATGGCTACAGCCATTGCCAAATTTGCCGGTGCCAAGAACATCGTTGTCACCGACCTTAGCGAATACCGTCTGGACATAGCCAAGAAGATGGGAGCCACCTGCACCGTCAACGCATCCAAGGGCGAAACTGTGGCACAGGCCATGGAGAAACTCGGCATACGCGGTTTCGACGTAGGTCTGGAAATGTCAGGCTCTCCCGTTGCCTTCCGCGACATGGTGGCCCACATGTACAACGGTTCCAAGATTGCACAGCTGGGCATCCTGCCTCCCACCACAACTGTGGACTGGAGCGAAATCATCTTCAAGGCTCTCACCATCAAGGGCATCTACGGCCGCGAAATGTGGGAAACATGGTACAAGATGGAGCAGATGCTGGTGTCCGGCATAGACCTGACCCCGGTCATCACACACCGCTTCCCCGTGGACGACTTCCAGAAGGGCTTCGACATCATGGAGTCCGGCCAATGCGGCAAGGTCATCCTGGAGTGGGCATAAGAATCCGAAGATAGGACGGCCACAGGCCGCATGACACCTGATAGAGACAAGAGGCTGTGTCAAAATGTAACTTTGGGCCGCAATGTCCCCCATCGCCCACCTTATAAGTCGTGGGTATAGGTTGCGGGCTGAAGGCCCAACAAGCAATCAGCCCAGGGCAGCGCCCTGGGTATGATACATCCCTATCTGTTATGCGCCCTGAAAGGGCAAAAGCTTTAGGCACCAAGTTTTTATACTATGTGTTTGTTTGCTTTTGCCCTTTCAGGGCGATTGTCGTTATATGCGTTATACCCAGGGCGTTGCCCTGTGCTGTGGGCTCATTGGGCTTTCAGCCCGCAGCATAGTGGAGAGCAATCTGTTTGCCTATATCTCCATTTTTGACACAACCTCTCACTTTTGTACGCATGAGAATTATTATGTCACGACTCCGCCACACCTGTTACGTAAACTCGCCCTGTTCCCATTCACCACATATTTGGCATGCAACCTATCGGTGACGGTGCGTCCACGGCACATAGGAGTAGCACAAAACATAGCCAAAAGGAAGAAACTGAGGCATAAGGCTGATAATTATGGACAAAGAAGCATGCATAGTAAAAGATAATTCATATCTTTGCCATGTAGAACACAACTATACGGAACAGGCATATCCCACTATGGTTATATTGCCAACATAGACAGCACGGCACTAAGGGAGCCATATCCAAAGCTTTTCAAACACAACTATCAACATATTCATCATTTTTGACATGAAACAGAGTATCATCGTCTTTATCGCCCTATCAGTATGTGCAATAGGCGCGAGTTCCTGCAAAAGCATGGTTAAGCAAATGGCCGAGCACTCCTTTGAATACAAGGATTCCCAAGAGTACGGAGCAGTACAAACACGCGATGTGGATGTGGAGCCGTTCAGCAAAATAAATGCCTGCGGAAACGTGAAAGTGGTGTACCGCCAGGGCAATACACAGCAAGTGTGCGTCACCGGAAACGAGAAATGCATAGACATGTACGACATAACCGTCAAGAACAACCGCCTGGACATCCACTTCAAAGAAGAAGAAAAGGACGCACACATCCGGACGAATAACATACACCCCATCACCCTCGACATCACACTCCCGGAACTTACCGCCATGAATGCCCAAGGGGCAGCGTCACTGAACATGACAGGTACGATACGCCAGTCCCAGCCTCTTGTGATGGAGGCATCGGGAGCAGCCGATTTTGATGCCGACAGCCTGTATCTGCCCGGACTTACGATAAAGGTCTCCGGTGCAGGAGATGTCGACATGGACTATGTACACTGCAGCGAAGACGTAGCTATAACAGTATCCGGAGCCGGTGACGTAGACGGATATGTACGTTGCCGCAACCTTGGCCTGGACGTTTCCGGAGCAGGTGATGTGGATGTCCGCACAGACTGTAGCGGACATTTATCCGTCTCCGGTTCCGGAGCAGGAGACATCACGGTTTCCGGTACGTGCCGCACACTCAGCAAGCAGTCCGGCGGCGTCACAGAATTGAATCTTCGTCACCTGAAAGTGAAAGAGAAATAGTTCTGTTGGCCAACTGAGGGGGACCTTGGCTGCAGGAAAGCATTCCATGGGAAAGCGTACAGTCCATGGAGACAGGCTGGTACAGCAGGTGGGCATCCGGGATGCCCGCCTCCCGATACAAGAACGACCATGTGATGCATGGTCGTTCTTGTATGGCCACAAGGCTGCCAGGATTGTTTTTAACATTTGCCGGCAGTTCCAAGAGTAAAGAAAACTGTCCCTAAAGTGCATGTCCTGCATGTCGTTCCACACGCTCAAGGCAGGGACGGATTTTACGTCCAGTAGGAACGAGGGTGTGAGTCCAGTAGGAACGGGCTTGAAAGTCTAATAGGAACGAGGCCTCGTCTCTAATAGACTTTCGGTCGTGTCTCTACCGACATCAAAAACGACACATGCAGGAAGCTGGTGCACATGCCCGTATCAAAATGTATGGCGGCCATGTCGGGAATGGTAGGCACGACAATGCAAACAACTATAAACAAGCATATTGAAAGCATACTTACCCTACCATTGCCGCATCCGCCAACGTGCATTGACAACAGCATCGTGCCCGCTGGCCTGTTTAAGCCTGCCTACCGGCACACAAACATCTTCAAGAGGGAGAGAAAGGAGACGCCGGCACACGTCATTTGCCATGCCCACTGTGGGCTGATACACGCCATCTCTGGATTAACATTTTCACGAGGCCGTTTTGGGTTTGTTAACGCAGCCGGCATGCCACCCAATGGGCATCCGAAGGCGGTAGGCAAACGCCTACGGCAACGTGGCTCGCATGCAAACATACGGGGCAAAGGCAAGGCGAAAGAAGGGGAAAAATCCACATTTACAGACTTCGGGGAGGCATTTTATGAGGAGTTTTTTGTACCTTTGCAACGCAATTCACAAAGAGTTGCGCTGCAAATGACCCTTATATCAAACACGAAAGTTGCCCTGTTCCCTATTGTCATGAACTGGGGGCATCTTGAAAACTGGAAGAGCACGGCTTCGGTCTGAGCTTTGGGTGCACGGAGGTATTTGCCCGAGTTTGCACCAAGGGATTGGGACTATAAAATCGTTTTCCTTACTACTTAATTTACATTTTCCCTGACATGAACAATCACCGATTGCTCACAAGGTGGCTTGCTGTCTCCTTGTTGAGCTGCGGAGCGTGTGCTTTTGGGCAGACGAGACGGGTCGTGAGCATAGAAGACCTGTACGATATTGCCGAGAAGAACAGTGTGCAGCTCCGCCCGTCCATTGCCGCCGAGGAAGAGGCACGGCACGGAATAAACGTTGCCCGCAGCGAACGGCTTCCGGACATAAACGCATCACTGTCGCTGAGCTACATCGGCGACGGTTTCACGACCAAGCGCAACTTCTCGGGCTACGAGAAGGCTCCCATACCGCACTTTGGCAACAACCTGGGCGTGAGCGTCAGCCAGCCCGTCTATACCGGTGGCGCCATAGGCAAGGGCATAGAGTTGGCCGAACTGAAAGCCACGGCCGCGCGCTATGCCACGGAACTGCAGCGCGACAACATCCGCTTCCAACTGACGGGGTTCTACCTCGACATATACAAATACGACAACCTGTACCGTGTTGTCGAAAGCAACACCGCACAGGCACGCAAGGTGCTTGACGAGATGAACGCACGCTACAGACAAGGGGTGGCATTGCAGAACGACATCACGCGTTATGAGCTGCTTGTGGCCAACCTTGAACTCCAGCTACTGAAGATCCGCAACACGCTCGACATCCTCAACCACAACTTGGTGACCATAGCCGGATTGCCCGAAGGCACAGAGATAGTTCCCGACTCGGCCATCCTGGCACGTGCACTCCCCACAGCGGACGAAAGCTGGTGGCAACAAGAGGCTGCGGACAATGCACCGTCCATGAAACTCGCCGGGACGGGAGTTGACATCAGCCGCAAGGCCGAGGCACTTGCAAGGAGCGAGCTGTATCCTAAGATAGGGCTGCAGGCCGGATGGAACATCGATGGCCCCATACTGGTGGAAGTACCGCCCATCAACCGCAACCTGAGCTACTGGCACATAGGCGTGGGTATCAGCTACAACCTGTCTTCGCTATACAAAAGCAACAAATCACTTGCCAGGAGCCGGGCCGCGACACAGACTGCACGCGAACGGCTCGGAGTGGCCGGTGAGGACCTGAGCCTCGGCATCAGAGCCGACTATGTGAGATACTTGGAAGCATACGAGGAATTGCGGACGCAACAGAAAAGCGTTGAACTGGCCGACAGGAACTACCGCACCGCCTCCACGCGCTACTCGGCGGACATGGCCCTCATCACCGACATGCTGGATGCGGCGAATGCCAAGCTCGATGCCGAGAGGCAGCTGGTGAATGCGCGCATCGACATAATATACTATTATTACAAACTATTATTCACTTCAGGAAAGATATGAAACACCGTACAAAAAAGATACTCTCATACATCGCCACCGCCCTGGTCATAGGGTCTGCCACGGCATGGGTCTGCTGCAAGTTTGTCCACCTCGGCAACGTGGAATTTACCGACAACGCCCAGGTGCGGCAACAGATAGTGCCAGTTAACTGCCGCGTGGCAGGCTACATAAAGGAGATACGTTTCGAAGAATACGAACCGGTGAAGAAAGGCGACACTCTGGTGATAATAGACGATGCGGACATGAGGCTGTGTGTGGCCAGAGCACGTGCCGACTACCAGAACGCCCTTGCCGGACGCAACGTAGCCGACCGCAGCGTGGGCGTGGCGGCAGCCAATGCGGCCGTCAGCGAGGCTTCCATAACCGAGGCAAGGGTGCTGATGGACATGGCCGCAACGGACTTCAAGCGCTACAGCAAGCTGCTTGAACAGGACGCCGTGACGCGGCAGCAGTACGATGCGGCCAAGGCAGACTACGAGGCCAAGCAGGCACGCTATGAGACACTTGCACGACAGCGTTCGGCCTCAACCTCCGTCGTGGCCGAGACCCGGCAGCGCATAGCGCAGAACGATGCCGGCATAGAACTGGCCAAGGCACTGCTGGAGACGGCGGAGCTGAACCTCTCGTACTGCACCGTCATTGCCCCGTGCGACGGATACGCCTCGCGCAAGGAGATACAGGCCGGACAGCTGGTACAGCCCGGGCAGACGCTGCTCGACGTAGTGGACGCAAGCGACGTGTGGGTGGCGGCCAACTACAAGGAGACACAGCTCAGGCACATCGCACCGGGCAGCGAGGTGGCGATAAGGGTGGACGCCATACCCGGTGTGGTTTTCAGCGGGAGAGTACGTTCCATCTCCAGGGCAACAGGGGCATCGCTGTCCATATTGCCGCAGGACAACTCGGCCGGCAACTTCGTGAAGGTGCGCCAGCGCATTCCGGTGAGGGTTGAGTTTGCAAAGGACAACGGTGCAGGTGACATGCAGAAGCTCAGGGCCGGCATGAACGTGGAATGCGAGGTGAGGTACTGATATGGCAGACTGGCATGCACAACAGGGGCCTTTCGACATACCGGATGTCCCCGACTATGTGCCACGGTGGCTGAAGCCGTGGCTCTTCATCCTCTGTGTCCTCATCATACAGTTCTCCGGCGGAGTATACCTTGCAGCCGTCTCGGACATGGCAGGCACCAGGGCGCTGATGCAGGAGGACATTCTCATGGCAGGATATGCCTCGCTTACAGGCATGGCTATCAACTTTGCGGTGATGTTCCGCATAAAGTTCCGCTTCTCCACACGCACCCAACTGCTCACCGCCGGAACGATAATCATGGCGGCCAACCTGATATGCGCCCACACGGACTCGGTGCCCGTGCTTGTGCTCACGTGCTTCGTGGCGGGATGGTTCCGCATGCAGGCCACCTTTGCGTGCAACTCCACCATCCAGCTATGGCTGACACCCGTGCGCGACATGGCCATCTTCTTCTGCTACGTGTACATCGTCGTGGACAGCGCCATACAGCTCTGTGGCATTGCCACGGTCTACACCGCATTCTTCTCGCAATGGGAATACATGCACTGGACCATGACGGGACTGCTGGCCCTGATGATGTTGCTGGTGGCCATACTGGTAAGACCTGTGCACGGTCCGATGTCCATACCGCTTCTCGGCATCGACTGGATAGGTGCCATGCTGTGGGCGGGTTTCATGATGTGCTTCACGTTCGTATGCGTCTACGGCAACTATTTCGACTGGTGGGACGCCACTGAGATACGCCTGGCCTCGTTGCTGGCCCTGGCCTGCATGGGCATAAACCTGTGGAGGGCATCATTCCTGCACCACCCCTATATCTCCTTCATGGCTCTGACCAACCGCAACGTCATACGTGCAACGTGCATCTACCTTGTGTTCTTCACTCTCCTGGCCACGGAGCATGTCTTTGAGCATACGTATGCCGCCAATGTACTTGGTTTTGACGAGACCAATCTGATTGACCTCAACTGGTATGTCTTCGCAGGCATCATCACAGGGTGCGGCTTCACGTATCTCACCTTTGCACTACGCAGATGGAGCTACAAGGCCATGACGGCCATAGGGTTTGGCCTGGCTACTGTGTATCTGGCCTGGTTCTACTTCTTCATGGATTACGGCATAGAAAAGGAGATGCTGGCTCTGCCCCTGTTCTTCCGTGGGGCGGCATCCGTGATTGTCTCCATAGTGTTCCTCACATCCATAGTGCAGAGCGGCCTGCCGTTCCAGGTGTTTCCGCAGGCCCTGAGCATAAACGGTTTCACGGGTGCCGTGGCTGGTGCCACGTTATGCCCTGCCGTTGTCGGCGAAATGCTACGGCACGTGATGGCCAGGAACGCGTCACTGCTTGGTTCCGCCCTCACCGGCTCCAATCCGGCGGCCATGCGTCTTCCCGTGGGGCAGCTGTACGGTATGGTGCAGACACAGGCGTTGGTGGTGTCCATGAAGGAAATCTACGGATGGTTGCTCATCGCGGCTTCGGCCACGCTGCTTGTAATACTGGCAAGCTACGGCCCGGTGCGTCCCCGAGCCATATTCCCCAAGTGGAAAACGATACGGCACTCGCTGCGCCGCATGTTGCGCATGAGAAGACTCAGGGCACGGAACCGACACGGTATGAAAATGCAAAAATAGGTCACCGAAAGGACAGCAGATGAGCCGTTCGTCTATAGTAAACTTACCCTTTCGGCATGAACAGACCAATCAAGGAAGATGGATGCGCTCTCATCGAACTGCGACGGTTGTTCCGTGGTGAGCAGACGTAGAGTGCCGCCATGGGAGATACGCATCTCCATATCGGTGTGGCGAAGGAGGTAGTCCTGCAGGCTGCGTGCAACGTAGTCACCTTGGGCAACCACCGTCACACCGGATGGGACATAGCGATTGATCTTGTCCAATAGTATGGGATAGTGAGTACATCCAAGTATGACGGTGTCTATCAGCGGGTCGGCAGCAAACATATCGTCTATCTTCCTGCTGATGAAATAGTCTGCACCGGGACCATTGGCCTCATTGTTCTCCACCAATGGCACCCACATGGGACAGGCGATGCCCGTAACACGGATGTCGGGATAGAGTTTGGCTATCTCCATGTCGTAAGTGCAGGATCGGATAGTGCCCGGCGTGGCAAATATGCCCACATGGCGGCTTTGTGTGATGTTTCCTATGCACTCTGCCGTTGGACGTATGACGCCAAGTACACGGTTGTCGGGAGCCAGGCCGGGCAGATCCTTCTGCTGGATGGTGCGCAGAGCCTTGGCGGATGCCGTATTACATGCCAGGATGACCAGCGGACAGCCCTCTCGGAAGAGGCGACGGACAGCCTGAAGCGTGAATTCATACACCACCTCAAAACTGTGGGTTCCGTATGGGGCACGCGCATTGTCACCCAGATACAGATAATCGTACCCGGGCATGATATGGCGGATTGTCCGTAAGATGGTCAATCCGCCATATCCGCTGTCAAAAACGCCTATCGGGGTCAATTGTGCCTATTGGTTTATTGTGCCGTTGATGATGTCGTTGCAGTATCGATGCCCAACTGATGCATGACAGCAACAGTAAGGTCGGCAGCCAGCCCCTGCACAATGTAGGGCACACTGCCATCATCCAGGTCGTACACTATGCTGACGCCCTTCTGTTGGGCTACAATGGCAACGGCCTCCTGCAATTCGGCCTTGACGTCGGCCAACATGCTATTTTCAGCTTCAGCAAGAAGTTGCTGTGCCTTGATGCGGAACTCGGCGTTGGTCTCCAACATTATCTGAAGTTCGTTCTGGCGCTTATCCAAGATGGTCTTGGGGAAGTCCTTTTGCCCTTGCATAAACTCCTCAAACTTACGTTGAAAGTCATTCTCGCTCTTCTTGGCCTCAGCCTCATACTGCGCCTTGAGCGCTTTCAGACTTTCCTGCATGGCAAGGTACTGCGGCATGCGCGGCAATATGAGATTGCTGTTGATCTGTCCCATTACGAACGACCTCGGGCGTTGCTGTGGAACCTGAGAATGAGCCACGGTGTCGGTCCGGACACTATCCTCAACCTGTGCACGGGAAGTCTGTCCCCATGCAATTACTCCTACAAGGCAGCATACCTTGACAAGCGTAAATAGATTCACTACCTTCATCGCTTATATATATGTATTCCGTTCCGTAAGCACACAAGCTACAATATGCCGTTGTGAGCCTCGGGTGAAAAAACTTGTGTTGTGATCACTTTACAGGTGCTGCGGCAGGGGCAGCAGTGGCAGTTACGCCAAGTTCCTTCTTGAGCTGCGCTGTAATATCGGTGCTAAGTGCATCGTTTACAAATGACATGGCACCGCTGCTGATATCCACCACATAGACGTAACCACCGGCCTCGCCAAGCTTCTTCACTGCGGCCATTACCTTCTCGCTGATCAGCCCCATCTTCTCCTGAGTGGCCTTCTGCAGGGCAAGCTGGCTATCCTGCAAACTCTGTTGATAACGCTGTCCGAGATCGTTGAGTTCCTGCTCGCGACGTGCACGTACATTCTCCAGCAGATTAGCGGCTTCCTTCTGATAATCCTCATATTTCTTCTGCATTTCGTCCTGCATCAGTTTGAGGTCATCCTCGTACTGTTTCTGCATTGCCTGCAACTCGGTCTGTGCTGTGGCATACTCCTTCATGTTGGGAAGGATTTCCGTAGAATTGAAATGAGCGAACTTCGTCTGGGCCATAAGGGTCAGAGGTGCAGCCATGAGGATGGCCAATAAAATCTTCTTCATAGTCGTTGTCTTTCTATTTAATGATTGATACTTTACTTAGTTATAACCCAACTTTGCCAACACCTCGTTGGAGATGTCCACCTTGGGTGAGGCGAAGATAATGCCGCTGTCCGAAGCACGATCCAATATAAGGCTGTAACCCTTGAGTTCCGAGATGTCCTTGATGGCATTGTAAATCTCGTCTTGGATGGGTGCCATGAGGCTTTCACGCTTCTTGAAGAGTTCCCCTTCGGGACCAAAGTACTTCTTCTTCAGGTCTGCCGCTTCCTTCTCCTTGGCTATTATAGCTTCTTCGCTCTTAGCCTTCTGCTCGTCTGAAAGGAAAACCGCCTCGCCCTGATACTTCTTATACATGTTCTGAGCCTCGGTCTGCAAAACTTCTACCTCGGCCTGCCACTTCTTGGAGACCTGGTTCAACTGTTCTCCGGCACGCTCGTATGCAGGAATGTGGTTGAGGATATACTCCATGTCTACAAGAGCGAACTTCTGTGCGTTGGCAGAGAACCCAAAGGCTGCCAGTGCCACGATGGTGAGAAATAGTCTTTTCATATTCATAATCTGGTTTATATACTCCCCGGAGGCGGCTTGCCTTCCAGGCGGGGAATATGGTTAACACATCTGCTTCACTGATGCCGGCTGCATCAGAACTCCTGACCAAGCACAAAGTGGAAGTGGCTTCCACCATAGGTGCTTACGCCCTGAACCTTGTCGAAACCGTATGCCCAGTCAATACCAAGCATGCCCACCATAGGCAGGAAGATGCGGGCACCCACTCCGACTGACTTCTTCAGGTCAAAGGGATTGAAGTCACCGATCTTGCTCCAGCAGTTACCACCCTCGGCAAAGATCAGACCATATATATTGGTGCTGGCGCCAAGCATGAAAGGATAGCGAAGTTCCAGTGACATACGTGTGTAGGCATAACCCATGTTGCCGGAAGGCGTTATGGAGCCATTGTCATATCCCCTCAGACCGATGGTCTCGGTGGAATACAGGGAAGAGTAACCCGTCATACCGTCGCCACCCATGTAGTAGTTCTCGAAGGGCGATGGTTTATGCTTGTTGTATGAGCCCAAGAGGCCGATTTCCGCACGTGTCATCAGCACAAAGCACTTGCTGTGGGAAGAGAGCGCAGTGAACGTGCGTGCCTTGAACTTCCACTTATGGTACTCTATCCATGAGTACTTCTCCTGTAGCTCCCTCATGTATGTGCTGCTGGTCATGTCGTTTGCCAAATTGGCATAATCCTTGCCGTCCCACAGGGAGTAAGGAGGAGTGAACGCCACGGACAAAGACACCTCTGAACCGCTACGAGGATATATGGGACTATCGATGCTGCTACGTGACAACGTCAAGCGGAGTGCCAGATTGTTGCAGTTGCCATTCGTCATCAGGGAGAAGTAGTTCCAGTCCTTCATCATATAACGTGTGTAAGATAGTTCCGCACTGAACTGGAAATAGTCGTCGGGCCAACGGAGACGCTTGCCCCATCCGACCGACACACCGAAGATCTGCTGATACTTGTCAGGGTCGTAGAAGTTCTCGTAGTTGCCGCCATAACCATAGCCGTAACCATAGCCTCCGTAACCGCCATAACCGTAACCGCCATAGAGGCCGTTGTAGTAGTTGTCGTAGTATGCGGAGTTGTAGTAACGGTCGCTGACATCCGTCTGCTTGCTATAGAAGGCACTGAACGAGAACGTATTGGGACGTTTGCCACCAAACCATGGATTGACGTAAGAGATACTGTACTGCTGATAGTACGAACCGTTGGTCTGACCGCTGATGCTGAACGTCTCACCATTGCCCTGCGGCATGATGCCACGACGCATCCCCCCCTTCTTGAAGAGATTTGCCAAGCAGAAGTTGGCGAACTTCAGGCCTATCTTGCCTATGACACCGGTCTGGCCATAGCCCAAAGAGAACTCAATCTGATCGTTACTCTTAGGCTCCAATCCCCAGCCCAAGTCCACAGTACCGTTGTTGAGGTCCGGTTCTATCTTGTAATCAATGTTCTCGGCATTGAAGTGTCCCATACTGGCGATCTCGCGGTAGGAACGCAATAGCGCATCCTTCGAGAACAGGTCGCCAGGCTTGTTGCGCAACTCGCGACGAACAACGTTCTCATACACTCTGTCGTTACCCGTAATCTTGACGTGGCTGATACGAGCCTGAGGACCTTCGGAAATGCGCATCTCCAGGTCCACACTATCTCCCACGATGTTCACCTCCACGGGCTCCAAACGAAAGAAGACGTAGCCGTTGTTGTAGTACAAGTTGCCAACGGCATCGTCATCGGTATTAAGGCGGTCATCCAATCTCTTTTGATTGTAGACGTCACCTTTCTTCATATCCAGCAGCCGTACCAAGTCCTCCGTCTTGTACACAGTATTGCCCACCCACTCTACGTTACGCAGATAATACTTATTGCCTTCCTCCACATGGATGTTCAGGTCGACATGCTTCTCATCCACGGCCTTCACCGTATCTGCAACTATGATGGCATCGCGATAGCCTAACTCAGCATAGTAGTTTTGCAGGTTCTCCTTAGCTTCCTTATACTTGGAGTCCACAAACTTGTGACTGCGGAACCAGTTGTGGAAACCTTTCTGCTCACGCACAGTCTTCAGTACACCCTTGGACAGGATGTTACCCTTCAATTTGCGCTCGGGGATTACGGTATTGCCTATGACGTTGATCTTATGGACGAGTATCTTGCCGTTCTTCTTGACATTCACATCCACTATTACCTTGTCGGGCGCCGCGGGGTCGTCGTGTTGCAGCACTTCTATCTCGGCGTTCTTGAAACCCTTGTCGTCAAAATAACGTTGACCCAGTATCTTGGCACGGTCAATCATATTTGGCGTCAACTGATTGTCCGTCATGAGGCCCAGTTTGTCCTTCAGGTCATCCCGTTCGCTTTTCCTCACTCCATTATAGTTAATCTTGGAGATGCGTGGACGTGGAGCCAATTGTACATGCAGATAAGCCGAGTCCCGTATGATGGAGTCCACCTTTATCGCCACGTTGGAGAAAAGGCCGTTCTTCCAATAACGCTTGATAGCCTTGGTTATTTCGTCACCGGGAATGGAGATGACATCCCCGACAGATATGCCGGAAAGGCGTGCCAACATGGATTTGTCATAATTGGCAATGCCATCTACTTCTATGCTTTTCACCACCACACGACGCGGTGTGCGACTATAATCCACCACCACAGCCGTATCGCGATCCACATACTGTGCATGCAGTTGCAAGGGAGCCATGCACATGATGGCTATATATAATATAATAAGGTGTAGCTTACTTTTCATCTGTTATCTGCTCTCCGGTTTTACCATATCTGCGTTGACGGTGCTGATAGTCTGCGATGGCCATTCTCAGAGCCTCCTCATCGAAATCCGGCCAATAGCAGTCCGTGAAATAGAACTCGGAATAGGCACACTGCCACAGCAGGTAATTGCTTATACGAAGCTCACCGCCTGTGCGTATCAACAAGTCGGGGTCCGGCATAAAGTTCGTAGCGAGATACGCCTCCATTGTGTCCTCATTGATATCCTCAGGCAACATCTCACCACTCTTCACCTTATCGGCCATCAGACGTGCGGCCCGTGTCAGTTCCCATCTGCTGCTATAGCTCAAGGCCACAACCATAGTCATACCCGTGTTCACTGACGTACGCTCTATGCACTCGCCCAAACGTTTCTGCACACTCTGCGGCAGGCGTTCCATTTCGCCTATCATGCGGAAGCGCACATTGTTCTTCATGAAAATCTCTTCTTCAAGGTTGGTCAGCACCAGGTTCATCAGAGCCTCCACCTCCTCAATTGGCCGGTTCCAGTTCTCCGTACTAAAGGTGTATAAGGTAAGGTACTTCACACCCAAGCGAGTAGCCTCTTCAGTAATTTTCTTCACCGTAGCCACACCCTCCACATGCCCTGCTGTCCTTGGCAAGCCTTTTGCCTTGGCCCAGCGACCATTGCCATCCATGATGATGGCTATGTGTGCCGGTATCCGGCTATTGTCTAATTGTTGCATAGTCTATATTTCGGACTAATGTCGTATGTTAGCGAGAACATGAAGAAGGAATAGCTGTCCTTGTTCTTCAGCCCCGAACTCTCGATATAATAAGGGTCGCTCAAGCGCACGCCATCCAACTTATCGATAGTTGAAAAGCGATGCGTCCACTCCCACACCAGGTTCAACCGAGGTTTCACCTTATATTTCACTCCGACGCCTATAGGGAAATTGGCGCCGAAAGCCGTGCCATCTCCTGTCCCCCCCACCGTTGCACCAATGCCAAGAATGGCATATGGCGTTATTCGCGAGAGCTTCTTATAGCTGGGTCCCATTCCGTAGCCCCAAAAGTTCAGTTCGAACTGTGCTCCAAAGTCAACTACATTACCTTTGAAGTCAAAGTCCAAGGCCTGCTCTGTGGAGCCGGGTTCCTGAGGCATGTAGTATCCCTTTGTGGAGCCTCCATACCGTCCATAAGCAAGATCCATCTTCAAGGCCATCCTGGGATTGAAGTTGCGCCTCAGCGTAAAGGCGGCCATGAAACTGCTACCCGAAAACGGAGTCCCGTTGACATCACCTATATAATAGCACAAGCCGGCACCTCCGCCCACGTCCCAACGATACTCCAGCACCTCTGACTGAGCCGATGCAGACCCGGTGCCAATGCTGGCCACAGCCAAGAGTATGGGCAACAGTCGCTTCACTATCTTGATATCAGTCTATATCCGGACGGGCGAAACTCAACCTGTTGATACGCCCGCGATATACCTTGCCTCCGGCCACAAGCCACAGGAACTTGCTGCTATCCACGCCAGAGGCTATATAACCACCTACTTTCGACAAATCAGAAGGAGGCAGTATATCCTGCCACTTCCACCACGTCAATCCGTTATCTTCGCTTATAAAGAAGCAGTCCATTGCTTCCACCTTGCCATCTTTGCTGCCTCCGCCGATGGCAACCAACTTGCTATCATAGTACACGACATTGAGATACCTCAACATAGGCATCTGATGCGTATTGTCCCACGTGCGGTTATAGTGCATCCAAGTCTCGCTGTTCTCATCTTCAAAACCGAGCCATGACTTGCTCCATACCACAGCCGTGGTATCTTCTGCCACGCTACGGTTACCGGCAACCAGCATCCTTGTGACATCATGTTCGTCGTGGTATGTAGTGAATGTCAATTCCGCATCGGGCAATAGAGCGGCGTCCTCGTCCAGCGTCTCATCATCCCACGCCATGCCCTGCATGACGTCTGAATACGAAGCACTGTGCAACGCTCCTTCTGCCATAATGTATATTTTGTTTTCAGACAGGCCAGCCAAGCGCAACCCGTCACGCTGAAACAAGCGATTCCAAGCCACACCATCGGCACTGGCATACAGGACACCATCAGTAGTATTGACATACAACTGCCCGCCACCGGTCTCGCACGCCAAGGAAGTCACATCAGTGTTCAGGGGCAGATCCGTCACCTGACGGGTCCATTCGCCAAGATTTCCTGCTGCATGCGTCAGCCATAGTACGGCATCGCCATCGTTAACCATAACGGTCATCTTATCTTCCCATCCCATGGCCTTCATGGGGTAAGCACCGCTCATGGCAGGATCAGCCTCAACTGTTGTCCATCTCAAACTATCGCCGTACATGGTATGCACATTGACACGAAGAACATACCTACGCTCGGTATTATCAGTAGCCAGCACCCTTATATGCAACGGTTTGCGCAAGTCTATGCTATCCGTACCGTTATAGGTCATCCAAGGATCATCATCCCATGCATCTGATGCACGATAATAGGCTATTGCACCGGTATAAGAAAGATTCATGACACATTTGGACAAGTCCGTACCGTATGGTAGAGAATCCCTGTTCTCCACCGTCAGGTTCCTGTGATCGACTGAGAAGATCCACTGAGATGAAGTAAATGTAGAATAGTAGGTGCTATCCGTTACACCATCGGATGCCTTTACAGTCACCAGCCGTCTCATCGTATTGAACTTCACACTTGAGACAGAGCAGGCATTGCTTCTCACAATATCATCGCCGTCGGAGGAGCTGTCAGACATACATGATGCCATCAGCAGCATTGCCGTCACCGCCAACACAGCCTTCTGCAACAGCCCCGCCATCGCGCTTCCTTGTTTCTGGTACATTATATATACGATTTGGCCACAAAAGTACGGCATTTATTCCACATCTCGGGCATAAGCGCGCATTAAATATGCCTTGTGTTAATGAAAATTAGCAATTTGTTACCGTCCACCATATATTCCTCGCACAGTTTCGCATGACGCAATTGGGGAGCCGTCACCTTATCCCCATCTCCATCCGCCGCGGCAACCATGCCGGAAGCATAGGATGTCTCCACACGGGCATCATCCCACAAATCTTCGTTGACAAAGCTTTGCAGCAGTTTACTGCCACCCTCCACCAATAGATGCTGCACACCACGTTTGTGCAAATCATACAGGATCTCGGGCAGGATCTCGTTGCCATAAACCAATGTCTCGGCATCATCACTCTGCCACGAGGCCTCTGCGGTCAAACAACCACGTCTGTCTATCGTCACACGCAATGGAGACGTTCCGTGCCACAAGCGAGTGCTCAGCAGCGGTCTGTCGGCCAACATCGTATTCGTGCCCACCATTATAGCCTGACATCTGGCACGCAGTCTGTGCACCAGCATCTCGGTGAACGGAGTTGAAATCCTAAGTCTCTCGCCTTTCTGCATACGTCGATACCCCATGGTGCCATCATCGGTCTGTGCCCATTTCAGTGTCACACGCGGACGCTGCTTGCCATGATATGTCAGGAAACAAGGATTGATGGCACGGCATTCCGCCTCCATCACACCCACTTCCACCTCTATGCCGGCTTCCCTTATGCGGCGTATTCCTTCTCCATTCACTTTGGCATTCGGGTCCTGCATGCCCACCACCACACGGTCAAAACCGCACTCAGCTATCAGGTCGCAGCAGGGCGGCGTCTTGCCCCAATGTGCACACGGTTCCAAAGTGACATACATGATACAGCCGGCAAACTCCCTGCCGCCGTTCCGGCTCTGCCGCAAAGTCTGCCATTTCTCATTGGCGCGGGCACAGGCCACGGCATTCACCTCGGCATGCGGTCCGCCGTAACGACGATGATAACCCTCACCCACAATGTTTCCATCGCACACTATCACGGCACCCACCATGGGATTGGGCATCGTAGAAGCCTCTCCGCAGAGAGCCAGTTGTATGGCTCTCTGCATGAATTTCTTGTCATCCTTTTCCATTTTCCGCATCTATTATTTTGTCATCCGCCCGGTTCTCCGTACCTTTGAGGCATGAATCACTTACAGGAACTAAAGAGTCACTACGGTTCGTCCGAGGGTCGTGCCCTGTACCGCATGGTCATGGAAGAGTGCTTCGGGCTGACACACACCGACATATTGTTGGGCAAAGATAACGAAATTTCCACAGAACAGCAACAGAGACTCGACGAAATCACCGAGCGGCTGCTTAAAAACGAACCCATACAATACATTTTGGGACGGGCGACCTTCTGTGGGCATTCCTTTGAGGTATGCCCGGGAGTGCTCATACCACGTCCCGAAACCGAGAAGCTCGTGAGCACCGTTTCCACCATCTGCTCCGCCATACCGTCCACCGACGTCCCCCCCAGCATTTTGGACATTGGCACTGGCAGTGGAAGCATAGCCGTATCCTTGGCGTTGAAAGGATACAGAGTCTCCGCCATGGATATCTCGCCCACGGCCCTGGAGGTGGCGGAGAGAAATGCCACAAGATTGGGTGCCGTGATCACTTTCTTCCAAGACGACATCCTGCAGCCCACCGACACGGCTCCACGTTGGGATGTCATCGTCAGCAATCCACCTTACATCTGCCTCCACGAGGCCGCCGAGATGGAGCCGAATGTCCTCATGCACGAACCTCACCAGGCCCTCTTCGTGCCCGACACCGATCCATTGATCTTCTATCGTGCCATCGCAGCTTATGCCATGTCCCACCTCACACCCGGCGGATGGTTATGTCTGGAGATCAACAGAGCCTATCCAAAAGAAATCAGCCTATTGCTTGCATCCTTCGGCTTCACCGACATAAATATCACATCCGATCAATATGACAATCCCCGCATCGCGTCAGCTCACCTTTGAGCAAGCCCTCTCGCGTGCCGCATCCCTGTGCAGCACATCGGAACATTGCATTGCGGACATCAGCGAAAAACTCACCCGCTGGGGCATGACTCCGACACAGGCTGACGACATCATCTCACGCCTGCTGGAAGAGAAGTACATCGACGAGTCCAGATATGCCGAGGCATACGCTCGCGACAAGCTACGGTTCTCCCACTGGGGGCGTGCCAAAATACGTATGATGCTACGCATGCAGCACATTCCCGACACGCTTATACGCGAAGCACTGGATGCACTTGATCCGCAGGAGTACGCCGACATTGCCAAGCAGACCATCATCAGCAAGGCTCACAGCCTGAAGAGCAACGACTACGCTTCCCGTGCAAAGATTATCCGCTTTGCGCTGCAACGCGGATTCGAGATGGACGAGATAGAAAAGGTCATAGGATAATTGCTCCACTGCCACATAGCCGGCATTGTACCATGAGTCATAACACGTCCCGGTATCACCGCATGCGGCAGGCAGCAGTCCATGCTTGTCCATTCTCGCCACAGTGCTTCCCTACGGCATATAAATCGTACCCTTAACTAAATTTATTGTCCATTATGGAGCTATACTCCGCAAAATTCCTTACCTTTGCACAATAAGCACTATATATACTAAGGTATAACACACTAAAGCACATACACAACGCCATGAACAAGCTTGAAACCATCTTTGCCGAGAAACTTCTCAAAGTCAAGGCCATCAAATTGCAACCCACCAACCCTTTCACGTGGGCAAGCGGATGGAAGTCCCCCTTCTACTGTGACAACCGCAAGACCCTCTCATATCCCGCTCTCCGCACTTTCGTAAAGTTGGAGACCGCCCGCATCATTATGGAACGTTTCCCACAGGCCGAGGCCGTTGCCGGAGTGGCCACAGGTGCCATTCCACAGGGTGCCTTGGTAGCCGATGCGCTGGGGTTGCCCTTTGTCTACGTGCGCTCCAAACCCAAGGATCACGGCCTGGAGAACCTCATTGAGGGTGAACTGAAGGCCGGCGCCAAGGTTATCGTCGTAGAAGACCTCATCAGCACCGGCGGCAGCTCCTTGAAAGCAGTGGAGGCCATACGCAATGCCGGCTGCGAGGTAGTAGGCATGGTAGCATCCTACACCTACGGTTTCGATGTAGCCGAGAAGGCATTCCAGAAGGCCGGCGTCGAGTTAGTTACACTCACCAACTACGAGGCCGTGGTGGCACAGGCATTGGCCACAGGCTATATCCAGGAGGCAGACGTGGAACTGCTCAACCAATGGCGCAAGGCTCCCTCCGAATGGCAGGGTTGATCTTTCCATCCATTTTATACACACGATAGTATACGACACATTATGAACAAATACGAAAGTACGGTCAAGAACGTCTACGCTCCCGTAGATCGCGTCTATGCACGTCTGTCCGACCTCACCTCGTTGCAGGTGCTGAAGGAGCGTGTGGACGACCCTCGTTTCGAGGAAATCATCAACAGCCAGGTGCCCGAGGACAAGCGTCCCACACCTGAACAGATGCAGAAGTTGCGCAACAATGTTCGCAACCTGCAGCTAACGACAGACACCGTATCCGGCCACATAGGCCCCCTGGGCGACTTCACGCTGAGGATAGTGGAGCGCGCCGAACCCAAACTGGTAAAACTGGATCTCGAGGGCGCACCCATCCAGGTGACCATGTGGGTGCAGATGTTGCCCTCAGACGAAAATACCAGCCGCATGAAGGTGACACTGGGCGCCGAGCTCAACTTCTTCATCCGCAAGATGATCGAGGGAAAGCTGGAGAAGTCGGCCGAAGGCCTGGCAGTATTCCTGTCACAACTCCCATATTGACACACTCCATCATACACAAGGGTGTGTCAAAAAATGGATATATACGCAAACAGATTGCTCTCCACTATGCTGCGGGCTGAAAGCCCAAGGAACCCACAGCCCAGGGCAACGCCCTGGGTATAATGCATACAACAACTATCGCCCTGAAAGGGCAAAAGCGCATAGGCACCGGGGATAAATACTTTATGACTAAGGCTTTTGCGCCTTTTAGGGCGCATGGCTGAGAGGAATACATCTCATACCCGGGGCGCAGCCCCGGGCTGACCGCTGTTGGGCCCGCAGCCCGCAGCCTATACCCACGACTTATAAGACGGGTGACGGGAGACATTGCGGCCCTAAATCACATTTTGACACACCCTCATGCTTTTTATAGAACACGACACACGACAGCCAACCAACACACATTACATCCATGGCAAAACTTTGGGACAAAGGATTTGAGATAAACGCCGAGATAGAACGATACACCGTGGGACGCGACCGCGAACTGGACCTGCTGCTGGCCCAGGACGATGTCCTCGGCTCCATGGCACACATCACCATGCTGGAGAGCATAGGTCTGTTGCAGAAGAACGAGCTGACGGCCCTGCTGGCCGGTCTGAAAGAGATTCATGCCCAAGCCCTGCGCGGCGAATTCACCATAGAAGAGGGCATAGAGGACGTGCACTCACAAGTGGAGCTGATGCTCACACGCTCCCTGGGCGAGATGGGCAAGAAGATACACTCAGGACGCTCACGCAACGATCAGGTTCTCGTGGACCTGCGCCTCTTCACACGCCGCCAGTTGCGCCTCATCGTAGAGGACGTCTGCAAACTATTCCGCGAACTCCAGGCCCAGAGCGAACGCTACAAGAACATACTCATGCCCGGCTACACCCACCTGCAGGTGGCCATGCCCTCAAGCTTTGGTCTGTGGTTCGGAGCCTATGCCGAGTCCCTGGTGGACGACATGACGATGCTCCAGGCCGCCTACCGCCAGACAAACCGCAACCCGCTGGGATCGGCTGCAGGATATGGCAGCAGTTTCCCCCTGAATCGCGAGATGACCACACATCTGCTGGGCTTCGACTCCATGGACTACAATGTGGTGTACGCACAGATGGGACGCGGCAAGACCGAGCGCAACGTGGCTTTCGCCCTGGCCTCCGTGGCCGGCACCGTCAGCAAACTGGCTTTCGACGCCTGCATGTTCAACTCACAGAACTTCGCTTTCGTCCGCCTGCCCAAGGAATGCACCACAGGCAGCAGCATCATGCCGCACAAGAAGAACCCCGACGTGTTTGAACTGACACGTGCCAAGTGCAACAAGCTTCAGGCCCTGCCACAGCAGATCATGATGATCATGAACAACCTGCCCTCGGGCTACTTCCGCGATCTGCAGATTATCAAGGAAGTGTTCCTGCCGGCCTTCGACGAGTTGCGCGACTGCCTGCAGATGTCGGCCTACATCATCAGCAAGATGGAGGTGAACGAGCACATCCTCGACGACCCGCGCTACGACCTGATGTTCTCCGTGGAAGAGGTCAACCACCTGGTCACCACCGGCGTTCCTTTCCGCGATGCCTACCGCCGCGTGGGCATGGATATCGAGGCCGGACACTTCACTCCCTGCAAGGACATACACCACACCCACGAGGGCAGCATAGGCAACCTGTGCAACGACCGCATAGCCGCTCTCATGGATTCCCTGGTACAGGACTTCCACTTCGAACGCACAGACCAGGCCGTCAACGCACTCCTGTCTTAAGATGAAAACACTACAGAACACACTGTTCGCACTCGTTGCCACAGCCATCCTTGCCGCCTCGTGCGGCAAGGCCGACAACCGCTTCAGCACATACACGGCCCGGTTCTCCTATTCGCCCGTCAACTCCGTGCCCAACCTCTACCGTGCATGCACTTCCATGGGCGAGTTCTGTTCCATCACCTACCCTCCCGGCAACCGCTACATCATCAAGAGTCCTTCCACCCCATCCGCGCCGGACTATATCGTACGCACGGCCATCCAAGGTTACCAAAGCTTCATTTTGGGCTTGGGCGGTGGGCTCATCATCGGTCTGCCCAATATGCCCGAAATGCTGGAGCAGGAAAGCCACGTGACGTGCTACGACCTCTGCTGTCCCAACTGCTATCAGAGCTTCAACATCCTCAAACAGTTGGAACTGCACACCGACGGAACCGCCCTATGCCAATCCTGCAACCGCACCTACGACCTCAACAACCAAGGCATCATCGCACGTGGCGAAGCAGGACGTTCCCTCTTCCGCTACTACGTCTACTATAGCGCTTCCACACAATCGCTCAACGTCAATAACAGGTAAGTCTACCGTGTAACACACCGTTGACAGGATAGAAGAGGTAAAACGCCATGATATTCTTTCCGTTGCCCATGGAGCACACCATGCACCACGGGCAACGTTCTTTTCTGTCTCAAGCCACGAAGCCCATAGGTCTGCGGCCGCGGGGAATGACAGGTTGCGGCGCGGGAATGTCGGCCGGCAGTATAGTAGTCAGCGCCTCCTTGTCATAGAGGCCGTTATCCACTACGCGGGTGGCCATGGCCGGAAGGATAGCGGTCTGGATGAGATTGTGCACGTAGCGTGCATTGCCGAATGAGCGTGTTCTGGCGGCATAGTCAGAAGCTATACGGCGTATGAGCATGTCGTGTGCATCGGGAGACAGGGTGTAGTCATATTCGCTTAAGTAGCGCTCAGCCACCTGCATCAGTTGTCCCTCGTCCAGGTCCTCGAAGACATAGATATTGGAGTCCGGGATGCGCGAGGCCAGACCCGGGTTCATGTCGAACATGCGTCGCATCTCATCGGAATAGCCGGCCAGTATGAGCATCCAGTCATTCCTGCTCTTATCGGCCAAAGCGGTCAGGAGACTTTCTATGACAAACTTGCCCGGATCGCGCGGATCATCGGGCTGGTACAGCTGATATGCTTCATCGATGAAGAGTATGCCTCCCTCGGCCTGGTTGATGGCCTCGATGGTCTTGGCCTCCTGATCGCCATAACATGTGCCCATCAGCGTGGCACGTTCGCGTACCACCACATGCCCTTTCGACAACACTCCGGCACGGCGTAACATCACGCCCATCATCTTGGCCACAGTCGTTTTGCCCGTACCCGGGGAGCCAAGGAACATGGAGTGCAGGGATACAGGCATAGATGGTAGTCCCTGCTGACGGCGCCAACGGTCAAAACGCACCATCTTCTCGTACTCTGTCAGACGTGCCTTCACATTGTCCAGCCCCACGAGGAAGTCCATGGACTTAAGCAACGGGCCGTCGGCATCCGTCTCCCCGCACGCCGAATTGCGTTCCGTCTCCGCTGACGCTTCGACATCATCGTCATCGTCTATATCATCCGCCCCATCCTCTTCTTCTTCGTCCTCAACACAGGCCATCTCAGATGCGATGAACCTGTCAAGCAGGCGATCAAAATCCTCCTTGGTAAACTCGCCGGACCCACTCTGCGTATCCACTGTCTCGTCATTGTCTTCCGCCACGATCTGGTCGGCGCAGTCGGCGGGAACTGCGTCATCCTCGTTGTCCTCTTCGCACGGAGTGCCGAAGACCTCGTGCTGCTGTTTCTCTATCTCTTCACGCAGAAGGTCGTCAAACGTACGTCCGACACAACTCTTGCCTGCGCTCTTACTCACATTAGTACTACATTTTGATTTTGTCTGCTTTCTCATAACAGTATACAGTATTATTAGGTTATACAATACAATTTCTCGGGCCGGGAGCCATCCTCCAGGCACCTACGCCAACATGTCAAAGAACGACACAGCACGCACACACAGCGCACCGGGAGCACGTGACACACGGTGGCACTCTCCGGGCTGCGGATTGCAGACTGTTACCGAAAAGAAAGCGTTGGGCTACACTATGTCATGACCAACTACATCCCTACGCTTCCCGGTGGTGCCGGGCTACCGCATTTGCCGATTGTGTGATGTACTTGATTCATAACAATGTGTGTGTATTGTATAATAACTGTATAGCAAGGGGCCTCTCTCCATGAGATAGAGCCGCATTGCGTTGCAAAGATAGAGAAAAAATGTCATATCGCCTAATTTCCGGACAAAAAAGTGTCGGGCAATATATCTGCGGTGGTATTTCCGATAGGCTGTGGCCCCTGGCAGCCATGGCAGCGATGTCAGAAGCGAAGCACCGGGGCATGACACATGCAGCCTCGTGGAGACAGGCTGACATATTCCGGTTTATATAGGCGCAAGAACACGTTCATGCAATTCAGACAACCCGTTTATGCAGTCGCATAAACGGGTTGTTAAAATCATGCCGGCACAAGAATGCAAGCTCATGCCCATGACATAGGCCATCCGTCCCTAGCAGAACCGGGGCATGACGCCGCAGCACTACCGCGGCCAATCCGTAAGCGACTGTCGCACGCGCCCATCTGTGGCAGTCACGAAGATGCGCGGTATGCCGAGGTTGGCAAACAGGTTGTAGACGCGGCGGTCAGGCTGAGGAGAGAACGGCAGCGTCAGACCCTCCCGTTCCCAATACCCGCGTATGACGGGAGCCGTCTCCTCACGCGCTATGCACAGAAACAGGGCATCGCTGCCTGCGGACAGGCTGTCGTTGTAGGCCTGCTGCAGTAGAGGCAGCTCGCGACGGCAGTCGGAGCACGCAGTGTTGAAGAAGACGATGATACCCGTCCGGCCGATGAAGTCCTCCTCGGTGATGGTGCGTCCGTCGTCGGTCGTTACGATGAAATGCGGCAGCGCACTGCCTACGGGCAAAGACCATTCCTGCTCATCGTCCCCCATGTCGCATGAGGTAAGCAACGGCAGGCACAGGCACAAGAGTCTGAAGAGGTATTTCATAGCGTGTACGTATATACTGTGGCCGGCATCTATGTCAGCGACATGACGGGCAGTCCGCCACGGTGACATTATCCACACAGCCGTCTATGCAGCCCAGGATGATATCGCGGGCGTCCCGGGAAGAGGGGGTGACATGCACCTCCATGTCCGGATACATGAGGGCAAGGAGCAATGCCCTTTCTCCCTGGTCGCCGTCATCCGTGGGAGTGACATGTATGGGAGAAGTGGCGCAGGGCATCCACCCGGTGTCTGCGGCCATGCGGTGCAGGGCACGGTTGGCTCGTGACTCCACATCCCTACCCTTGTACCTATAGCGGTCAAGGACCACAGGCAGTAGATGCCGAAATCCCAGGACGTGCCTACGGAGCGCAACCTCTTCGGCATGGCAATGGCCGGACAGCGCATCGGGAAGCGGACCGTCGCACGACGTATGGACAGGGGAGCCCATACCTATGTATAACAGTCCCGCACACACCATGTCAGAGCCGCAGGGCAGGATGTACTCCGAGCCTATGATGTGCAGCGGGCGGATGTCGCATTGCAAGCGCTTGGCCATGGCTATGGCCGCGTCGCAGGACTCCGTAGCTACAAGGCGGGAGACGGTGCTGCCACCCTGTATGTCCGCCACCGTAGCGACATATCCTCCTCGTCGCATGATGCTGCGAAGCATTATGTGTGTGGAGGGCGTTCCGTCCGCAACGATAATTACATCAGGAAAACAGGCCATGATAACGAGAACGTCCCATGACGAACGGGAACGAAAACGGAGTATGCAGGCAGAGGCAGAAGAGTTGCCCGTGGCAGTCGTGCCATCATTGTCAGTGACGAGATTTACGCCGGGTATATGGCCGAGCAGGAAGCTCAGCATGGAAGATATGCGGCGACGGTAACGCGCTTGGTCATGCATGCGCATCATCATTCCCATGACGTATGCTGCGGACAGCACGGCATGCAACAGCACGATGCTGTAGGACGTACGCAACAGACGGCCTATGGTGACCGGGCGGAGACGCGCCCGACCGTCACGGGAATGCACCAGCCAGTTGAATATGAGTGGAGGAAACAGATAGGCCATCAGCACCACTGAGGACATGCCCACCACTATCACCTCGCCCAGGGAACGCAGGGCAGGATGCTGTGCAAAGACCAGGGTGCCCATGCCGATGAACATGATCAGGGCCGAGACAACGATACTGTTCTTGTACGAGGCCAGCAGCCGGCGGCGATAGGCGTACTCGTAGGACAGTCCCTCGGTCATGAAGATGGTATAGTCGTCTCCCTGGCCGAAAATGAAAGTAGCCAGGATGATGTTCACTATGTTGAACCGTATGCCCAGCATGGCCATGATGCCCAGTATCCACAACCAGCTGACGGCCATGGGCACGAAGGATGCTATGGCCAGCTCGGCGTTGCCGAAGGAGAACCACAGGAAGAAGAAGACGATGCAACCGCAAGCCAGGCCAATGTAGTTGAAGTTGTCGGAGAGCGTGCGCGTCATGGCCTCGTTCATGCTCCGCACGTCAAAAACCATGCCCTCGTAGCCGTCCGTAGCCTCTACAGTGCGGCGCAGGCGCTCCATGTCGGCAGGGCGCAGTTCCACGGTCTGAACTATGGACTTCCGTCCCACGGAGGCATCCTCACTGACGTTGCCCGAGAAGACGGTGGAAGTCAAACCCCGGAAGTGCTCGAAGTCGCGCGGAGCATACTCGGCGGACAGAATGTCAAGGAACGGCGTGAATGCCGTGGACGAAAAACCTTCCGCCCGGGAAGCCTCGGCAAGGTCCAGGCGCAAACGGTTGGCATGACGGGCAAGGAAGTCCTGCCATCGTTGCAGACGTTCTGTCTGTACGCGACGGGAGGAGAGAAAAGAGGACACGTTGCCTCCGCACCGCACCAGGCCTGTCTGCACAAGCGTGTCCAGGGCGGCCTCGGCCAGCTCATTCTGCCGCAAGGCCTTTTCCCAGTCGGTGCCCGAACTGACAAGATAGGCGGTCTCGGTATCGGTGCTCCTGTTGAATATGGCATTGAAATAGTCGAAGTCAGCCCTTTGCTCCTCGGTCATGTAGTTGATATTACGCATGTCCGAGTCGAACTCCGTACGCAGGCTGAACCATGCAAACACCACGGTCAGCAGCAGCACGGCCCGCACCATCCAGCGGTGGTTCTCCATGGAGATGGAGGCCATGCGGGCGATCCATACAGCCCCGGTGGCGGGGCCTCCGCCTTCCCCGGTACGCGTCCTCACGGCATGAGGCAGGAAGACAAGGACGAAGATGATGGTGCCCACGAGGAGCAGAGAGCTGAACACGCCCAGGTCGTGCAGGGCCGGGGCTTCCAACGGCACCACGCAGAGGAAGGCTCCCACCGTGGTGATGTTGCCTATGACCAACGGGGATACTATCTCGCGGAGCGCTGCACGCGGGTGATCGCTGTCCCTAAGGTGATCGATAAGATGCAGGGGATAGTTCACGGCTATGCCCAGGATGACCGAGGCTATGCCTATGACGATGACCGAGACGGAACCGCTGAGCAGTGCCATGCCACCCATGGCGAAGAGCCAGCCCCACCCCACGGAGACAACTATCAGCAATATGTTGCGGGCACTGCGGAAGACATATATCAGCAGGGCCAGAATGAGGACGCCCGACAGCGTGACGGCCAGCATGCTGTCCTGACGGATGCGCTCGGCATTGGACACGGCTATGGCCGGACCGCCTATGATATGCACGTCCAGGTCGGGGTTGGCGGCCTCGGTACGGGCAGCGGCCTCATTAAGGAGAGACAGCAGGCTCGTGTTGTTGTCGGACTCGCTTGCTCCCGATGCCGAACGAAGTATGACAATGGCCTTGGTGCCGTCCGGCGACAGTATGTAACCGTCGTAGGTCTCGTACTGCATGGACATGCCCAGGTGCGAGAGGCGCCTCGGCACGGGCGAGAACAGGTCCAGCGGATCGCGCGCTATGCCCTGTACCAGCAGTTGCGACGAGGGGAAGAGCAACATCTCCTTGTCCTCAGCCACCTTGCGGGCGATATATCCCGGCATGGCCAGCAGGCTGTCCATGCGTGCATAGTCGGCATCGGTGAGAAAGAGCGGTATGTCGGCATATATCATGTCCGCCACCTCCATCATCCTGTCCATATCCACTCGGGCGGTGATGTCTGAGATCAACCCAAGGGTGTCCGCGTTCTGTACGGTCTCCACCAGGGAGTCCACACCATCTGTCAGGGCATCGGGAACGACATCGGCCGTGTCGCGCGCAGACAGGATGGCATAGATATTGTTGGCACCTGAAACGTCCTGATATACCGACAGCGCAGTGCGGTTGGCCTCATCCATGGGCAGGAAGTCCGAAATGTCCTCCTTATAACGGAGCGACAGCAACGAGGCTGCCAGCACGACCGTGATGGCGACAAAGGCAACCCACCCCACCGACGCATGCCGGCGGAGGAAGTCGTATATATGAGTCACGAGACTGTTCATGGGTTGTTGCGGATGAGGCATTGAGGGTGGCCGGAAACGGAGAGCAGGCTCACTTGGCCGCACCGTGATGGCGTCGGTCTATGAATTTAATGGGCTTGCGATTGCTGCCCGGGTTGTTAATCTTGGCCATATCGTCGGGCGACATCACTTCGACTATGGGAGCAACACGGATGCGCGAGCGGAAGCGGTCCTTCAGGTCCTTGACTATGTCGAAGGGCAGTGTGGAGGCCACGCCAACCTTTACCACCACTTCGTCCGTGCCAGCCGAGCTGTCCTGTACCACCACCACGTAGTTGACCACGTACGGCGTGTTGTCCAGGACGTCGTTTATGGCAGGCGGATAGATAGTGGTGCCCTTGAGTTTGATCATATTGTTCTTGCGGCCGACGATGGGGGTAAGGCGATAGGAATTGCGGCCACACCGACATTGTCCTGTGACCTTGCTGCTCATGTCTCCAGTGCGAAAGCGCAGCAGAGGCATGCCCTCCACGCCCAGGGTGGTCACCACCACCTCGCCTACCTGCCCGTCGGGCACGGGCAGGTTGTCTTCTCCTATTATCTCCACGATGATAAGCTCGGGATGGACATGACCACCGCACCCGTAGGGGCACTCGGAGAAGGTGGCGCCCATCTCGGTGGAGGAATATGTGGCATAGAGTTCCACATCCCACTTCTCGTGGATGCGCCGCCCCAGGAGGTTGAGGCTGAAGTCCTGTTCCCTCAGTCCCTCGCCTATGCCTATGATGCGGCGTATGCTGGAATGACGATAGTCTATGCCGTGCTGTTCGGCGTACTCTATCAGGCGGAGTATGAAAGAGGGAACGCACATGATGGTGTCGGGACGCAGACGGGTGATGGTGTCCCACTGCAGTTCGGGCATGCCGTTGCCAACACGTACTATGCTCGCGCCCAGGGCACGTATGCCAAGAAAATAGGCCAAGCCCGCCATGAAACGCTTGTCCAGCGTGGTCATCAACTGCACTATGTTGCCTGGACGGACGCCTGCACATGCAAAAGACTTCTTCTCGTTGTAGGCCAGACGATCCAGGTCACGATCGGTGCAACCAAAGGTGACGGGGTCGCCCAGCGTGCCGGAGGTGGTGATGTAGTCTACTACCTTCTCTGCAGGCACGCAGAGGAAGTCACGGTTGTAGAGCTGCAGGTCCTTCTTCTCGGTAAATGGCAACCCGGTCAGGTCGTCAATGGTCCGGATGGCGGCAATATCTATACCGTTCTCACGGAACATGCGCTGATAGTATGGCGAATGTCCCTGCAGGTAGGCCAAGGCCTCCTGCAGACGTTTGTTCTGATACTCGCGGATGTCCTCCGCAGAGCGAAACTCTATGTCTTCCATGTCTTGTGTCATATATATAATAAGGTATAGGGGCCGGATGCTTATGGCATAGGGCCATGGCAATGATCTTTCGGGCTAATCAAACACGGTCCTTATCCACTTCAGGAACGCTTCCCTCCACTGTATGGCCTCGGACGTGGTCTTGTCGGGACTGGCTCCGAAGCCGTGGCCTCCCGTACGGTATTGTATGTAGGTGTGCGGTATGCCCATGGCTGTCATGGCCGAGTCCAGCAGCATGGAGTTGCGATAGTCAACTATGGGGTCGTCCACGCAGTTCATGAGGAACGTTGGCGGCATGTCGGGGCGCACGTGCTTTTCCAGCGAAAGCGAGTCCTTCATCTGTGGCGTTATTGCACGGCCCTCGCCAAGAATACCGCGGCGCGAACGCTTGTGAACCACAGGAGCCGACAACGTCACCACCGGATAGATGGGGACAATGAAATCTGGTCTCAACGAGACGCCGGTGGAGATGCCCAGGGGCGACAGCACGTCGGTATCGAAGAACTCTCCGGCCATCACCGACAGATGTCCGCCGGCCGAGAAGCCCATCACGCCAAGGCGGTCGGGGGCGATGCCCAAGGCAGGAGCCTGCTCTCGGAGCAACTGTATGCTGCGCTGCACGTCCTGAAGCATGTCTGGATAGTGGTGTCCGCGTGACAACAGGCGGTAACGTGTAACAAAGGCCGCTACTCCGCCCACACGATACTCCAGTACATAGGCCGAGATGCCGTTGGCTTGCAACCAGCGTGCCACGTCCCTGCCCTCGGTCCTGCGGGCAAGCCAGAAGTAGCTGCCGCCGGGGCAGACTATGCAGGCCGTATTGCCACTGCCCTCGACCGGGTATGCAGTCAGCCGCACGTCGGCATGGCAGCGTGTGCCCTCCCATATATTGATGCCGTCCCGTGCCGAAGCGGGGCAAACCATGCACAGACATAGCAGAAGGACAGCGGAAATGTATCTCATTGGCATATACGTTATATAATGTGTGGCGTAGTGCGATCCATAATTATCGTGCGGTCAAAGTTAATGCCCTCGACGGAGCAGTCTCCCTCCCACACGGCATGAATATAGTGAAGATTTGGAGGCAGTGCCGCCGTCTCTACGGCGATGCGATAGTCGGCGAGACATTCTTCGAAGGCATATACCTCTACATCCTTATTGACCAAGGCATAGAGCAACGGGAAAACACCTATGCCGGCATGAACTATGCGGACGCAACGAGTAGTCCCGTGCCTCTCTGATGGCCCATGTATATCCCCCGCAGACGAAGGCCCACGGTCTATGATTTGACTGTAATCGTCGATGTGCCTCAGCATGGCCTTGCATCGGGCCACGACATTCCATCCACGGTAGGCATAGCGATAGAGGATATGGCTGCTGAAATAATGACAGGTCTCCTGCTGCGAGGCCAGCAGGTCGTACTGCTCGCGTATCATACGGCGGTAAGCACGGGCCTCGCCTCGGGTGGTGGGATACTGAGGCTGCCGGCAATACTGCACACGAGGCAATATCCTCAGGACTATGTTACCTTTGCGAAACAGTTTGCCCTTCTTGGGCATAAAGTGCCCTGCACCGTGCAACACTATGGGCAGGATGTCCATCTGCAATTCGCGAGTAAGATGGAACGCACCCTGATGGAAAGGCAGAATCGTGCAGTCTTCGGAGCGCGTGCCCTCAGGGAAGATCACAATGGAGTAACCTCGGTCGCGCAAGCTTTTCAGCCGTGGCAGGATTACATTCATGCCGGCCGATACGGGAAGGAACTCAGCACGATGTATCACACGGCCATAGTAGGGATTGTGCCACACGCGGTCGTTTGTCAGGAATATGAGCCGTGGGTGCAGGGCCATCAGCATGGGGAGATCCAGGAGAGACTGATGGTTGCACACCACTATGGCCGGCGTGGAGAACGTCTTGTCGGTGAGGTTCTCGAATCTCACCTCGGCGCCGGGAAGCATGCGGAGAAAGTGAGCCGACAGCCATTGCAGCATACGATGAAACCGCAACCTCTTGGTCTCGGTGTTCCAGCCCAAGGCGAAATACAAGGCGGTCATGGGCGTAAAGACCACTACGGACCACAGGAAGAAGTACGCAGCGCCACAGGCCGAGCGCCAAAGTCTGCCAAGCGTGATGGCGGCACTGCGCCGTACGCCATCCTTATGTGTAAAGGGGCGAAAGTCATTGGCAAACAGTTTCCGCTGTGCAAAGGCATTGTACATACGCATCGGCAAGCCGTAAACCACGGCCAGAATGCACAGTATGGTGTTGAGTATGCTGATGCGGGTGAAGTCCATGAACGGGCGAAAATGCGACACCCTTTCGCTCCTCGGCGGATAATAGACGCGGATGGGAATGGAGCGTATGGGCGTGCCATGCCAGGCTGAAAACACCAGCAGCTCCAGTTCGGCCTCGTAACGACTCGTCAGCAGCCCCAGGCCGTGCATGCGGGCGAGCGGATAGACACGGAATCCCGTCTGCGTGTCTCTCAGGTTGATGCCCGTCTGCACCCGGAACCAGAAGTTGGAGAACTTGTTGGCAAAGGAACTCTGTGCATTGATGTCCACCCCGGAGAGGTCGCGCTCGCCCACTATCAGTGTCTCCGGCATCTCTACCACGGCCCGGACAAAATTCTCTATATCCTCAGGGTAGTGCTGCCCGTCGGAATCGAGCGTGATGGCATATCGGAAGCCCTTGGAACGTGCATGTATGAAACCTCGTTTTAGTGCCGTACCCTTGCCCATGTTCCGGGGATAGTCCACCACATCTATGCCCGGTATGCCGGCCAGCAGCTCCCGTGTGCCGTCCGTACTGCCGTCGTTCACCACTATGACGTCATCGCAATACTCCAGCGTCTCCATTACCACAGTACGTACCGTCCCGACATTGTTGTACGTCGGGATCACCACGCAAATGCCGTGGCCGCGCATGGTAGCTTTCAGTATGTCGCCGTCAATATGCTTCATGATGCCTGGCATAGGATGGTCAACTTGACACAGACCTGCTTGGCGGCCGGTTCCAGCACGGTGACACAGGCCTTCACCGTATCGCCCCGTTCCGATGGGGCCGACTTCGTGAAGACGTATGACACCCGCTGCATGTCCAAAGGACTGATGACGCGCAGGAACTTGGCAGCCGAAACCTCCTGCAGCACGTATTCACGTCCGTGCAAAAGACCCAACAGTTCCACCGCCGCCTGTATGATGCACACACCCGGGGTCACAGGCCTCTCGGGAAAGTGAGCCCGGTATATGATGCTGTCGGGGCAAAGGGCTACGTCCACCGCAGAGCACTCCCTGTCCATGCACGTGACCGTATATAGATTATCTTTCAATAGCATTGGTCTCTTCTGTGTTTAGCGGAGCAAAGGCATAGGTGATGCCATAGCGCGCATTGGTGATGCTCACCGCGTCTCCGTCCTGCTTCACCGCGTACGAATGCCTGCGTCCGTACACCTTATTGTATAATATATACAGGCAGAAGCGCAGGTCGCGGCGCAGCACGCGGCGTATGTACCACTTGTCCATGAACGGAACCACATGGCAAAGGCGGACCTTGTCACGTGCCCCGTCATACATGAAGTCTATCGCCGACACGCCAAACTCGTTTATCATGCTGCCCACGACATCATCGGCCTCCTGACGCATGACCATGACACCGGTCAGCGAAGCACGCCCCATATCTATGGTCACGGCATAGCGTTCCGTGGCCGACAGCATGGCCAAGGGAAAGGCCAGCAGGCTAAAGAGGAATAGCAAAACGTGCCTCATCTATCTTAGCGTTCTTCGTTACGTCGGACATCAGTATCTCCGTCAGGTCACCGTTCTTCTCGTAGATATTCACTCCGAGTATCGCGGCATCGGCACGGTTGAATACCAGCACCACCTTCTGGAACATACGTTTCAACTCCTTCTTCTTCGGGACGAGAGTGACGTGCCATGACTGCTGCACCTCCTCCACATCCAGGGAGAAGCGTTCGGGGTCCGCCAGGGCCTTGCCCGTCACAGTGCTCATCATTATGCCGGCTATCTCGCGGAAGAGGCGGTTGGAAGCCGTATCCACGACGCTCTTCCTGGAGCGGTTGCCCATGTAGACCTTGGCACCGTTGAAGATGAACAGATAGTCGTAGGGGCGTGTGTACTCCCATCGCAGCTTATCGGGCTGGCGATAGTACATGATGCCATGTGACACCAGGCGGTCATTCAGCATGGACATGTGCTTGGTCTGCACAAAGGTGCACTGCATCGTCTCCATTCCGGACACCGCCCGGCTGATGGCAACTATGGCCTGCTGCTTCTGCTGAGGCGTCAAGGGTGCCGCCATGGCGGTCATCGTACCGGCCATCGCCATGAACAGCAGCATGAGTATAGTCTTCTTCATCTTCTATAGTATATCAATGTCATCACTTGGCCACCAGTACGCAACCAAGCATTATCAGTCCCACACCCAGCCAACGGTTCCAGGCTATGCTTTCGTGCAGAAACAGCACTGCCATGATCATGGCTATTACGTAGCTCATGCTCACCATCGGATAGGCCATGCTCAGAGGCCAGTGCTTCAGTATGTACATCCACAGGAGCGACGCACCGCCGAACATGATGCCACAGAGCAGAAACCACCAGTTGGTGAGCATGTGCGTCCAGAAGCGCAACGACCATTCAAAGGGGAGCATGTGTCCCAAGGCCAGCTTCAGACTCAGCTGCCCCATGGAAAGCATAATGCTTTGGAGCAAGGAAAGTCCCAACAATTGCCACATCATCACAGCCTCCTCAACCTTACGACCGACCATGCGGCCAAGCCGGCATGGTTCAGCAGGGTGACACTTTCCAACGGTGCGCCCGCCCCATGTCCTCCATCCTTTTCCACCAGGAACGCCGGCATCGCCTGTCTCGTCAGTAACGTGGCTCCCACATAGAAAGCCATGGCCGGAGCAGAGAAGTTCTCGCCGAAGACATGCTTGTATCTCAACACCGTGCGCGGTGCATCCAAGGCATCCAGCACACGGGCGTACGGTTCATCATTGAGGGCGTTGCCGTTCGTACCGGCTATTATCACGCGGTCTTCATCACCAAGGTATGCGGCCACATCCTCCGCAGTCCAATTGTTGGCCATGCGTACATCCTCCACCACCACCGCCGGTCCCTCGCCTGCCTCGGCGGAGAGCACGGCGGCCATGGACGTCTCGGAAATGAAGGCATACTCGGGGTGGGTATGCTCCAGAATGCGCGCCAAGGACGGGGTGACCTCATCGTGTGCGCCCACCAAAGCCGAAGCGATGCCACCGCTCCGCAACTGCAACCAGGCATCCAGCAGGGCGCTGTCGAACGACAAAGCACCGTGGGAATAGGTATTGTTGTATCCGTGGCACTTCAGCGTTATGGCCACCAGCGAACTGATGGTGTTGTGGGTGGATTGCATGAAGAGCGTAGGCTTCAGACAGTGTTCCCCATTGAGCACGAGGTCTGTCAGGAACTTCTCCGAGTTCTCCATACAGCCCATGCCGGTACCTGTGACTATGGCATCGGGCATCTCTATTCCCGAGGACGTCAGTGCGGAGTACGCGGTGCATACCGTGCGCTTCAGTATCTTGCCCATGCGACGGGCATCACCCGGGCTGATGACACCGCGCGTCTGTGGTTCCACGGCTCCGGCATAACTGCCATCATGGGATAGCGGAGCCGATAGCCAGTCGTCGCACAGCGGCTGTTGGCACGACACCTGTGCCACGGAACGTATGTAGCATCTATTTGCCATTGTCGTCGTTGTATTTAGAGAACACCAGCGAGGAGTCGTTGCCACCGAAGCCGAAGGAATTGTCCACGACGTAGCGCACATCCGCACCCTCGACATTGTCCAGTACGGGCACCGCACCCTCCTCTATGGGGTTGCCCCATCCTATGTTGCGCGGTATCAGGCCCCGCATGATGGCCAACAGACATATCACGGCCTCTATGGAGCCGGACGCGCTGGTAGTGTGTCCGGTGAAAGCCTTGGTGGATGAGAATGGCGGCAAATGCTCGCCCCATATCCTGCGCATGGCGGCCAGCTCACACACATCGTTGTTTGGCGTGCCAGTACCGTGTGCGTTGACATAGTCCACCCTCTCCGGTGCTATGCCGGCCATAGACAGCGCACGGCTCATGGCCAGGAAAGCGCCCTCGCCATTCTCCGACGTAGCCGTCTGGTGAAAGGCATCGCAGGCATTGGCATAGCCACACAACTCCGCCAAGATCCGGGCACGGCGGGCCAGTGCCGAGCGTTCGCTCTCCAACACAAGGTAGGCGGCCCCCTCGCCCAGGTTGATGCCACGGCGGTCGCGGTCGAACGGGCGGCAGCGCTCCGTGTCCAGTATCATCAGCGTATTGAAGCCATTGAGGTGGAAACGGGTCAAAGCCTCGCTGCCTCCCACCACTGCCATGTCCACCAGGCCGGCCCGTATGAGGTTGGCCCCCAGGATGATGGCGTTGGCGGCAGAAGAGCAGGCCGTGGAGGTGGATGTGACCATGCGGAAGTGCCCCAGGGCCCCGGCCATGAGGTCGGTGGAGGCACCGCAGTCATTGTACTTCATAGCCTCGTAGTCCGCATCCGTAGCCTCGGCGTCCATGAGGGCACGGAAATGCTCCTCGGTATTATCCATACCACCCACGGTGGTACCGCTGATAAAGGCGGAGCGGGACAAGTCCCCGACATCCAGCCCGGCCATGTCCACGGCCTCTCGGGACGCCATCATACCCATCATCACGGTACGCAGGGCGGAAACGGGATAGGAGACACCCAGCAGGGAGGCCATCTCTTCGTTGGACATGTCCACCTCGCCCACGGGGCACTCCACGTGTTCCGTGCGCAAATGGCGTACGCGCCCTATGCGGCTGTCGCCCTGCAACAACGCACCGTACGTGGCCTCCACGCCCCTACCCAGGGCCGACACTATGCCGGCTCCCGTTACTAATATCCTTTCTGACATAAGTCCGGTGTCAGTCTGTCTCGTGCATTCTACGCAAAGACCACACGAACTACTTCTTGCGGTTCTTGCTCACATAGTCCGCTATGGTGGCCACGGAGGCGAATATGGCTTTGCCCTCGGCGGGATTGGACAGACGGATGCCGTACTCCTTCTCCAGCATCACGATCAGCTCCAGCACGTCGATGGAGTCCAGGCCGAGTCCTTCGCCAAAGAGCGGTGCGTTGGCATCGATGTCGGCAGGGGTCATGTCCTCCAGGTTCAGCACTTCGATGATCTGTGCCTTCAGTTGTTCTATCAGTTCTTCCATTGTCTTGTGTATTGTTTATTCTTGTATCATTATCTTCATGTCTGCGATGTAGTCGTCCTCGCCGGCGTACTCTATCCATCCCGTCAGAATGAACGAAGGGTCGGACGTCAGCAGGGTGCTGTCCAGGATGCACTGCATCGCAGTATCATCCCTGGCGTCCATGATGTAGAAGGACGTCTCGCCGTATATCTTGTGCCGTATGGCTATCTCGCCCGTGACGATGTTGGCCAGGGTGTAGACAAACAAGGCCGGGCTGGGGAAGTAATTGTCCGCGGCCAGCGTACTCTGGTAGTGCCGGTCCGCATCCAGCGAGCCGCTGCGGTTAAATATCACCACGGCGCCCCTCTCCTTCTCCTCGGGCGTGAAGTCCTTCAGCAGCAGTTCGGCACCCAGCAGTCCCAACTTGCACAGGTGATCCATCTTGAAGAACTTGGGATAGTCTCCCACAAATCGGCGATACAGGCCGGTAATCCCGGCCTCGGCCAGCAGTGTGCCATTGAGCGTGGCTCCGGCCGGGGTGATGGTCAGAGTGGAGAGAGTCTTCATGCGCGGCCTCCTTTCACATAAGCTATGCCGGCATTGGAGCCGCCGAAGCCCGACAGTATCTTGATGAAACCGAGGCGGTCTGTCCTCCGCACCGCATCGGACAGGTTCAGGGCATAGGTCGTGCCCTGTGCCCGGTAGCCTCGTGTGGCGGGTATCACGCCCTGCTCCAGGGCGGCCATGGATATGATGGTCTCTACGATGCCCGCAGCTCCCAAGGTGTGGCCGTAGTAGCCCTTCAGGCCGCAGACTGGCACCGTGTCCAGGCCGGCACGGTGCAGGGCTATGGATTCCATCTCGTCGTTGTAGGCAGTGGCGGTGCCATGCGTACAGACGCAGGCCAGTTGCCCGGCTGGAACACGGTCCAAAATGTCCCTGAGGACACGATAGGACCCCTCGCCGGTGCGGGAGGGACCCGAGATATGGTTGGCATCGTTGTGGATGGAGCAGGCACGGAATTGCCAAAGGCCGGCATCGACATCGGCCTCGCCGCCGGTCCGCAGGATGATGGTGCCGGCGGCCTCGCCCAGGTTCAGCCCCGTACGGTCGCGGTCGTATGGACGGCAGGGGGAAGTGCTAAGCGCCTTGAAAGACTGAAAGCCCGAGATGATGAAGCGCGAAAGCGTGTCACACCCTGTCACCACGGCCGTGCGGTATCGGCCCGCGAGCAGCTGACGGACAGCCGCAATCTGTGCGCAGACGCCGGAAATGCAGGCGTTGGATGCCACGATGGGCTCATTGGGGTTTCCAAAAAACTGCGCCACCCGCATGGCGGAACCGGCTATGTAGCAACGTTCGTCCATGGGATCATCGGCCAGACATGCGACGTTGCCCTTGGTGGAGGACAGCACGAAAAGGACGTCCCTCCGCGTTGGGTCCACCCCACCCTGCCGTATGGCACGGGCGGCGGAGAGGATGCAGAGGCGCTCAAAGAACGTATAGTCTCCACTACCGCACTCGGCTGCAAACAGTCCATCCACCTCCTCGCGTTGCAGCACGGAGCCGCAGAAGTCCTCGGGCAGATCATACAGCCCATGATGCAGGCACAGACGGGACTGCCCGGCCAAGACGGCGGCCAGATTGTCCCCGGCAGTCATCCCAAGAGGAGAGATGATATTGTCCGAGAGTTTATATATCTGTGTGTTATCCATGCTTCTTTCCATAAAGTCGCATCTTGCGTAATGCAAGGACAGAACAGTCGGCACGGCATCTATAGCGACGCGGGCCTTACCTTAATAGTTTGCAAATATAGTTATTTATTTGTTACGCCCGTCTCTTTTCAAGCGTTTTTCTGTATTGAAATGTCGTTGGCACTGCATCCGGACTGTCTCTTTTCCACATTCCGTGGCTCAAAGGCCTGTCGGGAACCGGCCTTCGATCCACGGGAGCCAAGGACACACCGCGTGGGACGCGGACATGCGGCTTGCGGCATACGGGCCGCATAAACCGGTTTATGCATCCGGAAGAAACGGTTTATTCACCGTAAAGAACCGGTTTATTCTACCGGATCAACCGGTTCTTTTGTCCGCAAGACGGTGGGGTGTGCATCCGAAGGACGCCGTGTATCATCCCTCATCCCGTGACTGCCGTCCGGGCTTTCCGCAGGCCGTTGCAGGGTAAATCCCGTTCCTCCCTCGGCCATCTTCATTTCTCCCTCGGCTATAAGCTCGGTACCCACATGTATGGATGCCCGGATAAGGGTCAGGCCGAAAACTTCCTCCACAACGTCCACCGTTGTCTGCAACGCCTCCCCCACTGTAGGACAGCGGTACAGACGAAGACGGCTCACGGCACCTATGACACCCGGAGCTATGTCCCGATGCAGGATGTATTTGTTGATATAGCCTATGCGTGCGGCACACGTCTGGGCCATGTTCTCTATCAGCCCGGCAGCGGTAAAACATCCACCGGCTACGAAAAGGTTATCCTCCGGCACGATGGTGGCGGTGACGACATGAGACATCTCGAAGGAAACAAGGCTGCCCACCATCACAAAAGGTTCCTGCTGCGGCAGGAGCTCGTGTATGTCTATCCATGAAACGTCCGTCATTGTGCCCAGAAGTCGAAATAGTTATACCACTGTGTGGGATACTGCCTGACGACATCCTCCAGCTCGGTCACGTATGCCTCGGCCAAAGCGCGTGCACGCTCCTTGGCCCTGCCTCCGGCCGGAGCGGGTATCTCCTTCACCACAATGCGATAGGACGTGGGTGACTGCTTCATCACGGCCACGAAGAGAACCGGGACGTTGCGCACGGCGGCCAGCAGGAATGCCCCTTGCGGAAAGCGGGCAGGGGCGCCAAGGAAGTCAATCTCATAGGATTTCTGCGAGCCGAAAATGCGGTCGGCCGGCATACTGAGGATCTCGCCGTCGGCAAGGGCGGCGTCCATCATGAACACGTGCGACATGTCGGCCGACATGGGTATCATACGTATGTTGTTGCCGCTGAACATACGGTTGCGGTTGGCCATCACGCTGGCCTTTTCGCCTCCGAAAACCAGGGCATTGAAACGCTTGTTCTCCACAGCAAGGGAATAGCCGGCTATCTCGTAGTTGCCTATGTGGGAACTCAACTGCACGAAGCCTGCCGGCCCGCCGACAAGGCGCAGGAAATTCTCATACCCCTCTATGTCTATGCGAAAGCGCTTGCCGGCGTACATGGCAAAGCGATCTATGACTACCTGCGAGAAAGCGCAATGATTGCGCACGGTCATCCACGCGGCCTTTACAGGGCCGTATCCCCAGCGACGGCGGAAATAGCCGTATATGGCGCGACGGGCAGATGCATTGACCAAAAGCGTTGGCGGTACGACAAAGACTGACGCAAACGCATAGAGCAGGCGCACGTCCGTGACTCTCAGTATCCTGATGAGCCAACGGTGCATCCAGCCGTTGCCGTATGTCGTGCCAGCCCATTTATCGTGTTTCAGCTCACTCACTCGTATTATGTATGACTTTAACCCAAATTCTACATGTCCATGGCACGCCTGCAGACCATGATGCTATGGCCCTGGCCCAAACCGTCGTGGATGGTCTCCACGGCAAGTCCGGCCTCGCGGACCAGACGCTCCAGATCCTCGGAATGGTACATCTTGCTGTTGCCGTTGGCTATGGCAGAGAAGTATAGGCTGGTGAGGGTGAGGCACATGGCAGCAGGCTCGAAACGCTGGCGGTCCCACAGTGTCTCCATGATGTAGAGGCGTGTGTCGGCATCCATCACACGGGATGCACGCTGCAGGATGCTTACTATCTGCTCCTCGCTGAAGCAGTCCAGGAACTGGCTCATCCAGATGGCATCAAAGCGGTGTCCGACGGGCATCTCGCAGGACTCATCCAAAAGGTTCACGCCCAGGCCGTCTATGCGTTCGCTGCCCGGATGGCCCTGGATGTTCTTCTGCATCAGACCTATCTGCTGGGGCAAATCCAGGATGGTGACCTTCACATCGGCATCGTAGCCCACGCAGCGCAATGCCCAGCGGCCGGTGTTGCCTCCGACATCCAGCAGGGTGCGGGGATGTGAGGCGAAGACAATATGCAATGCCTCGTCAAACGAGTGGTCGGAATAGAAATGGTCGAAGCCGAACCAACTCTTCTGTATTTGCGGCGGTAGGGAGGAAAGGCCCTCATAGACCGTGGGCCAGTCGCCCAGGGTCTTCAGCCCCACGGGCTTGCCCTCCATGAGCGACTCCTCGAGATGGAACCACCCGAGGTAGTTGACATCGTGGTTGAAGTCGATATTGACGCGGGTAGCGGGGTCGTTGAGCAAAAACCATCCCGTCTTGGACAGTGTGAAGCGGTCCGTGTCGGTATCCACCAATACTATGCCGATGCACAGCGATGCCTCCAGAAGACACTGGGCGGCATAGTGCGAGAGACCGGCACGGGTGGCAATCTCGTCGATGGTGAGGCCGCCGGAATTGTCGCGCAGCATGTCCAGGATGCCATGCTTGAGCATGATGCGGGCAGTCTGGAATACTACCGGGCCAAAGGCGATGAACTCGGCTTGGCGTTGTGCCTCACGTGCCGAAAGCTGCTCCTTGGTATATTTCTTCTTTAGCTCTGGAAATAGATTCATGGCCTTTTCGTTTTATTTGTGTGAGTGAGGATGTGCCACTATGAAACACGCCTGAAAGCAGATGGTGCCTTCGGGACACAGATGTAATGGAATGGATGGACTTACTTCAGTTTGACAACCTTCTTTGCCAACTCTTCAAAGCAATCGCTGAAGCTGCCGTCGGGTGACGGATTGGCGCCGCCATCGACCTTGGTCACCTCCACCACGGCAATGATGTCTCCTGTAGTGAGGTCGGTCACCGTCATGACGCCCCACACCTTGGTGGCGGGACCGGGAATGAGACCCGTGACCTTGATGTAGCGGTCCATATTGACGACCTTCATGGCAAACTTGTATCTGGCATCGGCCTCATCCCTCACGACCTGCACGTTCTTGCACTTCTTGTTGAAGACCTCACGGAAACCGTTCCATGCTTTGGGCTTCAGCAACTCCAGATCTGTGAACTGCTCGATGAGTGGCATCTTGTTGTCATAGGTGGCCCCCTCCCAGTCGAAGACGAGCACGGCATTGCCCTCGGCCGTCTTCAAGAACTTGCTGTCACCCTTTGTCACCTTTACGCCGGAACCGGCCATAGCACTCATGCTCCCGACCAACACGAAGAGCATGGTAATCAGATACTTTTTCATAACGCTGGTGTCTTGTTATATAGTGAATGAATGCTGCACGTCATGCGCGCAGATAGTCGACGATATTGGTACGCAGGTATGACTCGGTCCGCTGCAACTCGTCGTAGAACGGTGTGTCCTCAATGAACTTGGGGCAGATAGTACGTATGGCAGTGTACTGCTCGCGGGTACGGGGTGAGAGCTTGTCGGCCAGTTCCAGACAATCGGTGGCCTGTGCCAGGGCGATGTACAGGATGGACATCACCTGATAGGCGTTGTCTATGACACGACGACAGAGAAGGGCACTGTTGGTGCCCATACTGACGATGTCCTGGTTGTCATTGTTGTTGGGAATGCTGTGGACATAGTTGGGCATGGCCAAGGTCTGGCACTCGGCCGTGGTGGAGGTGGCGGTGAACTGACAGGCCTGCATGCCGTAGTTCAGGCCGAGCGTCCCGAGATTGAGGAACGGAGGCAGTATGCCATTGATGCGATCGTGGAAGAGATAGTTCAACTGGCGCTCCGCCGTCATGGCCAGACGTACCATGGCTATCTTCACCTTGTCGGCCTCCAGGGATATGTAGTCACCGTGGAAATTGCCTCCATGATAGATGTTTCCGGTCTCGAAGTCCACGATAGGATTGTCGCAAGCCGAGTTGAGCTCGTTCTCCAGCACAGAGGCAGTGTTCTGCAAAGTGTCGTAGATGGGTCCGTATATCTGCGGTATGCAGCGCAGGGAGTAGTAGGCCTGCACCTTGTGCTCGAAGTACGTATCGCGATTTCTTGACGGGTCGTAAAGTTCGTGCTCGCGCTTCTGCAGGTGTCGGCTGCCCAGGCTGACCTCGCGAAGCCAGCGAGCTATGACCTGCTGGCCTGGCTGGCGGCGGCACTCGTTCTCCTCCACCGACATGTAGTCGTCGAAGGAGTCGGCTATCTCGTTGATCCAGGCTGCGGCTATGGTGGCATAGCGCAAGAGGTTCTCGGCATAGTACTGATTGACAACCGAGATGCCGGTCATGACGGAGGTTCCGTTGGTGACAGACAATCCTTCCCGTACGTATATGCCCATGGGCTTCAGCCCCTCTGCCTGCATGACCTCGGACGTGGGGAGCCACTCGCCATGGAAATGAACCTTCCCCTCGCCTATGAGGCAGAGGGCAATATGGGCAAGCTGCACCAGATCGCCGCTGGCGCCCACGCTGCCATGCTGGGGAATGAAGGGGTAGATGCCACGATTCACGAACTCCTGCAACAGCAGTATCACGGATGGATGTATGCCGGAACGGGCCTGCATGAACGTGCCTATACGGGCTATCATGGCAGAGCGGACCTCTATGTCGGACAGGGGGACTCCCATGCCGGTGGCGTGGCTGCGTATGATGTTGTATTGTAACTCTTGCAGGTGGTTGTCATCCACGCGCCATTGCGCCATGGGTCCGAAACCTGTGTTGATGCCATATATGACCTTCTCCGCAGCGAAATGCTTCAGAAAATCATGGCACTGCCCCACCCTGTTCATTTCCACAGGATCGAGGCTCAACTGTCCGCCATCGAACAGTACCTTATATACGTCGTTGAGTTTCATCAGTCGTTGGGCCGAAGCCGTAAATCTACGTCCATAATTATCAATTGAGAACTGCCCGGCATGTCGTACCGGGCAGAGTGATTACTTTCTCACTTTCTTGAGTGAAGTCTTGATGAACTTGGCCAAGTCCTCGCCGGCGGTTTCAAAGGCGTCACCCATCAGATTGGTGAACGAGCCGACACGCCCGTCCTTGGACGTCATGTCTATCACGGCCACCTGCTCGCCATTGCTGTTGCATATCACGTAATCACATCTGACGGTATTGCCCTTGCGGTTCACTTCCTTTACTACGACTGTCATACGCATGGGAGCATTGGGAGCGACCGTAATGGTCAGGGGGAACTTGACGTCATTGAACTCTTCTATGAAGTCGCCCACTATCTCCTTCTTTTCCCTTTCAAACAAGGTCAACGGGGCGATGTCTGCGCCATAATATACATCCTGCAGGAAGTCTGTCATGCGCACTCCCTCCACCATGGCATTGGAAAAGTCAAAATTCACACTCATGGAGCGTACGCCCAACAATGGTACCAGCGACCCCTGCTTGACTGTCTGTGCATTAACCCCGATACATGTGGCCATAAGTATGGCGGCCACAATAACACTGAAATACTTCATGTTCATTTTGCTTTTATGATACACCTTAACTGTCTAAGATACCTGCAAAGGTAGGGATTTTCTCCCACACTCGGGCAACATCTGGGGAAAAAAGGAACAGGAAGCCTCATCTTTCCCGGGTAGCGACGTATACGATAGAGGCTCTCTTTGTTGCGACGCACATCACTTGTTATGTTATGGCAATTGAGCGTCCGATAGAACTCGCGCAAAAAAATAGCCGTGTGACGTTGCGAGCAACATCACACGGCTACATAAAGGTCAGTAACTGCTCCATCCGTTTTGGCCGCCGGAATTAGCAGCAGGTGGCAGGGTGCGCGTACCCTTCACACCCTTAATCTCCGGTTTGCTCTCGTCACGGCTGAGGCGGAACAATTGGTTCATACGCAATATGCGCTCGATAATCTTTGTGCCGTCAACCGAACCGGCCTTGTTGGCTATGTAGCTGCAAAAGACATTACCGAACGGACCATAGTTCTCTGTCCGGATTCGTTCATCCAGACGGTCAAGTATCCATTGATTCATATTTGCAGCAAAGTTCTCAGTATTAGTGCCACTGGTTGCAGAGGCGGCTTCCGTGCCTCCGGCCGCGAAGACGGACAACAGGTTGTGGCAACCCAGTTCCAATGAAAGGGAACTGTTGCGGAGGATGCGGCCGAGTGCCGTCTTGCGTTGCGCATAAGTGGGCAAATCAGCATCGGAGCCTCCATCTGGCTGTGTACGGTTAGCAATGGAATAATTGCAATACAGATAGTCTGTCTCCAATGTCGACAAGGCGTCCCTTGCCTCATCAACATTGTCATTGTCGTGGACCAATATGTCCACATTCTTCATGTAGCTATCTTGCCAGTCCATCCAGTGCATCATGGACACAGGCGCAGTGCCGGGAGTCCGCTTGCGGTTGACATACGTAAACAATGCTGGCAACTTGCGATTATAATCACCTGCCGTAATATCACCTCCGGGAAGCCCGGAGGCCACATTGACCATAAGGACGACCTTACCTGCGACATCTTCTATAGTGGTCCGGGGACTTATGGCATCAGCATGTATTGCGGCTTTTCGTTCTGTAGACAGGCCGTTATACGCTTCATATATTCCTTGCAACCAGTAGGCATAGTCTTTCGGCCGGTGGCCACCTTCACCACCATCGGCATACGACAGCATCAACAACGCATACCCGAAACGTTTTTCACTTACTGCATCACACAAACTCCCCATTACATCAGCGATGGGTGTACCTCCGGTATAATACTTGTTCGAGCCAAACCCGCCATTGCGCCCCGTACCTGATACCACTACGGCATTTGGATTATAAGGCGGTACTGCCCGCGATGACGTGCGGGTTTCCACAGAGAAGGCCCGCACTCCTTTGTTCCACAAGTCACGTATCGTCCATTCAGCTCCGTTGTTAGTTCCCTGATACTCTTTCTGACGGGAATACCATGCCCCTGGCAAGGAAAGGTCGGTGATATACACATTACGTGGAATCTTTTGCATCCATGTGGAAGGGTCCAATGTGGTCTCGCCGGGAAGCGTAATGAAGATGTTCGGCATCTCCATTTTATGTACCTGTCCCGGAACGAGCGTGCCTGCCCCGTCAGATGCTGCTGGCTTGAGCGAACGGGTGTAGGTGCGGTAATTGGTTTTCACATGCAGTTTCCAGTCGGCAGTCACCTTACCGGCGATCGGTATAGCGAACACGTTGACATTTATGATGTCACGCGATGCATCCGTTGAAGGTGCTGGATGGAGATAATTTACATCGCTTGTCATGCACGGAATGCGGATGACATTGGGTTCCGCGCAGGAATTGCCTGTAACATCGACCACAGGAGGCGTGGTGGCATCCTCGTTGAACGTGGCCGTGAAATCTCCCGCCAACTGTACGCCTTCAGGTGCTTCGATGATTATTTCCTGGATTACGATATGGGGATCGTCAAACCCGGCGGTCAATTCATATCCGTCTATCGTTATATTGAATGCCGTGGTAAACGGAATATATTGCAGCACGACAGCGCCATCGGCATTCATCTGCTTTTGTGCATACATTATGGCATCAGGATACTTCATGCCGTTCTCGTCGACAGGAGTTCCCTTCCATATATTCAATATACGCTCGCCATCAGTGGTAGTGGTACATTCAAACACTTGGCGTTGCGTGGAACGCACGTGAAGCGTGGCCGTGGCAGTATTGCCGTTGATAGCAAAAGTATTCTTCACCACGCTATTGTCCACGTCGGTGTACTCAACCGGATAGACGGAATAGAAATTCTGCGGGAAAGAGTTTCCCCACTGAATGCCGGCATCACCAACCTTGGTCATTGACGTTGCATAATTCTGCCTGTCCCCGTCTGTCCCAACCGAATAGGTGGCCTGCGGGACTGCCGCCCCGGGCGAAGCAATAGCCACCCGGTCCCCGTTCACCCAAAAGACAGGGAACGATTTGGTAGATTCGTCTTCATCATCATAAACGGTGCGGGTAGAAAAGTCCGAACCCGAGAGGCGCAACGCAAAACTCACCTCCGTCCCTGGTGCCGATGGCCGCTGGGGTGCCGACATCTCATTGTCCGAGCATGATGCCAGCATAACAGCAACAATAATATGGAAGCATAACTTCTTCATGTGCCTTAATGGTCTAAATTGTATTGTAGTTATTCTCACTTCTTACCAAACATCCACATCCCAACCATTGACGCTACTGCTGCCTCCCTCGACATCAAAGCTCTCATTGGTCTTATGGGCGTTGATCCGACCTTGCCTCTCATCATCGGGATTGGTGACAGCAGCCGAACCGCACAGGCTTCCTTCCAACTCCACCTGCACCTTTTGGGTTACGGGGGGCTCATAGCATCTCCTTGTTTCTTCCGAATTGCTCATATCCTCTGAAATTAAATTCGTCATCTTGGTTCCGAACTGTATAATACTGCCACTGGCAATAGCCATAACGTCTTACATATAGTCTCCCATACAGGCACACAGACACGGCACGATTACGGACAAACATGACGAGACCTGCTTCTTGAATCTGCTAACAACGTTTGGGAACGTCACCTGATATGTGGCATCCCAAGCTGCCGGCCATGCAGCACAGCACGCAAACCTATATGCCGCAAAGGTACGGCAAAAAGACACAAATATCATTCGGCTGTTTTCTTAGTTATAACTATTTAACACAAGCTATTCCGGCTTCACATCAATTAACTCAAATCAGTCATCGGGCCGGCAAACAGACAATCGGCAATAATGTGATATGCTTCTTTGGGAGTATCCAAGGGTGGTCACACTCAAAAAAAACGGGTCTGCGGATATTTTCGGTTGGTAAGGCCTCCGAGAAATTAGCCGCCATTGGCGCCCCGGAGGGGCAACAAGACGTCAGCCCGTCCCGTTTGTCTGATGGGGCGTCGGGCTTTCATAGAAAGTTGGTGTCGGCCGTCCAGGGGGGGGCGTTGCCTGACCTCACCAACCGGAAATACCCGCTGACCCCCAAAAACAATATCTCATCATAGTCCTTAGTATGGATGCCCAATATAAAAATAGTGCCTTCCCTGTAAAGAGAAGGCACCACAATTATTGCAATTTAGAATTATTCGGCGCTTGCTGCGGCCTCCTCAGCATTCTCTGCTACGGGAGCCTCAGCCTCAGGAGCTTCTGCTGCCTTCTTGCCGGAGCGACGTGTGCGCTTGGCCTTCTTGGCAGTCTTTGCCATGTTCTCATCGAAATCAACAAGCTCAATGAAGCACATGGGAGCATTATCGCTGGGACGATTGCCAGTCTTGATAATGCGGGTATAACCACCGGGACGATCTGCAACCTTGGCACTGATGGTACCGAACAGTTCGGTGATAGCCTGCTTGTCCTGCAGGTAACTGAACACTACGCGACGGGCGTTGGTTGTGTCTTCCTTTGAGCGGGTGATCATGGGCTCTACATACTTCTTGAGAGCCTTGGCCTTAGCCACAGTCGTAGTGATTCTTTTGTGCATGATCAGAGATACAGCCATGTTGCTCAGCATAGCAGCTCTGTGGGATGCAGTACGACTTAAGTGATTGAATTTCTTATTGTGTCTCATAAGTTTTCTTAATCTTTATCTAATTTATATCTTGAGATGTCGGTTCCAAACGACAGATTCAGACTCTCCAGCAAATCATCAAGCTCGGTGAGCGATTTCTTACCGAAGTTACGGAACTTCAGCAGGTCAGTCTTGTTGTACTGAACCAAGTCACCAAGAGTCTCTACGTCGGCGGCCTTCAAGCAGTTGAGGGCACGCACGCTGAGGTTCATGTCTACCAACTTGTTTCTCAGTAACTGACGCATGTGCAGAACTTCCTCGTCAAACTCCTCGTTGTTATCAGCCTCGCAGTTATCCAAAGTGATCTTGTCATCGGAGAACAACATGAAATGATAAATGAGGATCTTGGCAGCTTCTTTCAAAGCGTCCTTCGGGTGAATGGAACCATCAGTAGTGATTTCCAGAACGAGCTTCTCGTAGTCAGTCTTCTGCTCTACACGATAGTTCTCGACGGCATATTTCACATTTCTGATAGGAGTATAAATTGAGTCGATGGGGATGACATTCACATCGGTGCAGTACTCACGATTTTCCTCTGCAGGAACGTAACCGCGGCCTTTGTTCACGCTAATCTCCATCTGCATCGTTGCCTTGGCATCAAGATGGCAAATAATTAAGTCAGGGTTTAACACTTCAAATCCAGTCAGATACTTATTAAAATCACCGGCCTTGAGCTCTGTCTTGCCCTCAACCTTGATGCTAACCTTCTCTGTCTCGAATTCATCTACTAATTGCTTGAAGCGGACCTGCTTCAAGTTAAGTATAATGTTGGTGACATCCTCCTTTACACCGGGAACGGTAGCAAACTCGTGTTCAACACCACGAATTGATACAGTGTTGATGGCAAAACCATCAAGTGAAGAAAGAAGTATGCGGCGCAAAGCATTACCTACGGTAGTACCGAAGCCACCCTCCAGAGGACGGAACTCGAACTTGCCATACTTGTCGTCCGCCTCCAACATTATTACCTTCTCAGGTTTTTGAAATGCTAATATCGCCATTCTTAATTATTATTTAGAGTACAATTCAACGATTAACTGCTCCTTGATATTCTCAGGAATATCGGCACGATCAGGCTTGTGAAGCAACTTGCCTGACTTGGTGGCCTCGTCCCATTCGATCCAAGGATACTTGCTGTGGTTGAAACCTGCAAGAGCATCTGAGATAACCTCCAGATTCTTGGCACGCTCACGAACACCTACAATCTGGCCGGGCTTAACAGCATAACTTGCAATACCTACAACCTTACCGTCAACAACGATATGCTTGTGATTGACCAACTGGCGTGCAGCACGACGAGTAGGGGCAATGCCCAAACGGAATACTATGTTGTCAAGACGGCACTCGAGGTTCTGCAACAGAATCTCACCGGTAATGCCGCTGGTACGGGCTGCCTTTTCAAACATATTGCGGAACTGCTTCTCCAGCACGCCATAAGTGTACTTGGCCTTCTGCTTCTCAGCCAACATCACACCGTACTCAGAGGTCTTGCGACGACGATTGTTACCGTGCTGACCAGGAGGGAAGTTTCTGCGTGAACGTACTTTCTCAGATCCCAATATGCTCTCACCAAAACGGCGGTCTATTCTTGACTTAGGTCCAATATATCTTGCCATAGCTTTTACTTACTTTTATTTAGGTCCATTGTGGATTATACTCTTCTTCTCTTAGGAGGACGGCATCCGTTGTGGGGGAGCGGAGTAACGTCGATAATCTCGATTACCTCGATGCCAGCACCGTGTATGGTACGGATAGCAGACTCGCGGCCATTACCGGGACCCTTGACGTATGCCTTTACCTTGCGCAGACCCAAATCGTAAGCGACCTTTGCACAATCCTGTGCTGCCATCTGAGCTGCATAGGGAGTATTCTTCTTACTGCCACGGAAGCCCATCTTGCCGGCGGAAGACCATGAAATGATCTGGCCTTCGCTATTAGCCAAAGAGACGATGATATTATTGAAGGAACTGTGAACATGCAGCTGACCCAAAGCGTCAACCTTCACATTTCTTTTCTTTACTGCAACTGCTTTCTTTGCCATATCATTTATTATTTAGTAGCCTTTTTCTTATTAGCAACGGTCTTCTTCTTGCCCTTACGTGTACGGGCATTGTTCTTGGTGCTCTGACCACGAACAGGAAGGCCATTACGATGACGAACGCCACGATAGCAACCAATATCCATCAGTCGCTTGATGTTCAGAGAGATTTCGCTGCGGAGATCACCTTCGACCTTGTAATCGGCAGCAATCACCTCACGAATCTTGCCTGCCTCGTCGTCGGTCCAATCACATACTTTCTTGTCCTTGTCGACACCAGCCTTCTCCAAAATCTTGGCTGAGCTACTGCGACCTATACCATAAACATAGGTCAAGGCGATTTCACCTCTTTTGTTCTGGGGGAGGTCAACTCCCACGATTCTTACTGCCATATTTGAAAATTGACTTTAATTTTTTGTGAGTGCAAAGTTACAAAAAATATTATCCTTGACGTTGTTT
>DBLZ01000103.1:0-914 GCA_002297545.1 Prevotellaceae bacterium UBA711 | reverse complement strand
CTTGTTCTGAGGTAAATCAACACCAACAATTCTAATTGCCATATACTTTATTCTTCTTTTTGCAATAAATTACCCTTGACGTGTCTTGAACTTAGGGTTTTTCTTGTTAATCACATACAAACGCCCCTTGCGACGGACAATCTTGCAATCAGGGGTACGTTTCTTTAATGAAGCTCTTGTTTTCATATTTACTGTCTATTATTTGTATCTAAATACGATGCGACCCTTCGTCAAGTCGTATGGACTCATCTCCACCTTAACCTTATCACCGGGAAGGATCTTAATGTAGTGCATTCTCATCTTGCCACTTATGGTGCAAAGTATCTGTGCTCCTATCTTATCCAATTCTACACGGAAGTTGGCATTGGACAGAGCCTCCACCACTACACCATCCTGTTCTATAACTGCCTGTTTTGCCATTATGTCTTTACAGTTCTGTGCTTAACTTCAATATTGATTCTCTATCTTTTCTATCTCTTCAAACGAAGAAAGGATCTCTGGCTTGCCATGATGGATGGCTATAGTATGCTCGTAATGAGCCGCCCAGCCGCCATCGCGTGTCTTGATGGTCCATTTGTCAGGCATCATCCAAATAGCCTTATCGCCTTGGACTATCATCGGCTCAATGGCTATGCACAAACCGTTCATTATCTGCTTGCCATTGCCTGTCTTGCCATAGTTGGGAACCTGAGGATCCTCATGCATTTCCCTGCCTATACCGTGGCCAACGAACTCCCTTACAACTCCAAACCCCTGGCTTTCGCAGTGGTCTTGAATGGCAGAACCGATATCGCCGAGTCGTTTCCCGGCATATGCGGCCTCTATACCTTTATATAAGGACTCCTTCGTCGTGCGCAAGAGGCGGTTGATCTCATCTGAAACCTCTCCTACTCTAAACGTATAGCAGGAATCAC